>NZ_JADPIQ010000032.1:0-45292 GCF_023073015.1 Bradyrhizobium sp. 87
CGGCATATCGCTCCTTCGGTGGAGAAGTGGAGGCGTCAAGCACCCCCACGATATGCCGCCTTTCCGATTCTCGCCGTCACCAACTTTCGGCGATAGCTCGATTGCCAATAGAGGACAGTACTGTGCCCAAACAAAATTTCCTGATCGTACGTGCTGCCGGAAGACAATTAGATCTTTTACGCGGCGAAGCCTCCCGCATCGCTAAAAGCAATAACGCCGATTGGTGGATCGATCGCGCGGAAGTCGGAGCTCGTTTTTGCTTCGAGGATGTAAAGGCAAAAGAGTCATTCGCCCTCACTTGTGACAACTTCGGTATCCCTTGCCAAGACGGCTAGCCCGCAGTCGATGCTGTAAGCCGGCGGCGGGGCCGCACAACCATCATAGAAGTCCAGCGCTAATGCGGCTCCCGTGCTCGGAGGTCCGCACCTGATCCCAAGGACGGAAACCGAGCCCGTCGCGACTGCGCCGACAGCGGGCCATGAAGCAACGCACTGGCCGAGATGAGGACCAAGCTGTTCCACTGAACTCGTTCGTACCCGCGCTGAGGCCGCGCACTGAGATCAGATTGCGCTGTGTACAGCCGCGCCTAAATGGCGCGCCAGATCAGAACCAGCCGCGGTTATTTTGGAAGCACGCCTGTTTGATGAAATCCCCGCCGCCGCAGCGTAGACGGGGGCGAGAGGTCGCCGGGCATTCGTTCCGAACCTTGGCTCCCGTGCCCCAGCCGTCAACGACACATGCCCCACCGCTTGTCCTATGACAGCCCTCGCCACAGCCACCCGCTGCGCGTGCCCCACTAGCAGCACCAGCGAGAACCGTGGTGGCGAGGAGCATTCCTTGTAAGATTGTTATCACTGCGAGACTCCTGAAAGCGACTGATCCCGAGCGAGAAGGACGAGATAATAGCTCCTGCCGTGCCGCTTAGCTATGATCAGCGCGGCGCGAGGTCCCCGGCGCCGCACGAACCGCGCGAGGGCTGCGCTCCCCGGTTCGAAGCTGTTGATCCAGCATTTTTTACGACCTCTGAAAAAGCGACTAGGTCAGCGCAGCTGCAGTTTTCGAATCATCCACCTGTATGCGTACTGGGGGGACGTTCGGCTCCGGGTGCGCGTGTGAGCCACTTTTTCTCAGTCCTGCTATTGCTGACCAACTTGATGCTAACGCTATGTTTCGGCGTGGCAGCGTGGCGCGTTTCCGATGAGGGCGGCGTGGTAAGGCCGTAGGAATGGCGTATGGCTGGATGCCAATCTTGGCGAAGTGACACATCCGCCTCCCCTTCGCACATTTTTTCTAGCAACGGCTTATTGATCTCGCGCGCTGCTGTCCGCAGGCGACCACCTGCCGCGGCGCTGCTGCGCTCTCAAGGGGAAGGCGGTCCTGACGCATCTGACGTCTAGAGTGGGTCACGAGCGGCCTTCGGCGTCCCGGCTGCTTACTTCCGGGAATGCACATCATGGGCTCCGGTCAGGATGTCCGAGATGGGCCCGAAGCGGAAGTGCCTCAGCGCATAATCGCACTTGTGCGACCGTTCTTTGCTCGTATCACTCGCGCGGGTTGAACGCACTCCGCTAACTCTAGCGTCGCGTCTATAAGGGTTGCGTCAGTATGCCATACCATTTGCTTACGCGATTGACGCCGAGATGACGACGACGCAGACTGGGAAGATCTCGGAAAGGTCACCGTTCTCTCCCATAAACGAATCTTGAATTGGTCCGTACTCTTGGCGTTTGAACATGGGCGGGAAGCCGGCCGACAGCGCTGTGGAGGAAAGAAATGGCACCGATCCGTTCCATTTGGGTTGCTGTCATTCTAATCATCTGCTGGGTTAGTCACGACATCTCTTGCTGGGTCAGCTGAAGAAGACGTCAAGAGCGCGTACGCTGCGTTTGACGCTGCCTTCGGCAAAGGAGACTATGTCGACGACGCACTCTTTCTTCCGCCCAGCCATGAACTTGTCAAAGGACGGGCCGGCGTAGAACAATTCTTTAGCGGCCTTTTTCGCGGGAGGCGCGACGGGCCATAAGCTGGAAGTAATTGAGGCGCATGCGAGCGGCACGCTACTCTTCGGTGCAGCCAAGTGGTCTGCCAAAGGCAAGGACGCCAGTGGGAAAGATCAGCCATGGGGCGGCCTCGCGACGCATATGTTTGAGCGGCAGAGTGAGGGCAGCCTGAAGATCAAGCTGCACACTTCGCCTAAACGTCTTGATTGCTGGCCTGACTGGGCCCGAGCAGAGCAACAAGCATTCTGCCCGCGTCAGCCATAGCGTGACGACCGACGACCTCTGAAATTCGGGTGTCGTGTATGGAGTGCTCGAGCTGTAGAACTACCGTTCCAGAGGGCAGCAAGTTCTGCATTGAATGCGGGGCATTGGTCTCGGTCGCGTGCCCGACTTGTGAAAACATTAATCCACCGCAAGCGAAGTTCTGTGGGAAATGCGGTAGCGGGCTGCTCACTGACGCTACGACCACGTGCGCGGCGTCGTCGTCGTCCACGCTAACGAAATCCGGGCTGACCACAGTCTCGGCGGAGCGTCGGCAGGTCACCGTTATGTTTTGCGACCTCGTCGGCTCGACCGCGCTCGCCGCTCGTCTGGACCCTGAAGACCTGCGAGATGTCATCGGCGCCTATCACCGTTGCGTCGCGGTTACGGTCGCCTCTTGGGATGGTTTCGTGGCGAAGTACATGGGCGATGGCGTGCTCATCTATTTCGGATATCCGCAGGCACATGAAGATGATGCAGAGAGGGCGGTACAGGCCGCCTTAGCCATCATCATGGCGATAAAAGATGTCGAAGCACCTGACCGACTTCAAGTACGAGTTGGTGTAGCCACGGGCCTCGTAGTTGTCGGAGATCTGATTGGTGAGAACGAGTCTCAGGAGCGTGGAATTGTCGGAGAAACGCCCAATCTCGCTGCGCGATTACAAACGCTCGCAGACGCCGGCACTGTCGTCATCGAGCCAAGCACGCGCATTTTAGTCGGTGAATTGTTCGACTACCGTGATCTTGGAGAAGCTCCTCTCAAGGGGTTTTCGGCGTCAGTTCGTGCTTATGAGGTCATCGGGACGAGTGCGGTCGAGAGTCGATTCGAGGCGCTCCACACCGCGGCCCTTGCGCCACTCGTTGGTCGCGACGAGGAGATGGAACTGCTGCTCCGCCGTTGGGCAAAGGCCAAGACCGGTGACGGACAGGTGGTGCTGATTTCCGGCGAGCCAGGCATAGGCAAGTCGCGTCTCGCGGCAACGATGATCGAACGGATAGGCCAGGAACCGCACACCCGCTTACGTTATTTTTGTTCACCTCACCACACGGACACCGCCTTCTATCCCCTTATAAAGCAGCTCGAGCGAGCTGCCCACTTGCAGCGCGATGACGATGCGCATGTGAAGATCAACAAGCTCGGTGCGCTGCTCTCGCAAGGATCGGCTCAGCCGGACGACTATCGGCTTGTCGGGGGCTTGTTATCACTGCCCGACGTAGGACAACATACTGGGCTCCAGCTAAGCCCGCAGCAGCGCCGTCAGCGCACGATCGATGCGCTCATACGTCAGCTCAAAGGTCTCGCCCAACACCAACCAATTCTGCAGATTTTCGAAGACGTACATTGGGCTGATCCGACCAGCCTCGACTTGCTCCACCGCAACATCGAGCTGGTTCAGAAGGTGCCGGTGTTGCTTCTCATAACGTTTCGGCCGGAGTTCCATCCGCCGTGGGTCGGTGAGCCGCATGTCTCGGTGATGGCTTTGGGTCGGCTTGGCCAACGCAACGGCGCGGCGCTGATCGAGGCGATCGCTGGAGACCGGATGCCTCCCGAGATGGTCGGTGAGATAATAGACCGCACCGACGGCGTGCCTCTGTTCGTCGAGGAGTTGACGAAAGCGGTGTTGGAAGCTGGCATTGAGGGACCCGCGGCGGCGAGCGCGTTGTCGATGGTTCCGTCGCGTAGCGTGCCCGCCAGCCTGCATGCGTCGCTGATGGCCCGGCTCGATCGGCTAGGTCCGGGCAAAGACCTCGCTCAGATTGGCGCGGCGATCGGACGAGAGTTTTCATACGAGGTACTCGCGGCGGTCTCCTCGGATTCGGAGGCTGCATTACGCGCCGGCTTAAAGCAAATCATTGCTTCCGGCCTGGTCTTCTGCCGTGGCACGCCGCCCGACTCGTCATACCTATTCAAGCATGCGCTCGTGCAGGATGCCGCCTACGGCACGCTCTTGCGCCGTACACGGCAACAACTACATGCCCGAATTGCCGAGGTGCTCGAAACGCAGTTTTTCGATCAAGCGGAGCGCGAGCCGGAGGTTTTGGGGCGTCACTTCTCCGAAGCTCAGCGTCCCGACCGCGCTGCGGCCTACTGGCTCAAAGCAGGAAGGCAAGCGGCAGAGCGGTCCGCCAACTTGGAAGCCATCAGACACCTCTCCAGAGCGCTCGAGTCGCTAAAGATGCTGCCCGACAGTCCCGACCGGGATCGACAGGAGCTAATCGTTCAAAGCGCGATCGGAACACCACTGACCGCGGTCCACGGCTACGCTGCTCCGGAAACCGGAATAGCATTCAGGCGGGCGCGTGAACTCGGCGCACGCCTTGGAGACGCTGACGCCTTGTTCTCGACTCTCAGTGGCCAGTGGACCTTTCACTGCGTACGCGGCGACCATGACAAACTGCGCGAACTGACCGCCGAGACACAGCGCAGGGCCCGGGAAATGCACGATGAAATGCTGGAGCTGGCTGGCTACCGTCTTTCAGGACTTACCGCGCTCTACTTCGGGGAATTTGAACAGGCCAGGTCCGATTTCGAGACCATTCTCCGCGTCTATGTCACCAGCCGACATCGACCGCCGCCGGTGCACTACATTTGGGACCCGAAGTTCTATGCGATCGCATATCTGCCGATCCTTGATTGGGTTCTGGGGTTTCCCAAACGAGCCCGGACCTGGCAGCAAGCGGCGCTGGATTATGCAGCCGAACTGAATCAGGCCGTTCTCAACACTCACGTTAAGATTTACGCCGGCGCCGGTCTGGACGAATTGCTATTCAACGTTGCCTCCGTACGCGGCTATGCCGACACGATCGTGGATCTAGCCGATCAGCATGACCTGCGATACTTCAGGCTGAGCGGACTGATCCTTCAGGGGTGGACCATGTCCCAAGCGGGAGATGGTGAAGTCGGCCTGGCGCTGATGCGGCGCAGCGCCACAGAGCGATTGGCCATGGGCGTTAGCTGGTATCAGATCCGCTACTTGATCATGCTGGCGGAGAGTTATCTACGACAAGACCGTATCGACGAGGGCTTGGTCGCCATCGCGGAAGCTAATGACCTCAGGGCCCGCACTCAGGAACACATGTGGGCAGCCGAGCTTGATCGGATCGAGGGCGAGCTCCGGCGTAATCAGGGGACCGCCCCAGTGGAGGTCGAGATGCTCTTTCAAAAAGCTCTTGCAATTGCGCGAGATCAGAAAGCGAAATCATTTGAGCTTCGAGCCGCCATCAGCCTGGCGCGGTTGTGGCGTGACCAGGGGCGCCGCACCGAAGCCAAAGACCTGTTAGCACCTACCTACGGCTGGTTCAAAGAAGGGTTTGATTCACCTGATGTTGTTGATGCAAAGATGTTGTTGCAGGATCTGTGATTCAAACTCCACGATCTGCCGGGCGATACCAGGATCAGCCACCCTCAGATGTGACTTCTAGGCCGACACGGCCGGCGCTGGGGTGATCTGCGCAAGGCTTCTTCAACACATGCTTGTGGCGGAGGCCACTGTGAGGCGACGTGACTTCATCGAGCTTCTCGGCGGCGCGGCGGCGATCCGACCACTCGGCGCGCATGCGGAGCGTCCGCCAGAGCGCATCCTCTATTTCACATACTCCGCTGGCTACCGGCATGATGTCATACCGCTTTCCAAGGTCATCCTGACCCAGCTCGGAAGCAATTCGGGTGTCTTTGAAGTCATTGCAACGGAAGACACGTCCGAATTTTCTACCGAAAACCTCGAGCGCTACGCGGCGGTGATGTTCTACACAACCGGAGAACTTCCAATGAGCGCCGCGCAAAAGAGAGCTCTTCTCAACTTTGTACGCTCTGGCCGCGGGTTCCTGGTTATTCATTCGGCGGCGGACACCTTCTACAGTTGGCCGGACTATCTCGATCTGGTCGGCGGCTATTTCAATGGTCATCCTTGGCATCAGGCCGTGAAGATCGAGGTGGTTGATCCTCGCGATCCCCTAGTGGCGTTTCTCGGGAATTCGTTGCAAGTCGAGGACGAGATCTACCAGATCAGCGACTTCTCGTGGAGCACGCGTGCTCCTGCGCCTCGACCCGAGCTCGGTTGACCTTGGCAAGACCGGCGTACATCAACGATTCTATGGCTGGCCTCTCACTTGGACCCGATTCTATGGCGAGGGACGAGTATTCTATTCGGCGCTGGGCCACGAGCCGTCAGTTTGGCAGGATGGCCGCTACCAGCGAATCCTCACGAACGCAATCCTCTGGTGTATGCGAAGGTCGCCCTAGTAGACGCCGCAGCGGCGCTTCGCATTTGCGCCGCCGTCGGATTTGCAGGCTGGCGTCCGTACCAGAAGTTCGTCCCGTCTTCGTCTGCGACTTCCGCTAGACTGTATGTCCCCCCACAAAATGAGGCGACTCACCCTCGATGTTGCGACGAGGGTTGCCCGGATGGACCGGGTAGAGCCTCAAACAAGGAGGGCGAGTCGTGGGTCATCATACCGAGGTCTTTGTCGGAATCGATACGTCAAAATCGCGCAATGCTATAGCCATTGCCGATGGCGGCCGTGGCGGCGAGGTACGATATCTCGGGGAGTTTCCTGCCACGGAGGCAGCGATCCGAAAGCTGGTGGCAAAGCTTGCAGCGAAATGCTGTCAGTTGACGTTTTGCTACGAAGCAGGGCCAACAGGATACGGTCTCTACAGACTGCTCAAGAGCCTCGGCCATGACTGCCTGGTGGTGGCCCCCTCGCTCGTTCCGAAGAAGGCCGGCGATCGAGTGAAGACGAACCGGCGCGATGCGGTAAGCCTCGCCAAGCTGTTGCGCGCGGACGAGCTCACGGCGGTGTGGGTGCCGGACGAGCGCCATGAGGCTATGCGCGATCTCTCGCGCGCCCGTCAAGCAGTGAAGAAGGACCTCCAGGGCAAGCGTCAACAGATCTCGTCATTGATGCTGCGGCTGGGACGCATCTATCCGGGCAAGACAACGTGGGGACCAGCCCACATGAGATGGCTCATGTCGCAGAAGCTCGAGCATCGCGAGCAGCGCATCGCATTCGAAGAGTTACTTGAGGGGATACGCCAGGAAAGTGAGCGGCTGGAGCGTTTGGAAGATGCCATCCGCGAGGTAGTACCCGAGTGGTCGCTCGCCGAGGTTGTGTCGGCCCTGCAGGCGGTGCGTGGGATTGATCTCATTGCGGCTGCGGGGGTGCTGGCTGAGATCGGTGATCTATCCCGCTTTCAAAATCCGCGCGAGTTGATGGGCTATCTGGGTCTGGTGCCCACAGAAAACTCGACTGGCGACCAAGTCAAGCGAGGCGGCATCACCAAAGCCGGTAATGGGCGGGCGCGACGTATTCTTGTAGAGGCGGCCTGGAGCTATCGATATCCGCCGCGCGTGAGCCGAGACAAGCAGCCAAAGGTGGAGGCCGCACCGAGAGTCGCGCGCGAGATTGCGTGGAAAGCGCAAACCAGGCTGTGCGGACGCTTCCGCTCACTCGAGCGGAAGGGCAAGCGGCGAACCGTAATCGTCACGGCGATTGCCCGAGAGCTATCCGCCTTCATTTGGGGGATCAATCGCGAGCTCATGCCACCTCGACAGGCGTGACATCGTTGGGGGCTGTGGACCGCTCGAGTCGTGAGGTGCGCTCGACCGGCCCACAGCCCCCTTTGTTGCAATCAAGATCAGGGGCAGTCGCAGACATAATCGTGCAGAAGTGAAGGCGGGACCACGGCAGGGGAAATCCTGAAATCCATTATGTGGCCGATCATCCGATCGACGCCCGACGCTAGACCAGGGACAGCCCCAGACGAAAAAACGGAAATGCGGTATCCAACCCGCGCATCAGAGCCTGTTCACCGACCTCTTTGAGTCCCGCCTTCTCCTCTGCACGATCCATCGGCACAAGAACTTCACGATGAGTCCTCGTGGAGATGAGAAACCGTGCGCTGTGTGCTTGACTGGGGACATCAGAATGGAATGGTCCGGCCGTGCTCCGGCCCTGCCGGTACGAGAAGCTGGCAAGGGGCGCCCACAAGGAGCACGCCAGCGGAGAGTAGGAACGAAACCCATCAGCCACTCTTGGTTCTGCATGCGTTCAGACGCATGAGGCTATCGTTTGTAGCCGGGAGCGGCCTCAGCCCTAGGTCGTGCCACCTTGGCGTGGGGCCGTTCTTTGGGCTGAAGGCTTAGCGCTGCGTTGGGAGTGAGGCTTCATTCCCGGCTGAGCCGCCATTTATCGAAAACTGAGCGACGGACTTCCCGAGATGCCCCTTTACCTCTGATCCATCTGGCGAGTTCGATGCCGCGAACAATGAAGCGTTGTTCTTCGCGATGCTCGCGGGTGACGACCGCATCGATTGTAGAGTGGATATCGCCGCGCTGCGGGATCGCGCTGCGGCAGACGGAACCAGTCCAAACGACGTTATCGAGACGTTCAAGAGGCATCGCTCGACGATTGAGCGGATCGCAAGTGAACAATACGACACCGGCGCAACGATGCCCGTTGTGCGAACGCATCAGCTTACGCCGCGGTAGCGCGTTCGGCCTTCCTGTCTAGGTCCGCGAATGGTCGATCTTGGCGGCTGCAGCCTCGCCAATACCCTGCCGTCGGCAGCTCTGACGGCAATTGCCTTGTTGAGCATGGCCGCCATTTTTTTCCCAATCCGCAAAGCTTCTAGCTCGTCCTCGGCAGCCAAGGCCATGATCGAGCTTTCTGGACAAGCGACCTCATCGGATTCCTCCCAACGTCCGGGATCAACAGGATGGTTCTTCAGGGCACCACTCCATCGGTTTATTGGCCACTGTGGCCGTAAGCGGGCCCACCCGGACGGAGGAAAACGGCCCCGGCTTCAGGGGGCTGGAGGTTATAGGCCGGGGCCGCTCCGCCAGCTCGGATGAGCGAGCGAGACAACAAACCAAGCACTGAGAGCAGGTTCCTAACGGAGCGTCAGCAGGTCCTCGCGGCGTCAGCAGCCGCAGCGCGAAGTATCAACGGTGCATAACAGCAAATTAGCGCCTCCGCTTGCTCAGGACCTGCCGTTGCAGTGCGCCAACCGACGATGGGCCACGAGCGGCGCTGCTTTTAAAGTTTCTCAAAGAGGTCGCCCACTGAGGGCGGCCTTACTTTCCTGATTGGCCTCATAGGCTGTGAGGCTCTGAGTTTTCTAGCGGCTTGGCGTCAGATGGAGATAGGTCCGATCAAACCCTGCCAGCTCTTCCAAGCGTTCCTGGTCGAGCAAGTTGAAGCCGGATTTGTCCGCTTCGACCAACCGTTCCCCGCGTAGAGCTTGCAGGGTACGGTTCGTATGGACCACTGAAAGTCCCAAGCAATCGCCAAGATCAACATGAGTGATGGGCAAACTGAACTCGCCGCCGCGAGTGCGCCCGATTGCTTGAGAGGAAGTGCGAACATTCTCGCCAAACCACGCCAAATTGCGCGGCAGCCGCCGACGACCACACTACTCCCACTCGATTGTTGAGCAGGACGTTTCGTCCTTGTTCTACAAGCACAAATCTCCACATCTGACGGACATATCCCGATGGTATAATCCGCTGCAATTTTTCGATCTCGAATTCACAGGATAATTTGCGCTGTTCGAAGTACCGGCGATATCGCTACCTGTCGGAGACGATCGACGAATAGTTTACAGAGGTGGCGGAAATCGCCACTTCTTGAACTGCCACAGTATCATTCAAAATACCGTCAGTGATGCGGTAAGCGATGGTTCGGCCCCTGAGCCGGGCCGACATAGGTTCAATCCATCAGAGCACGCCGGGTGTGCCAGTCCGTCACCGATTGGAAGGCATGCCCGGAGCGGGCGAGCACATCCTCGGACAGATGAGGGCCGACCAGTTGCATGCTGAGCGGTAGGGCGTCCGATGCTATGCCGTTCGGCAGCGTGATCGTCGGGCTGCCGGAAAAGTCGAACACCGCGGTGAAGCGCAGGATGCTGAGCAGCACACTCGGATCTGCGCCGTATTCCCCCATCTTGGTTAGCGTCGGGATCGGCACGGGCATGGTGGGAATGAGCAGCAGGTCGACGTCACGGAACAACGCGGAGAGGCTGCCGCAGAACTTCAGGCGCTCGTGATGGATCTGCGCGATCTCGACGCCGCTCATTGACCTCCCCTGCTCGATCAGCTGCGCCAGATCGGGGCCGTATTCCGACTTCCGCGACGGATAGGTCTCGAGATGCGCCTCCGCGGTCTCAATCGAGCACATCGGAATCCACATGCTCACGAGCTTCTCATAGGCCGGAAACTTGACCTCGCGGATGTCGGCCCCCAAGGCCGCAAGCGTCCGCTCGGCGTCCAGCAGCGCGGCGACCACCTGCGGATCGATCCCATCCTGGGTGTAGCTGCGGTCCATGCCGATCCGTAAGCCTCGAATGCCGTCTCCGATCGCGGCTAGATAGTTCGGCACCGGCGCCTGCAGCGCCGTCGGGTCGTTGACATCCGCTCCCGCGATCACGCCAAGCATGGCGGCCGCATCGGCTGCGCTTCGACACATCGGCCCGACATGGTCGAGCGAGTCCGCCAGGGGAAAGATGCCGTGACGGCTGACGCGTCCCCAGGTCGGCTTGATGCCGGTCAGCCCGCAGGTCGCGGACGGAAACCGGATCGAGCCGCCTGTGTCGCTACCGATCGAGCCGAAGCAGAGCCCCGCCGAGGTCGCCACGCCCGATCCGCTCGAGGAGGAGCCGACCCAGTAGTCGACGTTCCAGGGATTGAGCGGCGCCTGATCGTCCGGATGGTGACTGGTGTAGGCACCCTCGGTCATCTTCAGCTTGCCGAGCGTAACGGCGCCGGCATGCTCGAGCCGGTCCACGATCGTCGCATTGAAGGACGGGACGAACTTGGCGTGGATCGTGGTGCCGCCCGCCGTCGGCGCAAAGGTGGTGTAGCAGAGATCCTTCAGCCCGATCGGCACGCCGTGTAGCGGCCCGCGCCAGATCCCTTTCGCGAGCTCCGCGTCACAAACTTTCGCCCGAGCCATGGCGCGCTCGGCGAGGACGAGTGCGTAACCG
Source organism: Bradyrhizobium sp. 87 (assembly GCF_023073015.1). Lineage (NCBI taxonomy): Bacteria > Pseudomonadati > Pseudomonadota > Alphaproteobacteria > Hyphomicrobiales > Nitrobacteraceae > Bradyrhizobium > Bradyrhizobium sp. 87. The sequence continues at coordinate 11,245 of NZ_JADPIQ010000032.1, forward strand.
TGAAACCTGCCGTCGAGCTTCTCGATCCGGCTCAGCATGGCCTCCGTCACCTTCGACGGCAGGAGCTCACCCCGGCGGAACAGTTCGGAGAGTTCGGTGATCTGCTTGTAGTGGATTGGATCGGTGGACATTGGAGGCTCTTCTTCTTGGTGTTATTCTCAACTGAACGACAAACTCGGTGCACCTCGCCCGCTCGCGGGAGAGGTCGCGCCGCGGCGCGGATAAGGGCTTTCTCCTCTTGGGGATTCCCGACGCGGAGACACCCTCTCGCCGATCCTCCCCGCAGGCGGGGGGAGAAAGCGCGATGCGCGCGGCCCTAGAACTGCACGCCGCGCGTGAGCGCGCCATCAACCACGAGGTTGGTCCCCGTGATGAAGCTTGCAGCCTTGCTGGCAAGGAACACCGCACCGTTCGCCATTTCCTGCGGCGTGCCCATGCGGCCGGTCGGGTTCAGCGCAAGTGCAGTCTTGTACAGCTCGGGATTGCCATCCTTGATCTGGTTCCAGACGCCTCCCTCGAAATAAGTATTGCCCGGCGAGACCGAGTTGGCGCGGATGCCCTTGTCGGCAAGCTGGAAGGCGAGCCCTTGCGTGTAATGGATGATCGCGGCTTTGAACGTGCCATAGGGCCCGCTGGCGAAATCGATCTCGCGGCCCGACACGCTGGAGATGGTGACGATCGCGGCGGCGTTGCTCTTCTCGAGATACGGCATCGCCGCATTGACCAGCCGCACAGTGCCCATCATGTCGGTGGAGAACTCCTTCTCCCAGCTCTCCTCGTCCTGCCCGATCGACAACGCGCTGACATTGGCGACGACGACGTCGATGCCGCCGAGCCTGGAGGCCATATCCTCCACCCAGGCCTTGAGCGCCGGGCCGTTGGAAACGTCGACCGAGCTGCCGAAGGCGGCGACGCCCTTCGCCTTGATCGCGGTGACCGCGTTGTCGACGTCGGTCTGGTTGCGCGCGCAGATGCCGACATTGGCGCCTTCGGCCGCAAACGTGTCGGCGATCGCCCTGCCGATGCCCTTGGTGCTGCCGGTGACAAGAACCCTTGCTCCCCTGAGTCCCAGATCCATGTTCATTCCTCCCTATCGACGACTTCAAGACACGCATGCTGCCGTTCAGAGCAGAAGCTGTTCGCGGACGTTGTCCTCGTTGACCTCGGCGCCTGCCAGCGACTGCGTAATCTTGCCCTTCTCCATGATGTAGCAGCGCTCGGCGATCGCCAGGATCGTGTCGAGGTTCTGCTCGACGAAGATGATGGTGGTTCCGAGCTCGTTGCGGAACGATCGCAGCGCCTCGCAGATGTGCTGGACGATCGACGGCTGGATGCCCTCGGACGGCTCGTCCAGGATCATGAGCGACGGATTGCCGATCAGCGCCCGGCCGATGGCGAGCTGCTGCTGCTCGCCGCCCGACATGGTGCCCGCGGCCTGCCGGCGACGCTCCTTCAGCCGAGGAAAATACTCATAGACGAGCTCCGGCAGCTTCTTGCCCCCGGGGCCGCCGATCAGCTCTCCGACCTGAAGATTCTCCTCGACGGTCATCTGTGGAAACACGTCTCGCCCTTGCGGGATGTAGCCGAAGCCGGCCCGCGCCCGTGCATCGGCTTCCAGCGCCGTGACGTCCTGCTCCATGAAGCGGATCGTGCCGCGCCACGTCTGCAGCAGGCCGATCAGGCACCGCATCAAGGTCGATTTGCCGACGCCGTTGCGGCCGATCACGCCGACAATCTCGCCGCGCGCGACCGACATGGTGACTCCCTGCAGGATCGGCGTCGCACCATATCCGGCCCATAGTTCCGATACGTCCAGCATCCGGTCGGTGGGATTGGGCTTAGTGAGCATGGGTCTTGCCGAGATAGATTTCCGCGACCTTCTCGTCCTGCAAGACGCTCTCGAGATCGCCGCGCGCAAAGATCTTGCCGAGATGCAGCACCGTGACGCGCTGGGCCACCTGGCGTACGAAGGCCATGTCGTGCTCGACGACGAGCACCGTCATTCCCTCGGCATTGAACGATTTGATCAGCTCGCCGGTCTTGTAGGTTTCTTCCGGCGACATGCCGGCCGTCGGCTCATCCAGCAGCAGGAGGTGCGGCTTGAGCGCGAGCGCCATCCCGATCTCGAGCCATTGCTGCTGGCCATGCGACAGCGCGCCCGCGAGCTTGTGGCTGTCCGGTGCGAGGTTGAGCAGCGTCATGAGGCGATTTTCCTCCGCGATGCGTTCCGCGCCGGACAATCGCTCCTGGAGCGCAGTCTGGATGTTCTGTCGGACGGGCAATTCCTTGAACACGCTCGGGGCTTGCATCTTGATGCTCATGCCCCGCTGCACGCGCGCATAGGGACGCTCCTTGGTGATGTCGACGGTGTCGAACAGGATGCTGCCCTCGGTCGGGGGGTAGAGACCCACGATCAGCTTGAACAGCGTGCTCTTGCCGGCGCCATTGGGACCGATCAGGCAGTGGACCTCGCCGGCGTTGACCGTGAGGTCGACGCCGGAGACCGCGGTCAATCCGCCGAACCGCTTGGATACGCCTTTGACCTCGACCAGCGCCATGATCAGGACTCTTCCGACTGCAAGCGACCGGCCTCCGCGATGACGTCACCGTCACCGCGACGTCGTCCGCGCGACCAGTCCGCAACGAGCTTGCCGATGCCGAGCACGAAGCCCTGCGGCGCCAGCATCACCGTGGCGAGCAGCAACGCCCCCATCAGCACCAGCGCGGCCTGCTGGCTGTAGACGGTGATGGTCTGAAAGCCGAACAGCAGCAGGAACGACCCGACCAACGTCGCCGTCAGATCGCTGCGCCCGGAGAAGGCGACCCAGACGATCGGCATCGCGGCAGCCGGCAAGCCGATGCTGGACGGTGTGATGAACTGCCCCCAGGATGTGTACAGCGCACCACTCAGCCCAGCGAGGCCGCTGCCGATCACGAATGTCAGAAGCTGATATTTGCGGATGTCATAGCCCAGCATTTCCGCACGCTGCGGATTTTCGCGCGTCGCCACGATGACGTTGCCGATCCCCGAGTTCACCAGCATCCGCAGCGCGAGATAGACGATCACGATCAGCGCGACCATGACATAGTAGAGCGCCGATCCCTCAATGTAGAATTCACCCACAGTCAGCGGGTCCATGCCCTTCATGCCGTTGAAGCCGTTCAGCCGGGCCGGACCGATATGCCATTCCGGTCCAGCCGTCTGGCCGAGGAAGAAGGCCAGCACCAGCGTTGCGGACAGCGTAACGATGCCGAAGAAGATGCCATTGATACCGCCCCAAATCATGAAGTAGCCGAGGATGCCCGCCGCGATCATCGCGAGCACCACGGAGAGCACGAGCGCGACGATCGTTGCTGTGCCGCCGCCCATGTTGATCGCGAGCACGCCGTACCCGTAGCCGGCGATGCCGAAGAACAAGGTCTGGCCGAACGATAGCATGCCGCCATAACCCCACATCAAGCATAGGCCGAGCGCCATGAAGATCCAGATCAGAAAGTAGGCGAAATTGCCAACGTCGTAGGAATCAGCGAACAGCGGATATGTCAGCGCGCCCGCGAGCACGACAAGGAAGCTGGACCAGAAGACCTTGCCACGTCCGAGGGTCTGCGGACCTTCCAGCAGCTTCAACATCACGATTCCCTTTAGCGCCCACGACGAACTAGAACACTGGAGAGTCCCTCGGGCAGAACCCGAATGATCAAAATAACAGCGACCAGCATGCCAATCTGCCCGATGATCTGGCCGTAGCTCGCGTTCAGCGCCATCCGGATCATGGCCAGCAACACGGCCGCTGGCGCTGTTCCGAGCAGCACGTTCGCCCCTCCGATCACGACTGTGACAAAGCTTTCGACCACGAAGGTCGCTCCCATGGTCGGGATCAGCGTCATGGTTGGTGCGTAGAGGGCCCCGCAAAGCCCGGCGAGACCCGTGCCGATTCCGAAACTGATCGCATAGATGCGGCCAGTGCGCGCGCCCAGCGCCTTCGCCATGGCCGCATTCTGCATCGTGGCGCGCGAGATCACGCCGAATCGCGTCTTCATGAAGATGATGTAAAGACCGGCCAGCACCGCTACCGCGCACGCGAACAGCACCAGACGATAGGTCGAAAACGTATAGCCACCGATCGCAAAACTTCCCTCGGGCGTTCCGATGCCCCGCACCGCGGAGCCTACGATCAGAAGCATCGATTGCGTTACGATCAGACTAAGTCCCCAGGTCGCGAGCAGAGAGTCCAGCGGCCGCTTGTAGAAGCGCCGCACGACCAGGAACTCGACGAGGACACCGATGAGCCCCGCCGTGAGCGCTGCCAGGATCTGCGCAATCGCGAGCGGAACGCCCAGATTCACAAGGCCGACGGTGACATAAGCGCCGCACATGATGAACTCGCCATGCGCCATGTTGATGACGCCCATCATACCGAACACGATGGCAAGACCTGCAGCCGAGAGAATGAGGAACGCGAACACGTCGGCGAACTGATAGAATACTGAGAATACTTCAGCCGACATCTTGGTCCCTCTGTCGATCCCGGCGCCGCATCGTTGCGGCGCCGGCCTTGTACAGAACGCGACTCTCAATACGAGCAAAATCCGTGCCCGTCAGGTATCACGATTTCTTCGGGAGATGGCTTGGCGTGTATTGGTCCTTGTCGTTCTTCTTGGTGAGATCGCAACCGATTTCGCTAAGCCAGTACGGCTGGATCGTCCCATAGTCCTTCTCGACCTTCACCTCATGCTTCGGCCCGACCGAGATCAGACGCATGCGGTGCGATGTGTGCTGGCTCTTCGGATCGATGCACACCTTGCCTTCGGGAGCGTCGATGCATGCATCGCCGGTCGCGATCACCTTGCGCATGTCGTCGAGCTTGATCGACTTCGCTTTCTCGACCAGCGCCTTGTACATATAGAGCGCATTATAGGCATTGTAGCCCATGTCGTTGATGTAGAGTTCGTCAGGGAATTTCGCGTGCCATCGCTTCTTGAACTCGGCGGCCTCGGGCGTGTCGATCTCCTCGAACCAGTTCGCGGTCGCGTGCATGTTGTTGAGCGCCGGCGGCTTGAACCGCTTGTGCTCGAAGCCGAGCATGACCTTGATTGACGAGCCCATCGGCAGGTTGAGGTTGGCCGCGGCCGCCTGTTCGAAGAACGAATCCTGGGCGGCGCCGACATTGATCGTCAGCAGCCAGTCCGGCTTCGCCTTCTGGATGTTCTGGATGGTCTGCGCGAATTGCGACACGCCGAGCGGAATGAATTCCTCTCCGACGACCTCGCCGCCCAGGTCCTTCATGATCTTGCGGTTCCACTCCGCCGAGATCTGACCGAAGTTGTAGTCGGCGGCGATGACATAGACCTTCTTGCCAAACTTCTCGACCATCCAGGGGATCAGAGTCGAGAACTGCTGCTCGGGCACCGCGCCCATGCTGATCATGCTGGCGTCGCAGACACCGCCCTCGTACTGGTTGGTGTAGAAATACGGCGTCGTCGTGCGATCGACGATCGGACGCAGCGCCTCGCGCGAGGCCGAAGTGATGCCGCCGATCAGCACGTCGACCTTGTCGCGATTGAGCAGGCGGCGGCCAAATTCCTGATAGCGCGCGTTGTCGCCTTGCGGATCAAGGTGGATCAGTTCGATCTGCCTCCCCAGGATACCGCCACTCTTGTTGATCTCCTCGACAGCGAGCTGCGAGCCGTGCAGCTTCGGCATGCCCATGAAGGCGAGATCGCCGGACACGTCCTCGAGCAGGCCGACCTTCAGTGGCGGCTCCGCTGCGCGCCCAACACTCATCGACGCCACTGTGCCGAGCAGGGCGCCGAGCAAAACCATCCGTATTTTACGTCCCGAATTCATCGTGATGTCCCCTCTATGGAAAGCGGCTGGGTGTCATGGCTTGAGGTAATTCTTCAGGATGGACGCCCCCATCGTGTATTTGGGGTCGACCATGTTGCCGAGGCGCATGCGGCCGGCCTGGCTGAGCAGCATGTAGGCGTCGATCTCGTCGAAGCCGTAATCGGCCGCCATCCATCGCACCAGCTCGCGATAGGCGATGCGCGCCGCATCCTCGAGCGGACGCGCGCTGCCGATCGTCATGATGAAGTCCTTGGTCTCGAGCCGCGGCCAGGCGAAGTTCCAATTCTTGATCAAATCGACCTGGAGCGTGACGGTCGCACGCTGCTCGAGCGCAACGCCGGAGAGTTCGCCGTCGCCCTGCGTCGCGTGGCAGTCGCCGACGTAGAGCATCCCGCCGTCGGTATGCACCGGGAAATAGATGATCGCTCCTGGTGCGACGTCGGGCAGGTCCATATTGCCGCCGTGATAGTCCGGCTGCAGCGACGAGATCGCCTCGATCTCCGGCGAGACGCCGATGGTGCCGATGAAGGGCTCGTAGGGCAGCGTGAGCTTATCGTTCCAGCGCACGCCGCTCCTGTCGACATGCAGCTTCTTCACGCGCTCCCGCAACGGCGGATTGAGCAGCGCCGTCGACCCGGTCCCGACCAGCCCACCGAACTCCGGAATGATGCAGGTCGTGCCGGCCGGCTGCTCGCCCCGTGTCTCGACGTCGCGGATATAGATCGCGAGGCAATCGCCCTTCTTGGCGCCATTCACCGCGATCGGCCCGCATTGCGGATTGAGATAGGGGAAGTTGAGCTTGGCGGTGGGGCTGTCGGTCTCCTTGGTCAGCACGCCGCCGAACGCATCTTCGGTTTCGACGACGACCACCCCGCCCGGGTCGATCGACAGGGTCGGCTTGGCATAGGGACCGTAGACGTAATGGAAGTCCCCCTGCTGCTCGATGGTCAGGCTATGGGTCGCGCCGGTCGCGCCCTTGGCGACGGCGCGCCTGGCCAAGATGGATTTGTTCAACCACTCTTCGGACATGAGATCGGCTCCTCGGCTCAGATCGCGGGATGACGCTTGTGCCAGTCGGTGACGCGCTGGAGCGCATCGCCTGCGCGAACGAGGCCGGCCTCTTCGAAGTGACGGCCGACGAACTGGAAACCGACCGGGCCGCCATTCGCCGCGAAGCCGCCGGGCAATGTCACGGTCGGACTCCCCGTCATGTCGAACGGGCATGTAAAGCGGAGCAAGCCTCCAATCAGCGAGGCGTCCTCACCGAGCGCTGCCATCTTGGCAAGCGTCGGCGCGGCGAATGCCTGGGCCGGGATCGCGAGGAGATCGACCGTCTCGAACAGCGCACGCACGGCGCCGCGAAACGCTTCGCGTCGGAGCACAATCTTCTGATAGTCCATGCCGGACTGCTGCCGGCCGAGATCGAGCAGGCCCGCCAGCGCCGGGCCGTACTCGTCCTTGCGTGCCGGATAGGTCTCCTCATGCGCGACCGCGACTTCGATGCCACAGAGCGGGAACCAGTCGTCGATGATCGCCTTGGGATCGGGAAAGGCAACTTCCTTGATCTTAGCACCGAGATCGGCCGCCACCCGCAACCCCTCGGCCAGCACCTTGGCCGCATCGCCGTCGGTGCCGTCGCTGGTCCAGCGCCGGTCGACGCCAATGGTCACGCCGCGCAGATCACCGGTCAGCCCGGCAAGATAATCAGGAACCGCCAGCGGCACCGCCGTCGTATCCTTGGGGTCCTGCCCCGCGATCACGCCGAGGATGGCGCCGCAATCGACCGCGCTTCGCGCCATCGGACCGATGTGGTCCAGCGTCGCGGCGAGTTCGAAGGCGCCGTAGCGGCTGACCCGTCCCCAGGTCGGCTTGAGGCCGGTGACGCCATTGGCCGCGGAGGGAAAGCGGATCGAGCCGCCGGTATCGGTGCCGAGCGAGCCGAAGCAGAGGCCTGCTGCCGTCGCGACGCCGGAACCGCTCGACGATGCGCCCGGCCAGAGATCCGCGTTCCACGGATTTTTCGGTGGGTCGATCTTCGGATGATGATCGGCGTAGGCGCCTTCGGTCTGCTGCAGCTTGCCAAGGATGATCGCGCCGGCGTCCTTCAGCCGCGCCACGACCGTTGCATCCTCGGTGGGACGGAAGTCACCATGGATCGTCATGCCATGCGCGGCAGGTGCACCCTTGGCCCAGCAGAGATCCTTCACAGCCACAGGCACACCGTGCAGCGGCCCCCTGATCTTGCCGGAGACGATCTCCTTTTCGGCCGCGGCGGCATCGGCGAGCGCCGAGTCAGCCATCACATAGGCAAAACTCTTGAGCTTGCCGTCGAGCTTCTCGATCCGCCCGAGCATCGCCTTGGTCGCTTCGACCGGCGACAGCTCTTTCGCCTGGATCTTTCGCCCAAGGTCGACGAGCCCGACATAGTGGAGATCCGCTTGCGCCATCGCTCTTTACCCTCCCGCTCACATGACACACCGCCGTCTCGCGCATGCGTCACCGTTCTGGCGACGCGGACGCATCGCCAGCTTCTTCGGCGGCAAACGAAAAAAGCCACCCGTCCCTCCCGAATGAGCTGACGAATGGCTCAAATGCCGCGGCTATGATCTGTCGCTTTAGGGTCCGTGATCGAACGAAGCACTTAGTGCAAGGAACTGGACGTCATCGGCCAGATCGGCGCACGCGAGGTTCGAGAGGTTGCCCTGTAGGAGAAAAGTCTAAGTAACTGCCTATCGCGTTGTCAACGATGCTGTCTGCCTAAATTTCGAGAGTGCTGCGCAGCAAAACGGCAAGCCACTTGCGCAGTCATCCTCGATGATGATTTCATCTTCGCGTTACGTGATCGAAAGCTGTCAATGACAAAGTCGTCTGTTCCCGTTGGCATCATCTGCTCGCAGTCCGGGCCTTATCAGGCCATGGGACGCGAGATCCTCAAGAGCGCGATGATGGCGGTCGACGAGATCAACAGCCAGACGGAGTTCGACTTCGCGATCGCGCCTCATGTTCGCGATCCTCGCGGCATCGTCTCCGAGTATCACACCGTCTGTGACGACCTCATTCGAAATGTCGGCGTCGCGCACATCATCGGCTGTTACACCTCGGCCTCGCGCAAGCAGGTGCTTCCCATCGTGGAGCGCACCGATCGCCTGCTCTGGTATCCCGCCCGCTACGAAGGCTTCGAGTGCTCGGACAACGTGATCTATGTCGGCGCCTCGCCCAATCACAACGTGCTGCCGCTGGTCCGCTACGTGCTCGACAATCTGTCGCGAGAGATCTTCTGCGTCGGCTCCAACTACGTGTGGACATGGGAGACCAATCGCGTCACCCGTGAACTGGTGAGCGCGGCGGATGGCCACATCCTCGCCGAGCGGCTGCTCGAGCTCGGCGAGAGCGCCGTCGGTCACATCGTCGACGAGATCGTTCGCCGCAAGCCGCCGATCGTGTTCAATACGCTGGTCGGAAGCTCGAGCTACGACTTCATCCGCGCATTTCACGCCGGCACCAAGGCCGCGGGGCTGGAGATTCCCATGCTGAGCTGCAGCTTGTGCGAGCCGGAATTGGCAATCGTCGGGCCGCCATCGGCCGGATGCATCACGTCGTCGGCCTATTTCGAGAGCATCCGCCTGCCGGAGAACCGCGCCTTCGTCGCGCGCTGGAAGGCGCGCTATGGGGAGGACAGCTGCCCTTCCGTCGACGGGCAATCCGCCTATGTTGCAGTCTATCTGCTGGCGCGCGCGCTGCAACGCGCGGGCACGTCTGACATCTCCGAGGTGCGACGCGCCGCGGCCGGATATCGCTACAATTCGCCGCAAGGACCGGTGTGGATCGACGGTGGCAACAATCATTGCGTCCTTACACCGCGGCTTGCGGTATCCAATCCGCAAGGACAGTTTGATATCTTCTGGGAAGCCGACGCGCCTGTTAAGCCTGATCCCTACCTGACGCAGCTCGACGTTGCCGTCAGCCCGTCGAAAGAAACCTCGGCGGGCGGCGCATTGCCGAACGCGCCGCATTTGCGGGTTGTAAAATGAGCAGACCGTCTTCATTTTCGCTACGCGGACGCAAGGCGCTCGTCGCCATCAAGGACGAACGTGACGCATCCATCGTGCGACGCCAGTTCGAGCGACTGGGAATCGAGGGTATCGCATGGATGCCTGCGGAGCCCGTCGACTTTGATCCGGATCTGTCGCTGATCGACGACGAGTTCCTGCCCCTGCTGCAACCGGCGCAACGCAAGTCCCTAGCGCGATCGCCTGTCATCGCCCTGCTCGGCACCGAGACGCCGAGCCGCCTCAAGCTGGTGTTCGAACTGGACCCGGCGTCGTTCTTGATCAAGCCGTTGCGGTCCGCCGGCATCTACGCCGCGCTCGTCATGGCATTCGAGCGCAACGAGCGCACAGGCGAGTTGAAGCAACAGATTCTCAAGCTCGAGCAGCGCCTGCGGTCCCGTCGGGTAGTGCTGGCCGCCGTTCTCCAGGTGATGCACTCGCATGCGCTCGCCGAACCTGCCGCCTTTGCCCTGATCCGCAGAACCGCAATGGAACAGCGTAAGACGATCGAGGAACTCTCGGCGGAGATCACGGCCAGGGGTATGCTCCCGCGCGCAGTGGGTTAGATTGCTTCTGTCGGAGACGGTGATGGCGTTGTTCCGCTCGCGCGGTGAGCGGTTGGGCACTCCGCCTACTTCGGAAACAGCTTGTCGCGAATGTAGCGCGGGGTTGGGGTCATTTTCCCGCGCGGCTTTCGCCATTCTGCCCCGTCGAGCTCCTTCTTGTCGCCGATCTTCAATCGGCCGGAGGGCTTCATGCTCAGGAAGATCGCATCGCTCATCCTTCGGCCGGACCTGCGGTTCTTGCGTCGACTTCCTTCCAAAGCATCACCTCGCCAAGCCTGAGCTTAGGCAGTTCCCCCATGATCTCGCGACGGAGACACTTTCGCTCCCTCTCGCCGGCCCTTCTGAGGCCGCCCAGAGACATCCAGCGCTAGTCTCGCCTCCGCCGAACCAGGAGACCCTGCCGTTCTTCGCGACGGCAAACTTTGATGACTTCGCCATTCTTAGTCCGCCAGCTCGACCGCGAGGGGTTGATGGTCGGAAGCATCGGTTGCTTTGTTGACCTCGATTCTGCGCACACGACTGACCAGATCCTCCGCACGAAAATGAAATCGCGACAGTCCGGCCCGTCGGCGCACTGCGCGCGTCGTAGATCCCGCACGTCGCCGCCCGCGGGGCGCAGGACTGATTGGCGGTCCACGCATCTCGATAATTCGGTCGGGGCCGGCTGGCGCGGTCAATGCTGTCGTATGATGTCGAGGCACAAGCAAGCGGCAAGCTCATTCAGTTGGGCCAGCGCCTGATCAATGGCTCCGGCAAGAAGATTGCCGTCGAGTTCTTCGCAAAGTGCAAGGACGCGGCTGTGGCTGATTAGAGCGACACCGCCACTAGCGCGAGTCGGCTGACCGAAAGGCCAGCTGACCTTCCATTCAGACCTTCACGCCAGCCCAACCATCCACCCTTTCGACCATGCGCGTGCAGTCGCGCGCCGGCCCGCAGGTCGCATTAGCTATCACCAGGAACGCTGAGCGCGCCGCCGACGAGCATCGGCACGCCCATGGCTTCGGCCTCTTCAACTCACAGCCGCACATCCTTGTAAGGAAGGCCGGTCGAGAAGGCGAAGTCGAGGTTCGCGGGATGATGTGCTTCGGAAAGTTATCCTGCGTGGCACTGTTGCGTCCGCTGCTCTTATTGATGACGTCGGCCATGATGCTCCGATCGAGGCCCGCCTTGACCCCATGACGATGGCTTTCGATGAGATCGCCATGTCCACCAGAGCAAAGGGCGCTGGAACACCGAGGCCTACCGCTGAACAGGCATTCTAGAAGGCCGTTCAGGGCGATCGTTCCTCGGGTCGCGGGAGACCACATCTTCCTCATTACCGCCCCTGCTACCCTTCGGAACCCCGGAGATATGGCGGATCCGCAACGTCGTTGGCTTTCAGATCGCGCGGAAGAACCGTCAGCAGCAGGACGGCACAGAGCACGCACAAGCCGCCGATCACATAGAGTGCCGGCGTCGTGCTGCCGCTCAAATCATTGACTGAGCCGACCATGACCGGACTGACAATACCACCTACCTGCCCCAGCGTGTTGATCAGCGCGATTCCACTCGCAGCGCCAGCTCCGGTGAGGATCTTCGGAGGCAGCGTCCAGAATGTCGGAATGGCCGCGACCACGCCGCCGCCCAGGATCGCGAGCGCGCCAACCAGCGTGATGACGTTCCTGTCGAATACACCGGAGGCGAAGAAGCCTACCGCCGCAGCGAGAACCAGGCCTGCGACAAACTTCGGGCGTTCGCCTGACGCGTCCGACAAACGTCCGACGACGATCATGCAGATCGCGCCGCAGATATAGGGCACGGCGGTCAGAAAGCCGATGGCGGCTGCGCTGCCTCCGCCGGCCGCCTTGATCAGATCAGGCGTCCAGAAATTGAGGCCGTAAGAGGCGATTTGGATCAGGAAGTAGATGAATCCGAGCAGCAACACGCCCGGCATGAGCAGCGACTGCCATGCCGAGTGTTCGCCGATCTCGGTCTTCTGGCGGTCCAGCTGAACCGTGATCAACCGGCGCTCGTCGTCGCTCAACCATTTGGCCTGCTCGATCCCGTCGTCGAAGCGCAGCAGCACGACGAAGCCGAGCGCGACACATGGAAGACCACCGGCGAGGAACAGCCATTGCCAGCCGGCGAGACCGTGCAGCCCGTTCAGGTAGTTGAGGATGAGACCCGAGATCGGCGCGCCGATGATCCCTGAAAATGCCGTGGCGAGAAAGAAGATGGATGTCATGCGGCCGCGATGCGACTTTGGAAACCAGAGCGTCAGGTAATAGAGAATTCCGGGAGCAAATCCCGCCTCCATGGCGCCGATTACGAAGCGCAGCGCATAGAACTGCCACTCGTTATGAACGAAGACCATCGCCGCCGTCGCCAGGCCCCAGGAGATCATGATGCGCGCGATCCAGCGCCGTGCGCCGAAGCGATAAAGCAGCACATTGCTCGGCACCTCCAGCAGGACGTAGCCGACGACGAACAGGCTGGCGCCAAATCCGTAGGCGGTGTTGCTGAGGCCGAGATCGGCCTGGAGCGCGGCCTTGGCGAAGCTGATGTTGACGCGGTCGAAGAACGCAAAGAAATAGCAGACGATGATCAGCGGCATCAGCCGCCACGCAATCTTCTTGATGACCTGATGTTCTGTGAGCCCAGCATTGAGGTCGGCAGTCGCCGCCGTGGCAATCGTCATGGTTTCCTCCAATGTGTTTTGAATTTTGATAGTGATCGCTCAGCCCGAGCGTCGCAGCCGCTCCGGGATGGGATGTAGATCGAGGGGACGGCCGGCCTTGGCGACCTGTCCCGGCACCTCATGTCCGACCAGTCCAGGCAAGCGGAACGAGAGATCGATCAAGCGCTGCAGGTCGAGACCGGTTCGCAAGCCCGTCTCGTGACAGAGATTAACGAGGTCTTCGGTACAGACATTGCCAGTGGCGCCCGGCGCAAATGGACATCCACCGAGGCCGCCCAGTGCAGCGTCAAAGCGGCGCGCGCCGATGTCATAGGCAGCGAGGACGTTGACCAGCCCAAGTCCGCGCGTGTTGTGGAAGTGAAGCGTAAGCCTATCCGCAGGGACCAGCATCAAAGCCTGGGCCACCAGCTGCGAGACCTGATTGGGATTGGCCATGCCCGTGGTATCCGCGAGCGTGACGCCATCAACCCCGAGATCGAGATAGCGCTTGACGATATCGAGCACCTTCGCGAATGGCTGCAGGCCTTCGAACGGACAGCCGAACGCCGTCGCAACCGTCGCGTTGACCAACGCGCCGCCTGCATGGACCGGCTTCACGATCTCGCCGAGCGACGCCAGCGATATCGCATGTGTCATGTTCATGTTGGCGCGGTTGTGCGTCTCGCTCGCCGACATCACGAAATTGAGCTCGTCGGCACGTGCCGCCAACGCCAGTTCTGCGCCCTTCCGGTTCGGGATCAAGGCCGTGTAGACGGAGCCGGGCCGCCGTTCGATGCCGGCGAAGACGTCCGCGGCGTCGCGCAGCGACGGCACGGCCGCTGGTGACACGAACGACGAGACCTCAATGCGGCCGAAGCCAATCGCAGAGAGCGAATTGATCAGCCGGATTTTTTCGTTGGTTTCGACCCATTTCGCTTCGATCTGAAGGCCGTCGCGCGGAGCGACTTCCTGGATCCGGATGTCGGGCGGCGTTGCCGTCATCTCACCGCTCCGCTCCGGCGCAGCTGCGCGATATCGTCCGCCTGCATGCCGAGCCCCGTCAGCACCTCGTCGGTATGCTGTCCCAGCGTCGGTCCGGGCCATTTGACCGCACCCGGCGTGTCGGAGAGCTTTGGCGCGATGCCCGGCATCTTCACGGTGACGTCGCCCGGCAGCTCAATCGGCAGGATCATGTCGCGGGCGGCGTAATGGGGATCGTCGACAATATCGGCTACGGAATAGATCCGGCCCGCGGGAACGTCGGCAGCATCGAGAAGCGCGAGGATCTCGTCCATCGTTCGCTGCGAGGTCCATGCAGTGATGGCAGCATCGAGCAAGGCGTTGCTGCGGACGCGCCCGTCATTGCTGGCAAGGGCCGGATCATCGGCAAGGTCCGGCCGCCCGATGACCAGCATCAAGCGCTTGAAGATCGCGTCGCTGTTGCCGGCGATCACGACATGGCGCCCGTCGGAACTTGGATATGTATTGGATGGACTGATGCCCGGCAGGGTGCCGCCGGTGCGTGTCCGGACGTGGCCCATGAGGTCATATTCCGGCACGAGACTTTCCATCAGATTGAACACGCTCTCATAGAGGGAGACGTCGACGATCTGGCCGCGGCCCTGCCCCGTCTTGACGCGGAACAGCGACATCAGCGCGCCTATCACGCCGTGGAGCGAGGCCAGGCTGTCGCCGAGGCTGATGCCGACCCGGGCCGGCGGGCTGTCCGGGTCCCCCGTGGTGAAGCGCAGCCCGCCCATGGCCTCTCCAATCGCTCCGAACCCGGAGCGGTCGCGATATGGCCCGGTCTGCCCGTAGCCGGAGATGCGCACGAGTGTCAGGTCCGGATTGAGCTTCGACAGCACATCCCAGCCGAGGCCGAGCTTCTCGAGGGTGCCCGGCTTGAAGTTCTCAATGAGGACATCGGCTTGCGCGGCCAGCCGCAGCGCGACCTCGCGACCGTCAGGTGATTTCAAGTCGATCGCGATTGACTTCTTGTTGCGCGATTGCAGGTACCACCACAGCGAGGTGCCCTGATGCAGCTTGCGCCATCTGCGCAACGGATCCCCGCCGCCCGGCTGCTCGATCTTGATGACCTCGGCGCCGAACTCAGCAAAGAGCCGCGCGGCGAACGGCGCCGCGATCAAAGTGCCAAGTTCGACGACTCGTATTCCGGATAATGGTCCGTCCACGTCTGGCGCTCCCTCGATCGTCTTTGATCGTGGTGTCGCCGAGCGCAGGGCCTTAAGTCCAATATCCTTTGATGAACACGCGTTCGCAGATGACGAACGACGCGAAGGCGGCCATCAGTGAGGCTTGGTTCCCGGCAGTCGCAGATGATCGAGCATCAACTGGCTTGTCGCCGACAACCCCGCGGGATCCCTGGCCACCAGCACTAGTTCGCGATCGGCCCAGTCGTCGCTCAATTCGACGGCCGTCAGGTTCATGCCGTGACTGAGGACCTCGAATGCACGGTCGGGAATGAGGCCGATCCCCATGCCGGCCTGCACCATCCGGCACACCGCATCAAAACCCGGCACGTGGACCCGCAATCGGATCGACTTGCCGATCTGCTGCGCGGTGTATTGCGAGCGCAGATAGATCGAGCTGGTCGCAAACAGGCCGACATGGTCGTAGTCGAGGGTGTCGGCGAACGAAACGTCTCTTGCCGACGCAAGCGGATGGTCAGATCGCACGACGATGACGAGGCGGTCCCGCCGATAGGAGAACCGCTCCAGACCGCGGGTCGACACGTCGGCCGAGCAAATGCCGATTTCGGCTACCCCCTCCTCGACGCCGCGAACGACATCGGCGCTTGGGCGCTCCTGCAGATCGAGCCGCACCAGCTCGTGGGAGCGAAAGAAGCCGGGCAAATCGTCGGGAAGGAATTCGACGATCGACGACAGATTGGCCAGCATCCGCACATGCCCGCGCACTCCGTGCGCATGCTCTGCCATATCGACCGCGATTTTCTCGACGTTGAGCAGCGTCACGCGCGCATGATGCAGCAGAGATTCCCCTGCCGGAGTCAGCGCCATCCCATTCGGCTGCCGCTCGAACAGGGCGACCCTCAGCACATCCTCGAGATCATGCATGCGCTTGCTGACGGCGGAGGGGGCGATCGCCTCCCGCTGCGAGGCGCGGGTCAAATTGCCCTCTTCGCAGATGGCGATGAACAGTCGCAGGGTCGTAAGGTCGATCCGTCTGGCGATGTTGGTCTTCTGTGTCCCGCTCGCTGAGCGAGACGAGTGCGCTTTTTCCTGCATGGTCGTTTCCCACCGCAGGATGATATAGCGTTCGGCGCCCCCGGATTTCTCAAAATCCACGACGAAAACAAGCTATCTTGGAATCCTATGCCAATCTCAAGTGAAAATCGATCATTCTTTTCCAAGCCATCGGCCAACTAATTCAACGTACGAACCTGTCCCTGCGGCTCATCGCGGCGACGGAGTTCACCGACCGTCCTTCTTGAGGTGCACCGCCTCGAATGGATGCCGATTTTCCTGCCTGCGCTGTGGTTGTTCGCGATGTATTGGAGCACGCCATGGGCGGCCGCTTTCGGCACCGTGTGGATCCTTTCGTATCATCTATTGCATGGGCTACGCATCGGCCGCTGAGCGGCGTTTTGCGGGTTTCTTCATTCAGGCCATGGCGGCACTCGTGCTGCTCTTGGGAGCTTTTGGCCGGATCATTTATCTCATGTTGGTGTAGCCTAACACGCGAGCGGGTCAGGCATCACGCTCACTGATGGAGGACAGTTCACTGGTTTCAATCGGCGAAGAATCTGGATCATCGAAGGCGACATTGTCAGCTTTTACGGTTTCCCTTATCCAACCCGCAGTGTGGCGATCCGACTGCAAGATGGATGCCTCTGGATTTGGTCACCAGTAGAGCTGACCAATCAACTTCGGCAGGATGTCACCGCCATTGGTTCGCCAACCCATTTGGTTAGCCCCAATAAACTGCATCATCTCTATTTGAAGAGCTGGCAAGAGGCATTTCCTCATGCGAGATTGTGAGGGCCTGCATCTACCTTGAGAAAGCGGCCCAATCTCAATTTCGAGCCACCCCTTGTGGATGAAGCACCAAGCCATTGGGCCGGCCAATCGAGCAATGCTGGGTTCGAGGGTCGTTCATGATGGATGAGATTGTCTTCTTCCATCGGAAATCTCGCACAGCAGTACTGGCGAATCTTTCAGAGAACTTTTCGAACAGGTGGCTTCTGGAACACTGGCTCCCTGGCAACGCTGGCTCGCGCGCGTTTCCGGTATTACAGAGGGAAAAGGGTATGCCCCTCATGATTGGCGCTCCGCTTTTCTGCGACGGAAAGTGCTCCGCCAGGCCAGGGCAAAGATACTATCCTGGGATCCTTCCATGGTAGTAATGGCGCACGGTGAATGCCAGTTCCGCGACGGCAGGGAATACCTCGTCCGAGCATTTGAATGGATGGACTGAGCGCCCGAGCGCCGCGGGGACGATCCTGTGCGAATCTCGGCACCGGAATCATGCTTGTTCTCTTCTTGGGGGCCAAAAGGAAGTCAGGACGCGCCGGAATATGCGATTGTTCAATCCATTCTCCAAATCGTGACCACCTAGAGCCAATCAGGGCAGAATACCGAAAAGTACACATTTGGAACAACGACCGGAGCAAGGTTCACAGGGTGGGACCGCAGTGCAACTCTGGTGAATCTAGCGCGACGTCAGCTTCACGGATATCCTTCTTGAGGTGCACCGGCGCTACCCCCGACACCCGAAGACAATTGATCCGGCGATAGCGCGCGCCTGCTGATCACGCAGGTCGTCAGGATCGAGCAAAGATGCGGAGACTGAAGGATTGCTCCTCGCGCAAGCCCAGAACGTTTAGCACAGCAGAGTTATTCGGCTAGATTGTGCTGCTGCCAGCGCAGCAGGTAGGCCTGCAGTCGCCAGATCAACGCGGATAGCGCAACGCCGACCAGCATCAACACGATGACCGCGACCATCATTCCCGAGGCCTCCGCGCGCGCCTCGGACTCGATGATCAGGCGCCCGATGCCCCGTTCTGCGCCGATGAATTCACCGACAATGACCCCTATCAAGGCGAAGGAAATCGCAGGCGTCAACGAGGCAAAGACCCAGGCCATGGTCGAGGGAATTACCACCGTGCGGGTGATCTGCCACTCGCTGGCGCCTAGCAGCCGGGATGCGTTGACAAAGCCCTCGTCGATCGAGCGAGCGCCCTCGAACGTGTTGAAGAACACGAGAAAGACGACCACGATCCAAGACGTGACGACCTTCGACGTGTCGCCGATGCCGAAGGCCAGCACGATGATCGGTGCCAGCGCGATGCGGGGAATGGAGTTCACCGCCGTGATGAACGGCTGGAAAATGGCGCTCAGCCGGTCCGAGCGACCCAGCACGAGTCCCGCGGCAAAGCCGCTGCTGACGCCGGTTACGAAGCCGAAGAAGGTGTTCTTCAGGGTGACCGCGGTGGCGATCCAGAGATTGTTCTCGGATCGTGCCATGCAGCGGGCGAATTCGCCATTGAACCAGCCGTTGAACATTCCGAGCTTGGATTTGAGGCAGCTCAGGATCAGGAAATGTTCGAAGATCTGGGATGGCTTGGACACGAAATAGGGGTCGAGCAGATCCGGCACCAACCAGGGAAGGCGGCTGTGCAAATCGTATCCCCACTGCCAGATCGACAACAAGCCGATGCAGATCAACACCTCCAGGCCAGGGTTCTGCCGGGGCGGCGACCTCGTCTCATGGCTTGCGGCCCTTGATGAACTCCTCGCCGAGCGAGTGCCAGATCAGCTGGAACAGCTCGGCATAACGCGGCGTCTCACGGATCTTCACCGCATTGCGCGGGCGGGCGAAATCCACCTCGAAGGTTTCCTTGATCTGGCCGGGCCGCGCCGAAAACAGAATGATGCGGTCAGCCAGCGTCAGGGCCTCCCCGAGATCATGGGTCACGAACAGCACTGTCTGCTGCTCGCGCTCCCAAATGCGAAGCAGCACGTCGTGCATGTCGATCTTGGTGTGGGTGTCGAGCGCGCCGAACGGCTCGTCCATCAGCAGAACTTGCGGTTCGACGACCAGCGTTCGCATTAAGGCGGCGCGCTGGCGCATGCCGCCCGACAATGCGGAAGGGTAGGCATCGCCGAAACCCTCCAGTCCGGCTTGCGCGAGGCAGGCGCGGACACGATCCTTTCGCTCCGCCGCCGGGACACCGGCCAGCTCCAGGCCGTAGCCGATGTTGTCGGCGACGGTGCGCCAGGGAAACAGGGTATCGCGCTGGAACACATAGCCGACGTCAGACGTAGCCCGTCCGGGAACGACAGGCGCACCGTCAATCAGGATCTGTCCGCTCGTCGGCTTGACCAGGGTCGCGATCATGTTGAGGACGGTGCTCTTGCCCGAACCGGATGGCCCCAGAAGAGCAACAAACTCGCCGCGCCGGACATTGAAGGAGACGTCGCGCACCGCCTCGATGGCGGCTCCCGCCAATTGAAAGGTCTTGCACAATCCGCGCACGTCGATGCGCTGCATCTCCGGCGATGCAACGGACCGCGGCGCGGGTAAGACCTGCACCGTCAAGCCGGATAGGCCTTGCGTGCCGCTTCGATGAAGCTGGTGTTGACGACGTCGGCCATCGCCAGCGGCTTGATGCCGGTCATTTCACGGAACCAGACTTTCTCGCCGCGCGCGAAGCTGGCCGCATCGATGATGCATTCGTAGTCGGTGACCTTCTTCATGACCGCAATGTCGACAAGGTTCGCGTCGCGCGACGTACTGCCGACATAAGGCTCGATCGCATCATAGATCTCTTCGGGAGAATGCCCCTTGATCCACTGGGTTGCGCGCCACAGCGCCGTGAGGCACGCCTGCATCTTCTGCGGGTCCTTGTCGATGGTCGACTGCAGGGTGAAGTGAGACGTCACGGGGACCTTGCCGCCGATGTACTTGGCCCAGACCGTCTCGTCGGTTCCATCGAACAACAGCGCGCCCCAGCCCTGCTCGATCGAATCCTTCAGGATCGACGGCGAGTTGATGAGAACATCGACCTGCTTCGTCTTCAACGTGCCCATCATGGTGTCGACATTGCCGGTGCCGATCCAGGTCACCTTGTCGTCCAAGCCCATGGTTTCCATGTAATAGGAGGCCCAGACGTGATTTGTGCCGCCCAACGAGGATACCGAAACGATCGGCTTGCGTCCGTCAGGCCGCTTCCACTTCGCCAATGCCTCCAGGCTGGTGATACCCTGGTCGAACAGATCCTTACGGATGATGAAGATCGCGGCGTTGCTGCGGGTATCGACCGGCATCAGCACCCGCGCGCTGCGGCCGTGATTGCTGAGCTGCATCGGGTGGGTGATATCGCCGATGCCGATATCGCCCTGCGACGAGGCGATGATCTCGCGCGTCTTCACACCGCTGCCGCCCTGGATCAGCTTGCAGTCGAGGCCGGCCTCCTTGAAGAATCCGGCCCGATCCGCGACGAACTGAGACTGATAGATCGGAATGGCCACCGGATAGATCGCGCGGCCCGATGGGGTATCCGCCCACACTCGCCCTGCCGCCATCGAGGCACCGGCGCCCGCGACGATCGTCAACACGGCCCGTCTGCTGACCCGAGTTCTCATCACGCGTGCTCCCTCTCTCTGCCGACCACCTTGTCGAGCGCGTTCAGCACCGCATCGCCCATCTCCTGGGTCGAAAGTCGTTTGGCGCCGGGTTCGGCAATATCGGCCGTTCTTGCGCCCGCAGCCAGCGCCGTGTCCACGGCCGTCTCCAGTAGCGTGGCATCATCGGGCCGATTGAGGGTGATGCGCAACATCATCGCGACGCTAAGGATCGAGCCGAGCGGATTGGCGATGCCCTTGCCGGCAATATCAGGCGCGCTGCCGTGGACCGGTTCATAGAGCGCCTTGCGGCGTCCGAGCCGGTCCGGCGGCCCGAGCGAGACTGACGGCAGCATGCCGAGCGAGCCCGACGCCATCGCGGCGCAATCGGAGAGAATGTCGCCGAAGATGTTGCAGGTCACCATGACGTCGAACTGCGACGGCGCCCGCACGATCTGCATGGCGGCGTTGTCGACGTAGAGGTGCGTCAACTCGACGTCCGAGAATTCCGCTTCATGCAGCGCGGTGACCTCCTCGCGCCACAGCACGCTGGTTTCCAGCACGTTGGCCTTGTCGACGGAGCAGACCCGGCCCTTGCGCGTCCGCGCCAACTCGAACGCGGTACGCGCCACCCGGCGGACCTGGCTGGTGGTGTATTGCTGGGTGTTGAAGCCGCGGCGCTGGCCGTCGGGAAGGGTTTCGATGCCGCGCGGCTCGCCGAAATAGATGCCGCTGGTGAGCTCGCGGATGATGATGAAGTCGACATCCTTCAGCACCGCGGCCTTGAGCGGCGCGGAATCCGCCAGCGCCGGATTGGCGACGATCGGCCGGAGATTGGCATAGAGATCGTATTTGCTGCGCAGCGACAGCAGGCTTCCCGCCTTGCGCGCGGCCGGAGGCACTTCCGTGGTTTCCGGGCCGCCGGTCGCGCCCCAGAGAATGGCGTCGGCCTCCTCCATCGCCGCGACGGTGTCATCGGGCAGCACCTTCCCGGTCGAAAGGTAAGGGATGAGACCGTATTGCGCTTCGCGCAGAGCGACCGGGATACCGCGCCGGGCCGAGAACCATTTGAGAATGCGATGCGATTGGTCGGTCACCTCCGGACCGATGCCTTCACCGCCGACCACCGCGACCTTGATCATGTTCGAAAGCGTATTCATGCCTGATGTGTCCTGACGATTATCTTGCCGATTATCCTGCAAAGTGAATCCACGGCCGCGCGTCGCGGTCGGATGCCTGGAAGGCGCGAATCTCCTGCTCTCGCCGCAACGTCAGCGAAATCTCGTCGAGGCCTTCGAGCAGCCCCACACGGCGGCGCGGGTCGATCTCGAAGGCGTGCCGGACGCCCGACGGTGAGGTGACCGTCTGCTCCTCCAGGTCGACACTGAGACGTCCCGCGCCCTGGCTCGCTTCGATTTCCGCGGCGAGGCCGTCGATGACGGCCTTGTCCAGCACCACCAGGAGGATGCCGTTCTGGAAGCAGTTGGCGAAGAAGATGTCGCCGAAGCCGGATCCGATGATGGCGCGAATCCCCATTTCCTGCAGCGCCCACACCGCCGCCTCGCGCGACGAGCCGCAGCCGAAATTCGGACCCGCGACGAGGATTTCCGCACCGCGATAAGGCTCGCGATTGAGGATGAACTCCGGATTGTCCGAGCCATCAGGCAAATAGCGCAGCGAACCGAACGCCCATTTGCCGAGACTGCCGCGGACGGAATTTCCGATCATGCGGTTGATGCTGATGATGACATCGGTATCGACATTGGTGCGCATGATCGGCGCAGCGGTCGCGGTCAGTTTTGTGAAGGCTTGCGCCATCTAGCGCTCCATGGTTCGGACGTCGGCGATGGCACCGGACACCGCCGCCGCAACGGCCATGGCCGGGCTCGCCAGGTGAGTGCGGGCGCGTGGCCCTTGCCGGCCGATGAAATTGCGGTTCGAAGTCGACACCGAGCGCTGGCCGGGCGGCACCGTCTCGCCGTTGGCAGCAAGGCACATCGAGCATCCGGGCTCGCGCCATTCAAAGCCCGCGTCGATGAAGATCTTGTCGAGCCCCTCGGCGACCGCATCTCGCTTCACGGTCTCCGAACCCGGCACGACCCAGGCGCGCACGCCCGGCGCAACCTTGCGGCCACGCGCGACTTCCGCAGCCGCGCGCAGATCGCTGAGGCGGCTGTTGGTGCAGGAGCCGATGAAGACCCAATCGACCTTGGTGCCGGCGATCGGCGCGCCCGGCTTGAGGCCCATATAGTCGAGCGCGATCTCGATCGCGCAGCGGCGCGCCGGATCGGCGATATCGGCGGGATCCGGGATGCGGCCATCAACGCCGAGGACATGCTCGGGACTGGTGCCCCAGGTGATCTGCGGGATGATGGCCCCGACGTCGATCGAGACTTCGCGATCGAACACCGCGTCGCTGTCGCTCCGAAGCGTCCGCCACGCCGCGACGGCGCGGTCCCACATCTCGCGTTGCGGCGCATAGGGGCGGCCGCGGATGTAAGCAAACGTCGCCTCATCCGGCGCGATCATCCCCATCTTGGCGCCAAGCTCGACCGAGAGGTTGCAGATGGTGAGCCGACCTTCGACCGGCAGGTCCCGGATCGCACTGCCGGCATATTCGACTGCATAGCCGGTGCCCCCGGCGGCGCCGACACGGCCGATCAAGGCGAGGATGAGATCCTTCGCGGTGACGCCGAACGGCAGCCGCCCGTCGAATGTCACGCGCATGGTTTTCGGCCGGCGCTGGATGATGGTCTGGGTCGCCAGCACATGCGTGAGCTCGCTGGAGCCAATGCCGAAGGCGAGCGCGCCGAGCCCGCCATGGGTGCAGGTATGGCTGTCGCCGCAGACGATCAGGCAGCCGGGTAGGCTGAGACCGAGTTCGGGACCGATGACATGGACGATACCCTGCCCGGGCTGGTCGAGGTCGAACAGCCGGATGTTGCTGGCGGAGGTCTCAGTCCGTAACGCCGCCAGCAGATCCCACCCGGTCTTGATGGTGCCGGCACGCCCCGCCGCCGTCGAAATCGCATGATCGGGCGTGGCAAAGGTCAGCTCGGGATTATGGACCGGAATGTTGCGGCTTTTGAGGTCAAGCAGGCCGCGGGAACCGCCGAGGTCGTGCAACAGATGGCGATCCACGTGAAGCAGATCAGTATCATCGCTGAGCTGAGCGACGACATGCTGGTCCCAGATTTTGGCCAGCAGCGTGCGACCGTGCGTGTCCACGATCGTCCTCCCATGTTCGGCATCTGATGTGCCGTAGTGCTGCCGATCATGCGGACCGACGGCGATGTCGGCGAGCAGGATAGAAGTCCGTCTCAAGAATGTGCAGTGACGGTTTGGCAGCGAGCCATCGCGGCCGGCGATGGCAGGGGCTTGACAGGGGCGCTTGCAGGAGCGACGTCAGCCCCTGCCCGGCACGACCGTCAGCCGGTCGGAGACGTCGCTCGCGACGGGACGCGCATCGGCATGGATCCGCAGACGGTCTACCAGCAGCTTCGTGACTGGGGGCAGCGACTTGTAATCGCGCACGCCCATGACCAGCTCGCGTCGCGCCCAGGGCTCGTCGAGCGGGACGGTGACGAGACTGTCGACGCCGTAGCGGTCGCGAACGATCTCCAGCGGCACGATGCCGACCCCCATCCTGGCATCGATGACGCGGAACAGCGCATCGAAACTGCTGACGCGGATGCGCACCTTGAGGTGCTGCCCGAGCGCTGCGGCCGCCCTAACGCACAGCGTTTCAATCGAGCTGCCCTTCTCCAGGCTGACGAAGTCGAAATCGACCAGCTCGCGGAAGCGAATGCCGCTGCGGCCCGCCAGCGGATGGTCGCGCGTGACCAGCGCGACCAGGCTGTCGCTGCGATAGGACAGCACCTCCAGATCCTGTCCGTCGATGTTGCCGCCGAAGATGCCGATGTCGGCCCGGTTCTCCACCACCGCGCGCACGATCGCCGGGCTGAGATCCTCCTCGATCTCGATGTGGACCAGCGGATGCCGCTCCAGGAACACGCTGAGCTCGTCCGCCAAGGCTTCGAGAATCGCGGACTTGTTGGCACAGACCCGGATGAGACCGCGCTTGCCCTGCCGGTATCCCGTCAGCTCGGTCTCGAGCTTGCTCAGATTTCCAAGGATGATGCGGGCGTGCTCGAGCAGCGCGAAACCGGCCGGTGTCGGCTCGATCCCTTTGGAGTGGCGGTGCAGCAGTTCGACCTGGAAGCGGTTCTCGATATCAGAGATGCGGCGGCTGACCGCGGACGCAGCGATGCTCTTCTTCTCCGCCGCCTTCGCGATACTCTGCTCCTCGACGATCGCCACGAACAATTGCAGGGTCAGCAGATCGATTTTGGCCGTCATCCGCAAGATCCTCGGGCGGGTCTCTGACGCACGCATTGTGAAGAAGTTTGGCAGCTGGTCGCAAGTCCGGTGTTAGATCGCGCTTCACTCGGGACAAACAATTCCATTTGCGGGGTACACCTTTCACGGCGGTTGACATGGCGGAAAAGACACGGAATTTTGGGACGTTTTATGCCGTTCTGCCGATTTCCTGAAAAATGGAAGCCGGCGGGTTGTGGCCTACAGCATCGACTACATCGCGGACTACTTCGATGATAGCCGCTGCAGAACGCGCGGATGTGTCCCTCGCGTCCAACACTTACATCCGGGGCTTCGACGGACTCGACTCTAGAGTTCTTGTTATGTTCTAATGCGGCATGACTGACCGACCTGCCAGCTGGCGCATGCCGACCCGGAAGCAAATGGAGAAGATGGCCGCTGCCGTCGCCAGAAAGGGCCCTCCGGGACCCGTATCGGCTCCGGACGAGGATCTCCCGCCCGAATACTGGCGAGCTCTATTGGAAGACGCCCGTGCCGAAGGCGGTTCGTTGAATGATGGCAAAGCGGGAGTCCGGACGCGGCTGGCCCAAATTCCCCAGCATTTACTGAGGGTAGGCTGTCGGCGCTGCGGCAGAACCGTCGAAATCCAAAAAGCTGACGCGGCCCGCCTGTACGGTCGGGACGCGATCTGGAAGGACGTCGGCCAGCGTCTCCTGGACAACACCTGCACGCAGCGGACCGGCCGCCATGAGGAAGACGGCTGCTGGCCGGCCTACGACGTCCCTTAGGCAGTCGGGACGCCGTGGCCCACAAGCACCATCCGACGCCCCTCTCCGGAGGTGACCGCAAGGCCCTCGCCAAGGAACTCGGCAAGGCCCGAGCGATGACGACGATTCTGGCCGCGCAGTCCGCCGAGGCCAGGGCCAAGGGCGAGGCTCTGATCCGGACGGCGGACAAGCTGCTTGCGGAAAGCTGGAACGAGCGCATGTGGTCGGACGGCGAGCCGATCGACCCGTCCCCGACGATCGACCAGGCGATCAACGGTAGCTATAGATGGCTCCAGATCGAATGCTCACGCTGCAAGGGCGCCCGCAACGTCGATCTGGCGACGCTTATCCATGCATCGACGACATTCGTGCACGACCTCGCGAGCCGCTTGCGTTGCCGGGAGTGCGCCAAAGCCGGGAAGCGACCGCCTGCCACCCTGCTGCAGCTGCGGCAGCGGGCCCGGCATCCGGATCCGGAGACCTGACCACCGTGTGCAATCTTTATTCGATCACAACCAACCAGGCCGCCATCAGCACGCTGTTTCGCGTCGTCAACAGGTACGTCGGTAACCTTGCGCCGATGCCGGGCGTCTTTCCAGATTATAAGGCGCCGATCGTCCGGACCGGCGCCGATGGCCGCGAGCTCGCTACCGCGCGCTGGGGCATGCCGTCATCGTCGAAAGCATTGATGGACGCCACCAAGAAGCGGGCCGAGAAGCTGCAAGCCAAGGGCAAGACCGTCGACTTCAAGGAATTGCTCCGGATGGAGCCTGATTCCGGAACCACCAATATCCGCAACGTGAAGAGCAAACACTGGGCGCGGTGGCTGGGTCCGGAGCACCGCTGCGTCGTGCCGTTCAACAGCTTCAGCGAGTTCAACAAGACCGAGGGCGGCGACATCTGGTTCGCCCTTGACGAGACCCGTCCGCTCGCGTGCTTCGCCGGCATTTGGGCCAACTGGACGTCGGTGCGGAAGGTGAAGGAGGGCGAGACGACCAACGATCTCTATGCGTTCCTGACTACCGAGCCGAACGCCGAGGTCGGTGCCATCCACCCGAAGGCCATGCCAGTGATCCTGACGACGCCCGACGAGATCGAGACCTGGATGACGGCGCCTGCGGAGGAAGCCCTGAAGCTGCAGCGGCCGCTTCCGGACGGAGCGCTCCAGATCGTCGCCCGGGGTCTGAAGGAAGATATCCCAGCTTCGCCTTCGTGACTCCGCGGACGCCGAGCGCTGGGCAATCAGGAGAGCTGGAGCTCGTCGAGGCGATTGACTTCACTCATACCATTCGAAAAAAAATAGAACAAATGATTCCAACCGCGAAGGTCCGCTTGGCCAAACTGCCGCAACTGCCCGTCTACTATTATCTTGACCATTTCGCCGAAATGCTCGGGTTCGTGCAGCGAACGTACGAACCCGTGCTTGGTCCGGACCATCACGCTTTCATGGCGCGCTTCGAGCGCCTCTCGAGAGATGCCCGATGCCTGTTGATCCGCATGATCAACCGGCGTGGTGCGATATTCAATCGGTCCCTGTTCGACTACCCCGAGATCGACGATATCGAGCAAGCCACGTCGGATCTGATGATGGTTGGTCATGCCCGGGTGCTCGGCGAAGTCGACTATGCCGGGTTCGTCGCGTGTCTTCCCAAAGATGTCCTCTTCACCGGAGCACAGGCGGCTGGGCGCAAAGACGTCCGCAAGTCTTGGGCCAAAGCCAAGTTCATCGACTATTATATCGAACAGATCCCCTTCTCGACGGCCGCGCAGCACTGCGGCGCCCGGAAATTCATCGCTCTGGACGGCACGCGGCCAATCGAATTCCTGCTCTATCTCTACTTCGGCAAGACCGAGGTGAACCTCAAGAACTTCGCGCTGCGGGACCTGGGCATCCTCCACACCAACCGCGAGACCGCGTTCAGCGCCCGCTTCACCGATGCCGAGGAGGCGCTTGCCTCGTTCCACTACAGTCAAATTCTCGACAGCCTTGAGGAAGGATCAGAGCCTGTCCACAGGCGGGCCGCCATCGACGTGCTGTCCGGGCCTGCCTGCGGGACACAGTACGGCAAGGACCTCCGCAGCCGAGCGGCTCATCAGACCGGACTTTTCTTCGAGAAAGCGGGCGAGAGCGATCTTGCCCGTCAGCTCTACCGCGCGGGGTGCTCGCCGGACTGCAACGAGCGCCTGGTCCGCCTGCTTTACAATAGCGGAGATCGCACCGGAGCCGAAGACCTGCTGCAGCTGATGATCGATGATCCCGCCAGCGACGGGGAGCACGTTTTCGCGACTGACTTTTACGCTCGCAAGTTCGGAGGGAGGCGCACAGGCGTCTATACCGAACTGCTGCGGTCCGGGCGCACGATCACTGTCGACGACACCCATCGCGGCAATCCAGAAGCAGGGGTCGCCGGCGTTCTGCGGCGCAAGGGCACCAAGGTCTTTTTCACCGAGAATGTGCTGTGGCACACGCTGTTCGGCCTTCTCTTCTGGGACGAGCTCTTCGAGAGCACCCGAATGCCCAGCGAGTTCGACTGGCTACCCCATTGCCTGAAGGACCGCAGCTTCCGGCGGCTCTTCGCCGTACCGATCGACGAGAAACTGGCTGCCATCGCATCCGGAGCTTCTCTTCCGTTGATCCTCCGCACCGTCGCAGCAAAATGGGGCCGCCCGAATGGGGTCTTCAGCTGGGATCATGTGCAAGTGGAGGCGCTCCGCGCGCTGCTCGAAGGATGCGATCCAAGTGCTATAGCCAGCATCGTCCGCAGCATGTGCGACGATTTCCGCGGCATGCGGGACGGTTTCCCCGACCTGATGCTGGTGCAGGACGGCAAGGCGTCCTTCATGGAGGTCAAGGCCGAGGGGGACGTGATCCGCCGCAACCAGCTGACCCGTCTCCGCCAGTTCGGCGCTGCCGGCATCATCGGCGAGATCGGTCGGGTGGACTATCGTTTCGACCCCGAGCAGGACTACGTGGTGGTCGATATCGAGACGACCGGCTCCTGGTCGAATGGCGATCGCATAACCGAGATCGGCGCGGTGAAGGTTCGCAATCACTGTGTCGTCGACGAGTGGCATTCTCTCGTCAATCCCCAACGTTCCATTCCCGCGAAGATCGTTCAGCTGACCGGCATCACGAACGAAATGGTTCGGGACGCACCTTTGTTCGCGGAGGTAGCGGACCGATTCATGGAGTTTATGGGGGACGGCATTTTCGTCGCCCATAATGTCGGCTTCGACTATGGTTTCATGGCCTACGAATTCGAAAGAATCGCGCGGCGCTTCAGATTCCCCAAGCTCTGCACGTGCGCCGGAATGCGGCGGCGCTTTCCGGGACACAAGTCCTACGGACTCGGGAAGCTTTGCGAGATATATGGCATCTCGCTCGACAATCATCATCGAGCCTTATGCGATGCGCGGGCCTCGGCGCAGTTGTTGAATCTCATCAACAAGAAGCGGAGCGAAGAGGGGCACCTCGAAGCAGCGTAGCAATTCAAACCAAGCAGGTGACCGGCCAAGTTCCACTGCGATCATGTTTTTTCTGATAATACGAAATATCACTTGCTCCGTCGGGCAAAACAGTGGTTCATAAGGCGCTGGTCCTAGCAGGACGAAGGAGCCAGCCCGATGGCAAATGACGCCGATACATCCTCGGAATTGTCCAAGATTGCGAAGCTGAATGGTGACTTCCGAAGGAACTACGGCACGCTCATCGGAGCGATTTTGTATCTCCGCACCGTGAGCGCCGCCCGCCGAAGCCCTTGGCTCTGGGCCGGCCTGATTTCGATCGCTTTTTCGACGGTGCTGAGCTGGTTGGGGCGGCACGGTTGGTTTTTGCCAGCGTTGTCTTGATGGCGCCGAACAATGCCCCCTTTTCCTGGTAAAGCGCGCCCCGATGTCGACGAAGGGAATCAGATGAGAGCCAGACGTAGCGTCCTGACCTCAACGGGGCAGGCAACAGCACGTAATCCTCGATCTCCCGATTCGCCGCATCCAACCGCATCACGGCAAGTAGGCCCGATGAGATCTGCCTACGGTAGGCTTTCCATTGCGCCGCGTGGTCCTTTCCACGATGCGCCAGTCGTCGCGCGACGAGAAACGAAACTACGCGTGAGCCTCCGACGTCAAGCCCTATGCCGTCCGGAAGAAGATCAGCCTGGAGGCCAAGTTCCGTTCGCAGCGCCTCCGCGAGTTCGGTGGCATGCCTCGATTGTTCGGCGGCGCAAAAATTCCCGGGTATCAATCCAGTCGCAGTCGCGCGGGGACACATATCCGATCAGCGCATAGGCCTTCCGCAGCGAACCGAAGTGCTTCACGTACGAGGAGACGTGATTGAGACCGAGCGTCGTATTGATGATGTGCGAGTTGAGTTTACCGCGCCGGCGGAGCGTGAGACGAAGGCGCAACAGCATCTCTTCTTCCGGAATCTCCACGCGTCGATCGGCCAGCAGCTTCTGGGCGCGAGCGAAGATCCCCTGGTCCACGATAGGCTCGATCGCCGCAGCACCTCGGACCCAAGCGTTATCCGGATTCTTGACCAGCTTCTGGCCCAAGCGTCTTGAGGTGCGATTGTAGACGGTCTTGCCGATGTAGTTCTCGTTCCCGAGAATGGTGGGTATCATGAGGCCGTAGCCGACGGGAGCGCCAACGCGGTACCCGAGGCTCGCGACCCGGCAGTGTCCCGCGTGCACCTTGACGGAGAGCTCCCGGCTCCACTCGGCGGCCATCCCGCGCTTCAGGCTTTTTGCGATCCCGGAAACAAAGGTGCCGTCGTTCTTGAATATCTCCGCACAGTATTCGACCTGAACGCCGCTCCGCTTGCACAGGAACTCGTAGTAGGCACTCTCGTCGACATCCTGGAACCGGCCCCAGCGACTGACGTCGTAAACGAGGATGTGGTCGAAGGCGGCTCGGCCCGACTGAACATCTTCGATCAGTTCGATCAGACCTGGCCGTCCCTTGATCCGGAGGCCGCTGCGGCCCTCGTCGCGATAGGTGCGCACAATCGTGAGCGTGTTCGCCTCGGCATAGGCGGCGATGGCCGCCATCTGGTTCGCGGTCGAGTAGCGCTGGAGCTCCCTCGACATTCGGACGTACTGCGCAGCACGGCGCGCCCGGGTCCGCCTCGCCAAGCTTGTCCCTTTGGGACAACGAGCCAGTTACCCATGCAGCCTTCCTGCCATTCAGAGGTACCCGCGAGTGGAAATACACCTCGCCCGGTCGGGATAGCAATCTTCCAGAAGGACTGGGCGCGCCTCATGCCGGCGCCGGAAATTGGCGTTTGTCACCTCATTCGGCGGGCTCAGGGACATGCTGAACACGTTCGATCTGCTCGCGGATCCGCGGCGGAGTACGGCCGTGGTCGTGCGGTAATCCGAAGCCCTTCACCAGTCCGAAGATCGCCGGGATCACGATCAGCGTCAGCAGCGTGGAAGAAATCATCCCCCCGATCATCGGCACCGCGATGCGCTGCATGATTTCGGAACCGGTCCCGGTGCTCCACATGATCGGCAGCAGCCCCGCCATGATCGCGACCACTGTCATCATCTTGGGCCGGACACGCTCCACGGCGCCCTCCATGATGGCATCGTAGAGATCGCCGCGGGTCAGGGGTCGCCCCTCGGCGGCACGCCTCGCCGCGGTCTCTGCGAAGGCCTGGTTGAGGTAGATCAGCATCACAACGCCGGTCTCCGCCGCGACGCCGGCGAGGGCGATGAAGCCTACGGCGACCGCCACCGAAAGATTGAAGCTCAACCACCACATCAGCCAGAGCCCGCCGACCAGCGCGAACGGCAGCGACAGCATCACGATCATCGTCTCGGTGATTGAGCGGAAGTTCAGGTACAGCAGCAGGAAGATGATCAGCAGCGTCACCGGCACCACGATCTTCAGCCGCGCGGTCGCCCGCTCCAGGTACTCGTACTGGCCGCTCCACATCACGTAGTAGCCGGCCGGAAACTGGATGCTGGCCTGCACGGCGGCTTTGGCGTCGGCGACGTAGCCGCCGAGATCGCGATCGCGGATGTCGACGTAGATGTAGGTCGCGAGCTGCCCGTTCTCGGTCCGGATCGAGGTTGGCCCCCGCGCCGACGCGACCTTGGCGACCTCGCCGAGCGGTACCGCGCCGCCAGCGGGCATCGGCACCAGCACATCGTTGGCGATGGCCTGCGGATTGTCGCGCAGATCGCGCGGATAGCGCATGTTCACGGTGAAGCGCTGCCGCCCTTCCACGGTCGTGGTCACCGTCTGGCCGCCGAGCGCAGTCGCGATCGTGTCCTGAACGTCCTGGACCATGATGCCGTAGCGCGCCAGCACGGCACGGTCGGGGGTGACTTCCAGATAGTAGCCGCCGATGCCACGTTCGGCATAGGCCGATGAGGTGCCCGGCACGGCCTTGAGGACCTGCTCGATCTGCTTGGCGAGCTTGTCGATCTCGACCAGGTCGGTCCCGATCACCTTGACGCCGATCGGCGTTCGTATGCCCGTGGACAGCATGTCGATGCGGGCCTTGATCGGCATGGTCCAGGCGTTGGAGACCCCGGGAAACTGCAGTGCCTTGTCCATTTCGGCGATCAGTCCGTCGATGGTCATGCCGGGCCGCCACTCCTCCTTGGGCTTGAGGTTGACCACCGTCTCAAACATCTCGGACGGCGCCGGATCGGTCGCCGTCGCGGCGCGCCCCGCCTTGCCGTAGACCAAGGCCACTTCCGGAAACGAGCGGATGATCCGGTTTTGGATCTGCATCAGTTCGCCGGCCTTCGTGACCGAGATGCCCGGCAGCGTGGTCGGCATGTAGAGCAGCGTGCCTTCGTTCAGGTTCGGCATGAACTCGGTACCGAGTTGCCGCGCCGGCCAGATGCTCACGGCCAGAATGGCGAGCGCGAGCACGACCACCAGCGTCTTGGCGCGCATGACGCCCTTGATCACCGGGCGGTAGATCCAGATCAGGACGCGGTTGATCGGATTCCTGTGCTCCGGAACGATCCGCCCGCGCACGAAGATCACCATCAGAGCCGGCACCAACGTCACCGACAGGAGCGCGGCGGCCGCCATCGAGAACGTCTTCGTGAACGCCAGCGGGCTGAACAGCCGCCCCTCCTGCGATTCCAGCGTGAAGATCGGCATGAAGGACACCGTGATGATCAGCAGGCTGAAGAAAAGTGCAGGCCCCACCTCCGAGGCGGCGGCGATCAGGACGTCGATCCTGGGCTTTCCCGGCTCGGCGCGTTCGAGGTGCTTGTGGGCGTTCTCGATCATGACGATGGCCGCATCGACCATGGCGCCGATCGCGATCGCGATCCCGCCGAGGCTCATGATGTTGGAGCCGAGCCCGAGCAGCTTCATGGCGCCGAACGCCATCAAGACCCCGATGGGCAGCATCAGGATCGCGACAAGGGCGCTACGCACGTGCAGCAGGAACACGATGCAGACCAGCGCGACCACGACGCTTTCCTCGAACAGCGTGTGCTTGAGCGTGTCGATGGCCGCGTAGATCAGGTTGGAGCGATCGTAGACCGGCACGATCTCGACCGACTTCGGAAGGCTGGAGGCGATCTCCCGGAAGCGCTTCTTGACGTTCTCAATCACCTCCAGCGCATTGAGGCCGAAGCGCTGTAGCACGATGCCGCTGGCGACCTCGCCCTCCCCGTTCAGCTCCGTGATGCCGCGCCGCTCGTCGGGGCCCAGTTCGACACGGGCGACGTCGCGCAGCAGCACCGGCGTCCCGTTGTTCGTCTTCAGCACGATGTCGCCGAGGTCGTTGATCGACTTGATGTAGCCCTTGCCGCGGATGACGTACTCGAACTCGGACAGTTCGACGGTCCGGCCGCCGACGTCGGCGTTGCTGGCGCGGATGGCATCGCGCATCTTCTGCATGGTGATGCCGCGGTCGCGCATGCGTTGCGGATCGAGGACCACGTTGTACTGCTTGACGAAGCCGCCGACGCTCGCAACCTCGGCGACACCCTCGGCCTTCGCCAGTGCGAACTTCAGATTCCAGTCCTGGATGGTACGGGTGTCGGCGAGGTTCAGTTCCTTCGATATGACCGCGTACTGGTAGACCCAGCCGACGCCGGTCGCGTCGGGGCCGATCGTGGGGCTCACGCCGGCAGGCAGGCGGGCGCCGGCGCCGTTGAGGAATTCCAGCACGCGCGAGCGCGCCCAGTAGATGTCGGTGCCGTCCTCGAAGATGACGTAGACGAAGGAGACGCCGAAGAAAGAGAA
>NZ_JADPIQ010000001.1:0-818 GCF_023073015.1 Bradyrhizobium sp. 87
GTAAGCGCTTAGCCGCAACCCTATTGAGGCTGGCTTGACGTTTTGCGGAATCGCCACGGCATGAGGTCTTCGATGCGGCTATGGGGATGGCCGTCGATGATCGTCTCGAGTGTTTCGGCGATGTAGGCGGCCGGGTTGACGTCGTTGAGCTTGCAGGTGGCGACGATCGAGGCGAGCAAGGCCCAGTTTTCGGCTCCGACCTCATGACCGGCGAAGAGCGCATTTTTTCTGGTCAGGCAGACTGGCCGGATGGCGTTCTCGACAGGGTTGGTGTCGAGCTCGAGGCGCCCGTCTTCGAGGAAGCGGGTCAGACCTTGCCAGTGATTGAGCGCGTAGCGGATGTCCTCGGCGAGCGTCGAACCGCTGGAGATCATCGACAGCTGTTTTTCGAACCACGACTTCAACGCGGCTACCATTGGCAGCGAGTGCTCCTTGCGCGCGGCCAACCGTATGTCCGGCGATGCACCGCGCACCATGGCTTCGATGGCGTAAAGCTGTGCGATGTGCCGAATGGCGGCCTCGGCGATCGGCGATTTGCTATTGCGGGCCAATTTGACGAAGCGTCGGCGCAAGTGGCTCCAGCAATGCACGAGCGTCCAAGGCCCTTGCAGTCGAGCGACTTCGGTCAGTCGATCATAACCGTCATAGGCATCGCATTGCAGGAAGCGTCCGCCAAAGCCATCCAGGAACTGCTCAGCGAAGGCACCGCTGCGACTGGGGGCATATCGGAACAGCACGATCGGCGGACTTGGGCCGCTGTGGCCGCGGTCGTCTGAGGCAATCGCCCAGAAGTAGCCTTTCTTCGTTTGGCCGCGCCC
>NZ_JADPIQ010000009.1:0-44152 GCF_023073015.1 Bradyrhizobium sp. 87
CGGTCTCGAAAGACCGCGCTGGTCGGCTGCCTTCATTTCACTGGTTAGTACATGTGCTCTTTACTTATGCTGGAGTCGCCGGAATTCCGAGAAGCCCTAGCATTACAGTTGCCTTTTTTGCGCGCTTCTGAATCCATGGGCAACCATGATTCGAATGTCGTGGACGCGGGCCGCGTCGGTTGAGGAGACGCTTGCGTTGTGGGCGGCGTCGCTTCGAGAGGTCAAGCAGCGGATACGTCCGTTGTTCACGCAAGAGCGTGTGGCGACGAATGCAGGCCTGTTCCTGGAAGGTCTGCTCGGAGATGAGCAGCGCAAGACCGGTTGGATGCGCGCGGAGGCGGCTGGCGATCCCGGCCCATGGCGGCAGCAGGCGATCCTGGGTCGCGGGGATTGGGACGCTGATGCCCTGCGCGATATCGTCCGGGACTATGTCATCGAGCACTTGGCGGATGACGATGCGGTGCTGGTGATCGACGAGACCGGCTTTCTCAAGCAGGGTAACGCCTCGTGCGGAGTGGCGCGGCAATACACTGGTTCGGCAGGAAAGATCACGAACTGCCAGATCGGCGTCTTCGCTACCTACGTTTCGCGTCATGGTCATGCGTTCATCGATCGCGCGTTGTATCTTCCGAAGGAATGGACCGACGATCCAGATCGTCTGGAAGCCGCATACGTGCCCGATGTCTGCTTTGCGACCAAACCAAAGCTTGCGACGAGAATGATCGCACGTGCGATAGCCGCGTCTGTACCATTCAAGTGGGTTGCCGGTGACACGGTCTACGGTGTTGGCGACATCGAACAGCAACTACGTCGGGCAGGCAAAGGCTACGTGCTTGGGGTCAGCAGCGCTCATGTGTTTCGATCCTGGGGCAAGCGACCGCCGGTCGCCGGTACGGCCGCGGACCTCGCCCGGACGCGGCGCCCGTCCGACTGGAAGCGCCTGTCGGCGGGAGCCGGAACCAAAGGACCGCGGCTGCACGACTGGTGTTATCTCGAACTGGCCGACCTCGAGGCCGAGCAGTTCAACAGCGCAAATGATGGTTTATGGACGCGCGGTCTGCTGATCCGTCGCCATATCGCCGATGGCGATCTCGCCTTCTTCACCACCTGGTGCCCAGCGGGAACATCAATTGAAACGCTGGTCGCGGTCGAAGGCCATCGATGGGCGATCGAGGACAGCTTTGAAACCGCGAAAAACGAGTTCGGGCTCGATCATAACGAGAGCAGGTCCTGGCATGGCTGGCATCGCCACGTGTCCCTGGTGATGCTCGCCTTCGCCATGCTGGCGGCGATCCGCCATCGCGCTAATCCGCCACCGCCCAAAAAACGAAACCTCGCCCCCCGGCAAAAGCCAAAGCATAACCACACCGCCACTGATCCGTTGGTCAATCCAGGAAATCCGCCGCATTGCCATCAGACTTGCTCGAAAGCGTATTCAACCCGCACGCATCATCGCATGGTCTTTCTGGCGCAGAGCTCATCAGGCTGCCGCTCAACGCGCTCACGTCAAATCAAAAAGACAACTGTAATGCTAGATGATAGCCGTCTCGCGTGAGGACTTTGTTGAGCGCGTCCACTATCCGTAGTTGCCCGTCCCCCGTTCGCGACAGTGGATGAACCGTCTCCTCGATCATCGCAGCGAAACGCGCCCGCGAGCAGTCGAACGCCCCGATTTCTCCGAACAAATGCTCGACCGACCAATCGCCGGGATTCCGGTCCATGTGTCTCTCGATTTGATCGCGGAGGGTGCGGCCGCGCGGCTCGAACATTTCGAACGGCGTTGTCGCGGTTCTGGCCGCAAAGGGACGCGCAGACGCGCTGGAGCAGGCGCGAGTGACGGCGACGGAGTCGCAAGGCGCTCAGCAATACAAGATCTTCTCGACGCGGGGCGGCTACCAGCCGGGCAACGTCACCATGTTCAGCAGCAACTGAAGGCGCAGAAGATAGATCGCTCGGATTTCCGGCGCGCAATCGCGATGGTTGCCCTGTTGGCCGTGTTCATGGTCACGCTGTCCTACATCCATCGGCGCCCGGCGCCGCGGCCGGTATCCGAGGTGCCCGCCATCTCCGCACCCGATGATCTCTCGGCCGAGCTGCGCCGCTGCCGCGCGCTTGGACCGGAGGATGCCGAAGATCCGCACTGCAGAGCGGTCTGGGAGGAGACCGATCACGGCTTCCAGTTTACTGCGACACCAGCCCATGCGCTCCGATCGGCCGCGAGCCACTCATGATGCTTGACGACGAGCGCAGCGATGGCGCCGCAAAGCAAGTCTTCGATGTGATGCAACGGATCGCCGTCATGGGCAAGCCGCGGCGAGAGGCCTTCAAGGCCCTGGACAAACTCCCAGAACTGCGGGAGCTGGACCTGCGAGAAACGCTCGCCTGAATTGAGCAGTTGCCGCATCTGGAAAGGAAAGTTGGCAATCGTCTGGTCCGTGGCGATGCGCTGAAGATCTTCGTGATTCTTCTGCCTCACCTCGTCCGACCACTCGAAGCTGACAGCCACGCGCTTTCCGTCGCGCATCTCGAAGGTGTAGTTGTCGGGGTTGAGACGTTCGCTCTTCGGCGGTTCCTCGCCGTCGAGATCGGCAACCCATCCCGGTCGCAACTGTGCGAGGAAGGGCCGCTCGGCTTCATCGGCGACCAGCGTTTCAACGATGCCGCCGCCGATGTAGAGCAGCATGTTTCGACGGTGGGGCATCTGATGCCAAGCGCGGCCAAGCTCGATCATCGCACGTGGCTGGTGTATCCAAAGCCCCATGGGACCGGAACTGTCCGAATTTCGTAGCGTAGAGGCTTGGCGGTCCCAATCCAAAAGCACCCAGTTCTGAAGAAGCGGCTTCAAGACGCCGGCGAAACAGGGCGGGACAGTATTTGCCAACATCGAAAGGAGGCCGGCGAATGCCAGCGACTCGCTCTCCTTCAGGATGCGGCTAATCCACGTGTCGACAGATTCGCCGCGATCGATCTTCTTGTGGAGTCAATGTTCCAGCGCCATGAGTACGCTATGAATCGTCGAACCAGACAGAACCGGCCAATCATGATGCCACCGGAAGACGTTCAAATCGCCGCACCAGAGGCGAGTTTCGCTTCCGATGCGCACCGTGAGGCCGTGGCCTTCAGAAAACCGCCGGGTCACAAAATTGAGCAGCGAGCATGTCGCAGATCGCGATGGCCGAGACCAGGCCGTCTTCATAGCCGCGGCCGAACGGCTTGTTGAAGAAGAAGTGGCCGGATTTCTCGAACCCAGCGAGCGCGCCCATCTCGTTGGTGCGGCGCTTCAAGCCGCATTCTGCGTCGAGACGCAGGATGCTCTCGCTCGCCACGGCAAGCCGGACATCTTCAACACCGACCAGGGCTCGCAGTTCACCGGCGCGGCGTTCACCGGCGTGCTCGCCAGTCACGGCATCGCCATCAGCATGGACGGCCAGGGCTCCTGGCGCGACAACGTGTACGTCAAGCGGCTGTGGCGCAGCGTCAAATATGAGGAGGTCTATCTGCGCGCCTGCGACACCGTGTCCGACGCCCGCGCCTCGATCGGCCGATACCTCGACTTTTACAATGGCCGGCGTCCTCACTCGAGCCTTGACGGCGGCACCCCGGATCAAGCTTACTTCAATCCGCTGCCGTTCCGCGCGGCAGCTTAATTTTGGCGGAAGCTTCACTTTATCGACGCCGAATTGCTGTTCAGACAACCGGGACCACCTCATATATCCATGCCTTACCACTCGCTCGTCTCCCCCGAGCTTTCGATTGTTCAGATCCTTCGGGAGGCCGATAAAGTGATCCTACTGGCTCGGCCGAAGTCAGCGGTCTCAAGCTGTCCCTGTTGCGGCTGTCAGACCGACCGCGTGCACAGCCATTACGTGCGCCGCTTAGCTGATCTGCCGTGGCAGGATCGGATTGTTGAGATCCGTCTTCGCGCACGACGCTTTCGATGCGCTAACTCGAAATGCCCACGACAGATTTTCACGGAGCGGTTGCCGCAAATTGCGCGATCGAAAGCGAGACGAACCTCCCGTCTCTGCGACAGGCAATTGGCGATCGGATTCGCGATCGGCGGAAAGCCGGGTGCACGACTATCTCGCAAGCTTGGTATGCCTGCCAGCGGCGACACACTGCTACGGATGATCCGCGCGGTCGAGTTCAAGCCGCCAGAGCCGCTGCGTGTGATCGGCATTGACGACTGGGCCTGGCGCAAGGGGCAACGCTACGGAACCATCATCTGCGACCTTGAACGCAATCGCGTCATCGATCTTTTGCCGGACCGAAACGCCAATACGGTCGCGCATTGGCTAAAACGCCATCCAGGCATCGAAGTGATTGCCCGCGATCGTGCCGGCGTTTATTCCAAGGGTGCCCGTCGTGGCGCTCCCGATGCAATGCAGGTGGCAGACCGTTTTCATCTTCTTCAAAGCCTAAGCGATGCGCTGCATTTGGCAGTTAGCCGTCATCGCAACGCCCTCGGTGCCGCTGCAAAGGCCGTGGCTGCGGAGGTAGTCCGTGAAGATAACGCTAAGCCCGAATCGCGGCCCAAAGAGGCTTCCACAAAACTTGATCAGCTGCGCCGCAAGCGACGGAGCGAGCGCCGCTCACATTATGCCGAAATCCTCGACCTACGCGCCAATGGCCTGGCGCCGCGCAGGATCGCGCTGCGGATCGGTATGAGTGTGAGGACGGTCGAGCGCTGGCTTGCCGCGGGTGGTGAGCCTGAGCACCGGAGGCCGCGCGCGCACTCAGTCATCGTTGGTTTCCAAGATTATCTAGAAAAGCGCTGGGACGAAGGTGAACGCCGCGGGTCGCAACTATGGGCCGAAATCAAGCTCATGGGCTTTGAAGGCAGCAAGGCGACAATCTACCGATGGACTGCCGTGCGAAAGCAAGGTTTATCGAATGCTCCGTCAAATGTGCAGTGGCGATTGCCTTCGCGCCGTAATTGTGCACGGCTCCTAATGGGAGAGCCTACATTGCTCGATGAGCAAACGGAGCTGTTCCTTCACCATCTCCTGGAGGTTGCGCCGGAACTTTCGGACGCCGCCAGGCTCGCGCGACGATTCGCGGGAGTTATACGGGGACAAGATGATGCGAGTCTCCAGCAATGGATCGAGGATGCTTCGAACAGCGAACTGGCTGCCCTGGCACGAGGTATCGCCAGGGACATTGCAGCTGTTCGGGGAGCGATCAAGCAACCCTGGAGTACCAGCCCCGTGGAAGGACATATCAACCGGCTGAAGACGATGAAGCGCCAGATGTACGGTCGTTCGGGATTTGCACTGCTCAGAAATAGGGTGCTGGCAACCGACTGACAACGCACAGTCGCCTAGGACGACACGTGAAGAGGAGAGCTGCACCAAATATGCGGAAGATCCCAAGGCGCGCGCGCGACGATCCGAAAGGGGGTCGTGAGAATCCTACGCGCTCGCTCAATTGGCGTCTGCGCCCAGAAATGATCGCGTGCGGATGTGCGGTCGGCTAGAATGGTCTTTGTAGGTCGGGGGACTCGCTATGGATGCTATTTGGACGAGATGACGGGACTGTTGCGGCGCGGCAATCAGGATGGAAGCCGAGCGTCAATCAGGGGATGACACGCTGGTGATCCTGGAAGATCTCAACGGCCCGATAGGTGAGCCGGACGTCCACCCGACGGCCGATCAGCCGGTGCGGCACCGAGTAAAAGGTCTTGTCGACTTCGACATGATAATCCGGGTGGACCTTCGCCATTTTCCATTCGGCGTATTCGAACGGCTCGCCCGGCAGCGGCCTCAACGCAGCGCGCTGGATCTCCTCGAACAGCTGCCGGCGGGATTTGCCGGTATGGCGCATCGGCCGATGGTTCAGCTCCTCCAGCAAATCGGCGATCGCAGTATTGAGATCGGTCAGGTTGAAGAACCGCCGATGGCGCAGCCGTGCCAGAATCCAGCGCTCAACAATCAGCACCGCGCCTTCAACCTTGCCCTTGTCCCGCGGCTTGCGGCTGCGGGTCGGCAAAATCGTCGTGTCGTAGTGCTCGGCCATGGCGGCAAAGGTTTGGTTGAGCGTCGGCTCGAACCACAACACCTTGACGACCCCGGCCTTCACATTGTCGCAGACGATCGCCTTGGGAACTCCGCCGAAATACGACAAGGCTCGGGTCTGGCCTTCGATCCAATCTGGTAGTCGCTGACCGAAGCTTCCCATAGCGAAGGTCAGCGACGAGGCCCCGAGCACCGCGACAAATATCTGCGCCTGACGGATCTCGCCGCTTTGCGGATCGATCACCTCCACCGTCGGACCGGCATAGTCGGTCTGCATCACCGCACCCGCCGCGTGGCGATGACGGAAGGTGGGGTTTGGTCATACGATCGCAATCGAGCTAGAAGAGACCAGCGTCAAAGGCTTCCGTTGTTGCAATTGGATCAAATAGTCCTCCGTTAAGAATCTGGTTTGAGCGCGGGTGTGCGAGGGAGCAGCTGCATCAAAGCGTTCAGGATTAGGTGCAGCAAAAGCTTCAGCCAGGCGAGGAAGATTGTGGCCGACGGCGGTCAGGACGACATTTGCCGGATCGCCGTCGCGGCCCTTGAGATGGCAGCGGCCGAGGTGTCCGTCGGTCTTCATATGACCGATCACGGGCTCGATGGCGGAGCGGCGCCTGAGTTCGCGTTTGATCACCCCGAAGACGCCACGCTTCT
Organism: Bradyrhizobium sp. 87; assembly: GCF_023073015.1. Taxonomy (NCBI): domain Bacteria; kingdom Pseudomonadati; phylum Pseudomonadota; class Alphaproteobacteria; order Hyphomicrobiales; family Nitrobacteraceae; genus Bradyrhizobium; species Bradyrhizobium sp. 87. Next base: position 6,669 of record NZ_JADPIQ010000009.1, read on the forward strand.
GGCCCGAGATGAAGACGCGGCGCGGGTTACTGTTTCGAGACCGCGGTAGCTCTTGTCGACATAGGCGCGCTCGATTCCGCAGCCAGTGAGCGTCTCGGTGCTGTTGATGACCTCGCCGAACGTGTGCCCGTCATATGGGTTACCCGGCAGCGCCTTGGCGTGCAGCACGAACTGGCCGCCCGGGGCGCGGGCATTGGTGGTGACGATCGAAGCCTTGACGCCGAACTCATACGGCGCTGAGGCCTTGCCCTTACCGATGCATTCGACCTCGGGTGCGTGGAAGGAGTAAAGCTTGTATCCGCGCTGCCGCTGCTCCTGGGAGCGGATCTGGCCTGCGCGCGAAAGCGGTTGCTCGAACGCAGCTTCGAGTTCTGGCTGGCCGGCGATCTTGCGGCGGATGTCTCGGATCAGGCGGCCGAGCCGCGACCGCAGCAGGCGCAATTGCCGACGATGGCGCTTGAACTGTTTGGCATGGGCATAACGACCGCCATCATCGCCGCCTGCTTGGCGATGCGCCGATAGGATTGCCGCAGCTCAAGGCCATGCGCGGGCCAGCCGGTTGAGCCCCTGATCGCCGCATGGACCAGCTTGGCATCGGTCGGGAACGTGATGGCCTTGGGCTGCACGGTAGTGTCCACCGTCACCCGCTCGAGATCGCGCGTCCGCAACGCGCCGGCTTGGTGCGCCACCCTGAGACTCTCGCCAGTAAGAGCTCAAGCTTACTTCCGAGCCGCTTGCGCCTATGACGTATCCGCCCGGTGAGGGCCGCCTTGCCGAATGAGGCGTATTGTTGAGAACTGTCCTTATGGACAGTGATAGGCGCAGTGCCCAAGTCGAACGGCTTGAGGTGGTAGACACGGGCCGGCGACGGCGCTGGTCCGAGGATGAGAAGCTCAAGATCGTCCTGGAGAGCTTACAGGGGCCGCGCCAGGTCGCTGCAACCGCGCGGCGGTACGGCGTTTCGCCCTCATTGCTGCTGCGATGGCGACGGTCGTTTCGGCCTGAGCCGAAGGATGCCGCCGATCCACCTGGCTTCGTACCGGCGGTAGTGGTCGCGGAGGCAGGACCGACGTCCTGTCCAGTCGCGCCGGCCAACGACGGCGGGTCGATCGAGATCGAGTTTGCGGCCGGGGCTCGGATGCGGATCACGGGCGCGGTCGACGCGGCGACGCTGAAGGCCGCCGTGGCGGCGCTGGCAGATGGACGCCTACGGTGATCCCGATTGCGTCGGGCGTGCGGGTGTGGATTGCGACCGGCCACACCGATATGCGCCGCGGCATGAACTCGCTGGGCTTGCTGGTGCAGGAAGCCTTCAAGCGAGACCCGCACGGCGGCGACCTCTATGTGTTCCGTGGCAGGAGCGGCAAGCTGATCAAGATCCTTTGGCACGATGGACTGGGCATGTCGCTCTACGCCAAGCGGCTGGAGCGTGGCCGCTTTCTGTGGCCGTCGTCGGCTGATGGAGTGGTGACAATCACCCCTGCCCAGCTTGGCTACTTGCTGGAGGGCATCGACTGGCGGATGCCGCAACAGACCTGGCGACCGCAGGCGGCTGGCTGATCGCTGGGATTTGAATGGGTGACAGGATCCGCGGTTCGGACAGAGATCGCGTCTTGTGATTCTCTGGTCGGCGATGGGCCCCGATGATTCTCTTCCCGACGATGTGACCACGCTGCAGACGATGCTGCGCGCCGAGCGAGCGGCCCGGTTGGCCGCGGAAGCGGAAGCCCAGGCGGGAACATTGCTGATCGAGAAGCTCAAGCTCACGATCAAGAAGCTCCGGCACGAGCAGTTCGGACAGTCCTCCGAGCGAGGCGCATTGCTGGACCAGCTCGAGCTACAGCTGGCCGACCTGGAGGAGAACGCGGCTCAAGCTGAGACCGCGGCGCAGATAGCAGCCGAGAAGATTGCGGCGCCATCGTTCGAGCGCCGCAAGCCAGCCCGCCGGCCGCTGCCGGAGCATTTGCCGCGGGAGCGCATTGTCTATCCCGTGCCGGCTTCCTGCCCATGCTGCGGCGACAGCCGATTGCGCAAGATTGGCGAGGCCGTAACCGAGACGCTGGAGCTCGTTCCGCGCCAGTGGAAGGTGATCCAGCACGTGCGCGAGAAGCTCGTCTGCCGGGCCTGCGAAGCGATCACTCAACCGCCGGCCCCCTCGCATCCGATTGCGCGCGGGCGTGCAGGGTCCAAGCTGCTTGCCCATGTCCTGTTCGCCAAGTACGGCCTGCACCTGCCGCTTCATCGTCAGAGCGATGTCTATCAGCGTGAAGGCATCGACCTCGACGTATCGACGCTCGCGGACTGGGTAGGTGCCTCCGCGGCAACCCTGATGCCTCTGGTCGATGCGATCGGGAGCCACGTCTTCGCGGCGGAGCGCATCCACGCGGATGACACCACGGTGGCGGTCCTGGCCAAGGGCAAGACCAGGACCGGCCGGCTCTGGACCTATCTATGGACGGTCCCCGCTTTGCAAGGCCATTCGCTTTGTTTTGGCTAACGATCGTTTGCAGCTATCTATCCGGCTTTATGGCATGCCACGAGCCTTGATGAGATCCGCGGATCGGCGCCCAATTACGTTGCGCATTGCCTCATTCAAAATGTTACTGGAAAACTTCTCGCCGATGATTGGGTCGGTGCCACCGAATTGGTTCGGTGGCCACTATGGCGGGAAAGATCAGCATGGGCGCGCGGCGCGAAGTGGTGTCAGCAGTGACGGAGCAATACCGGTCGGCCAAGCGGGCGGAAAAGGGACGGATCCTCGACGCGCTGTGCGCGACGACGGGCTGGCATCGTAAGCATGCGATGCGCGCACTCCGGCGGCGCACGACGGTTGGGCCCAGCAAGGTCGAGAAACCGCAAGAGCGTAAACGTAGATATGGTACGACGATCAAGGACGCGATGACGGCGCTGTGGGAGGCGCGGATCGGGTGTGCGGCAAGCGGCTCAAGGTGATGGTTCCGACCTTGCTGCCGGCGCTCGAGCAACATGGCCGATTGCGGCTTGGCCAGGCGGACCGTGATCGTGTTCTGGCCATCAGCGCCGCCACCATTGATCGCCTGCTCGTCGATGTGAAGATTGCGGCGAGCGGCGGCAGGCGGCGCCGTGCCGGATTCTATTCGGCAATCCGGCGCGAGGTCCCGATCCGCACGTTCAATGACTGGAACAGCCCGGTGCCTGGCTTCTGCGAGGTCGACATGGTCGCGCATGGCGGCACGTCGGTGGCCGGCTCGTTCATCCAGACCCTGACGATGGTCGATATCGCCACTGGCTGGACGGAGTGCCTGCCGTTGCTGACGCGGGAGGGTTCGCTGGTCGTCGAAGCGATCAACCGCGCACAGAGCCTGTTCCCCTGGTTGTTGCGCGGCGTTGACTTCGACAACGACAGCGCCTTCATGAACGATGTCGTCGTGCCATGGTATCGCGAACAGAAGCTCGAAGTGACGCGCTCGCGCGCGTACAAGAAGAACGATCAAGCATTCGTCGAGCAGAAGAATGGTGCCGTCGTCCGCCGCCTCATGGGCTATGGCCGCTTCGATGGCGTCGAGACGGCGCGCGTGATGGGCCGCCTCTATGCGGCGGCGCGGCTCTACGTCAACTTCTTCCAGCCCTCGTTCAAGCTGAAGGAGAAGCGCCGCGAAGGGGCTAAAGTGATCAAGCGCTATCATCCCCCATCGACGCCCTACGAGCGTGCATTAGCGCATCCCAAGGTGACCGCCGCCGTGAAGAAACGGCTGCGCGATCAGTATCGCTCGCTCGATCCGGTCGCGCTGTTGGCCGAGATTCGCGCAACCCAGAACGAACTCGGCAATCGCGTCGATCGTCGTGCCGGACAGGCGCGTGGCCTGCAATCCGCTCACGCGAGCAACGCGCCGGTGACCGCGGCGACGTTCGCGAAGACGCTCGGCAAGAGGGTGACCGCCGGCGAGCCGCGTGCCACGCACCGGCGGACTCGTCGGCCCTATAAAACCAGGGTTCGCATGCCGTCCAAGCTCGACCCGCATATTGCTGCTATCGAGGGCTGGCTCGCGGAGCAGCCGCAACTGACGGCGCTCACAATCGTCGGTCGGCTGAGCGAGACTCACCCCGAGGAGTTCGGGGCGAGACAGCATTCGATCGTGCAGCGCCTGCTAAGGGCGCTTAGACAAAAGACGGCCGAGCAGTTGGTCGCGGAGCGGCCGCTTGCGGATGCCTCGACCGCCGCTCCATCGCCCGGGGTTGTGGACGGCTCGGGCTATGTAGGGCCCGACCCGCCCACAGCCCCTTTCGTCGAGCAAGCCGGGAAAGCTACCTGGCGCGGCCGATCAGTCGACCTCGTATCCGTGCCATCAGGGTAACATTTGCTGATGCGGCAATACGGGGGTCCCAGTCCAATGCCGATTGACATCAAGAGTCGCGTACCGCTCAGACGCTTCCGGTACGATGCCAAAAACGACATCTTGAAGTGCCCGCGAGGGCGTATCTTGCGCCCCGCGCGGCTCATCAAGCACGGCCGTTTCTTTTACTCGAAGGCGAAGGATTGCGCCCGGTGTCCGCTCAAGGGCGATTGCCTATCCAAAGGGCGAGTTAACAAAGCGGTCGTTGTCGGTGACCATTATCCGGCACTGCTGCGTGCCCGCCGCCGTCACGAGCGATGGAGTAAGCAGGATCGACATCTCTATCAACGGCATCGCTGGCGCTCAGAGGGCTTCCACGGCGAAGCCAAAACTTGGCATGGACTGGCGCGCGCCATACGGCGCGGTCTACCGAATATGAAGATCCAGGCCTACCTCACGGCCGCCGGCATCAACCTCAAGCGGCTGGCAACTGCTCTCCTTGCGCTTATTCTGCGTTGGATTGTCCCTCATAGTGCGTTTGCGGCTTCAGATCGCGCTGTAGAGCGAGCTTTGACGCGAGGGCCATGATAGGGCCGATCTCTGCATCGCGCGAGATCTATTGGCACCTTCTTCAACGACCCCCGCGTCCACTTCATGCGCAATGCGCTGGCCCATGCCGAGAAAAGCGGACGGCGTGTCGTTTCCGCCTTCATCGCCACTGCGTTTGCCCAGGGCGATGCCGAGACCGCACGAGCGCAATGGCGGAAGGTCGCCGATCAGCTCCGCCCCAAGCTACCCAAGCTCGCCGGCTTCCTCGACGAGGCCGAGACCGATGTGCTGGCCTACATGACGTTCCCGCCGCACATCGCGCCAAGCTGCACTCGACGGATGAGATAGACAAGCGATTTTTAATGATCGCCCCGATGACGATTGCGGGCATCGCGTCCATTCTTTTGTTCGGCCGCGGCGCGGGCCATTCTGACATCGGTCCTGCCTCAAGGCCAACCCGCTCAACTTGACCAGCCCATGGTTCGAGGTACTGAACAATCGATGGCGCGTCTGCCAACGTGGTTCCCTCCCGGATAAGCTTTCCGGTCTCGTCCACTGCACATACCGCAACGGAATTCAGCGAAACATCGAGGCCGACGTAGATTATGGCTTTCCTCCTTTCCGGATGGAGTTGGTCCATGATCGTCAGCCAAAACGTGCCGCGCGGCAATCGGTCAGGCGATCGGGACCGAATACCCCATCTCTTCCGTGAACCGTGCTCGCTTCATCTGTCCGTCCTTCTTCGGCCCGGACTCTAACTCCTACTGGAGCAGCGGCAGGTCACCTCAACATCACCACGATCGCGAAAGGCGTGGAGACTACCGAGCAGCGCGATCGGCTTCGTGCCGAGGGCTGCAACGAGCGCACGGCGTCCTATTCGGCGGCTCAAGCCGGCGGCTGAGGTGTACAAAGAAATCCTACCCTGCTCAGGCGCTGACTACCGGACCTGCGACGACTGGATACGAAGGAAGCACTGAGCCGGCAATGGAGTATTTTTGTCTCGGCTCAGAAACTATCGCGATAAAAAGGGGCTCTGCAGCTCGAAAAATGAACTGCTCATCAAGCACCCACGGCCTTGTAGGCCAAGGCTCGCTCCTTATTGTGGCGGGCCTTGTTCCAGAGCACGACCCCGCTGATCATGAGAACAGCGACGATCCCAATAACGACCAAGTTGGGGCCGCGGCTTAGGATTGTATCGCCGCCGCCAAGCGCCACACCGACGGTCCAAGTCCACTTCGCGCTCTTCGTGTGGGCAACAGCCTTGTTTCGTGCAGCGATGCTATCGTTATAGATCTCCGCACGGTCTTCTTCCGTTAGCTTGCCGGCCCCGCGCGTCAGCCACAGGGCAACGGCTTTCGCTTCAACCTCAGCAATGCGCCGCGACCAGCCTCTCCCGAAAAAGTTGCTCGACGAAAGGGATTGCACAAAACCTCGCCGTTTGGCGCAAATCCTCAGGATGGTCGCTTTGCCGTTCGCGGCGATCGTCTTCGCAATCGTCTCGCTTCCGGCAAGGCCGTCCTGTTTCGCGCCGACTGCCGCTTGCAACCAGCGAACGCCTCGCCGAGGTCCGGACATTACGCCAGCGTCAAACGTCGCAAGATCGACGCCGTAAGGGAGGCTCTCACCGCGCACTGGGTTCCAATAGTCTCTTTCATAGATTGACTCTGCATCATCAAGCGTCAGGTTTTTGATGTCGAGATTCGGATATGCATGAGCAGCGATCCCGTATTTCGTTCCTTTCAAAACTCCGACGCCGCGCTTCTTGCCAGTCCAATTCCCCCGATCGTTTGGATCGTTCGAGTATCCACCTTCATATTTGAGAGTTACGGCCAGACACGATGGTAGACCTCCGATTGCCATAGCAGTTTTCCCAGCTGAAATTTCGTCGTGGAGACTCTTAGCGCCCAGACCGGCATACTCTCATCACACCGTCTCATTGTTAAGTTTCAGGTGTGCTTAATATCGAATGGTTGTTGCTTCTCGCGCAGGACGGCTTTCTCATCCGACCGCCCGCTTCGAACCGATTCACGAGCAACTACGGACCGTGCGACTTGGTCACTGCCCAAGTCACTGCCGATCAGCATTCGGAACGTCTCACGACGCTCTCCTAGAGGTACCGTCGCCGCGCGGTCGGGTTGCTCGTAAGGCACAGTGGCTGGACCCGTCCGCGCCATCGGACCTCACCCAAACCGAGCGTGCCCAGAGCATACCTGTCTAGGTTTCGTCTCCCGCACGACCAAACGTTTGCCCCAATCACAGTGACACTTTGCGTGGCCAGGATATGTCTTATATGAATTGCCGCTCGTTCGCGCGTCGGTCCAGGAATCGTGAGCCCCGAAAAAGGCGCCGCGGTGTCCACGACGACCTGACGTGCCATCGGTGATTTTGGAGACGATCCTTGGGCACGCTCGTGTTCGGTAACTACCGATACCTCGTCCCATGGGGCGCGTTGGGGCTGGTCATGATGTGTACTCCTCGGCTCGAACAGGCGAGATCCAGTCGCAGGCAACTCGCAACACCTCCCTCGGGAGCGGGGCCGAGACTGGCTTGCCGTCCACCCGTAGCGCGACGCGATCATGCGGACTTCATTTCTGGCTGCAGAATGCTAGGTCCATGTGCCTTCTCCGAGTTCGCGATGAAGCTAGCGATACACAGCGACAATAGCATTCAAAAGAACGCGGCAGGCGTGAATAGCGCGCTAAAAGGTGCTCCGTCCCGACACACTGACGAGGCACGTGCGGTCATCGTGAGAAATCAATCGAGCTGACGCCGGTGCAAGAACCTCAGCCACGTTCTCACCAGCCGGGCGATCTTACGGTGTCGTTTCGATGGGTCTTGAGCGGCATGGTCGAAAGTGCCGCCTTACCAAATTGACGGCGTATATGAGTGCGCGTTTCATTTAGGGCGGGTCGGCCCTGGCATTTTGATCAAGAGGCGACATGCCGGCTTGCTGCGCAACAGCCTTCAGAATTTTGAGCGGACACCGGCGTTAGCCGGAGGAGCGACGCCTGGTCAGAGACGTTTTCGAAGGTGGAGTCATCACCGGCCTTGCCCGCGAGCGGCGGTTTATGAGGGAGCAGAAGCTCTTGGCTGTCAACGAGACGTTGCAACCGGGCATGTAGATCAGCTATGTTGTCCGTCGCCATGGGCCCTCCTCCCGACGCTGGTCTCCGTGGAGATGATTGATAATCGAAGGGGCAAGGCAGCGGCGAGTGCGGCTGAGGACGTGGTCGCCGCATCGGACGCCCCGCGGCTGGAGGAACGGGTTCGAGACCTGCTGGAGCGCGAGCTTGCCGCGCTCTATTTCGCCGATTGGGCGGCCGTCGATCCCCCCGGAGAAGCTGCTGCGGGCGATGCTGTCGCAGGCGTTTTATTCGATCGGCTCGGAGCGGCTTCTGATGGAGCGGCCAGACTACGACCCGCTGTTCCGCTGGTTCATCGGAATCCGGCGCCGACGACGCAGCCTGGGACCATTCGGGTTTCTCGAAGAACCGCGACCGGCTGCTAGTTGACATCGCGGCCAAGTTCCTCGCGGCGGTGCTGGCGCAGCCAAGATGACGAGGCTTCCGTCGAGCGAATACTTCTCGGTCGACAGAACCTGATCGAGGCCTGGGCCTCGATGAAGAGCGTCAAACCGCAGGACGGCTCCAGCGAGTTGCCGGCGCCAGGTGGCGGGCGCAATGCCGAAGCGGACTTCCACGGCCAGAAACGCTCCAACGACACCCATGCTTCGACCACCGATCCGGATGCCGAGCTGTACCGCAGGGTAAGGCAGGGAAACGAAGCCTTGCTTCATCGCGGCCTGGTCGACGCCCGCCTGACGCTGGTGAACGGGCATGCCGAATGGTCGCCGCGCTGCACATGATCGAGCCGCGTGCCGACCGGCCGACAGCGATCCGCCTGCCGCCGACAAAGCCTAAGATGCAGAAGACTTCGTCAACGAGCTGCGCTCGATGAACGTGACGCCACATGTGGCGCAGAACACCAGCGGCGGCCGCTCTGCTATCGACGGCGAACGACGGGCGCGGCAGCTATGCCGTCAGCCAAAGCATCCGCAAGCGCATCGCGGAGGCATTCGGCTGGATCCAGACGGTCCCCGGGCACGAGAAGACCCGCTTCCGTGGCCGTGATCGGGGCGGATCGCTTTTACCTTCGCTGCTGCCGCCTACAATGGTTGATCACGGAGGGCGGCTGACGACCAAGGTGCCCGGCTTCGCCAAGGCTTTTTTCCGGCTGCTGGCGCATCGTCGAAGTGAACAAGTGGGGGGCGACTTCCTCGATCTTACCTGAAGAGGCGCATCTCAGCTTCGGCGGCAAGTCCGACGGTGAAATTGGCTTCGGTGCGCTGGAGGGCTTTCCCGATGTCCTCTCCGGCGCGCGAAACGGTTCGGCCTGACGGAGTTCTCATGCGAAGGCCGAGACGAGAATGACCCCGCCTGAGGACGCGAATGTGTTTATGATCGGCACTGCGGGCAGGCTCGCCGGCCATGTCTATACACACAATGGCCACAATTCGGGCTTCGTTTGCGAACGCGGCTGAGTTCTTCAACAGTGTACTAACACAAGTAAAAAAGATCTTGCTGCCCCGATGCAAGCACCGGAGGATGCTCGTGAAAGGGGTTCGCAGCGACCTTCGGGCTCGCCCGTTCCAACCTGGTTGAGCGAACCGGCGGCAAGCGTAGAAACCGTGGTTCCTAGGCCGCGCGCCGGGGTTGCGGAGTTCACTTCCGATATCCGGTGCCTGGTGGATAGCCGCCCGGGCTATGGGTACCGCCGGATCGTTGCGCTCCTGAAGCTCGAGCGGCGATCCGCCGGCCATGACCCCGTCAAGGTGTCTACCGGTTTGTTCAGACCGGCTGCGATGTGGGCCGGGATCGCGGCGGCGGTGCCAGCGATGCACTGCTACCTGCCCCGCGGGTGAAACGCGTGATTGGAGCAAGACCCCTGAACATTCTTCCAGCCTCGCGCAGCAAGGTGTGGACTCGCCATGTCATATACGATGACGGCGTGGCGCGTATCGCGAGACATTGGCGGTAAACACTCCGTTCTGGCATTGGGGGACCTTGCGGGCCAAGCCAGTGCACTAGCGCACGACCTACACGAGGGCTTGCCAGTCGGACGGCAAAGCGGCCCACGAACCGGAGTCCAGAAGCTCCACGCCAGCATTGGGCCCTCGAACTAAGGTTTACAGCGCCCTCATCAAGCGCGCTGGAAAACTGCGCGCGATAGCGTCTGGCAAACCAGAGGCTCGGACAACGCCGCAAGTTGACATCCGCGGCCAGAACAGCAGCAGCACCACTTAAGAACGGACCCAATGGTCCTCAGCATCGCGACCATTCAGGGGACGAGCCCACTGGGGGGCTTCGAATGTAGCAGGTCACTTAAGTCTGCAAAACGTAGAACGCTTCCAGAATGATCATCGACGTCGGCAGCAATGAACGATATTAACGGGAGCGCTCCAGCCGTTTCTTCTCGGGTGGTCGGATTGCTCGGTCGTTGACAGACACCGGTCTCAAGCTAAGTTGAACGTTGCGGAATTCTCCATAATTCGCTGATACAATGATTATGTCATCCGATTGTGCGAAAATCGCCAGCTGTCTGTCGATCCACCGGTCGAATGCCGTGTCGACGCCACGCAGCGACTCCAGAAATGTGTCGGGCTCCTGCTGAGGCGGGAATGTTGACCGGTGAGCTTGGACGGGTCTGCCGATCCCATCGATCCAGACCCTGTTGGTCTGCAAGGATACGCGGTCTTTTTCGATGCAAAGCAACTCTGGGTCGATCGCGATGCCTCGCTTCAGCTCCATTAGGCTTTGCCGGAGACTGGCTCGTGCCTGTTCGTACCAGCGCGTGCTCCAGAGCAACCTGGCAAGCCGGCGCCGCGGGACTGTGGAGTCTCCGCACATGGCGAGATAGGCTAGGATTGCCTGCGCTTTGCGGCCGCGCGGCAGCACGCTCTCACCTGTCCAGCGCCAAGCCTCCATTGCGCCAAAGACGCGCAGCCGGAGTAGCGGTCTGACGTTCTCTGGGTCGGTATCGAATTTCACCGTGCCCCTCTACTAAGATGATTGAGGTATATCATTGCCACCGAGTTTTCATCCAGCGGCAGTTACAGTCTCGGGCTTTTGTGTAGCGAGACCGAACTTTGGACCACCCAGAACTAGAGTTTTGCGCCTCTGTCACGTTGGCGGGCTGGTGGCGCCGACGTGGTTGTGCAGCAAAATCGGCCGTCGATTGCCGATCGCGCCGTGGGGCCGTTCTTCGTTATAGTATCTGCGGCAAGTCTCCACTTTTTCTTGGGCGTCCGCAAGCGACAGGAACCAATGGGCATTGAAGCATTCGGCCCGGAAGCGGCCATTGAACGCCTCAATATAAGCATTGTCGGTCGTTTTGCCCGGGCGTGAGAAGTCCAGCGTGACGCCGCGCTGGTAAGCCCAGAGGTCGACGCCACGCGACACGAACTCGCTGCCTTGGTCGACGCGGATCGTCGCCGAGAAGCCCACTTCGTTGCAAACCCTTTCCAGCACCTCCACAACATCGGTGCCGCGGAAAGTGAGCCGCGGCTCCAGGGCGGGCGAGAAGCGGGAGAAGATATCGATAATCGTGAAGACTAGCACGCGCTTGTTCATCAAAGCGCGTGCTCCACAGCAATCCAGCAAGGCGGCGGCGCGGGATGGGTGCCTCTCCGCACATGGCGAGATAAGCCAAGATTGCCTGAGCTTTGCGGCCACGCGGTAGAATGCTCTCCCCCGTTCGGCTCCACGCCCCATAGGGCCACGCAGCCGCAGTAGCGGCCTGACATCCTCCAAAACCGATCTCAAAAGTCACCGCCTCATCTCTGACGCCGTTGAATGCGGGGGCGAAGGTCGACAAACTGGCGCTACGCCCTCAGGGCCGCCGCCCGCCCGGCCTCCGGGCCCGATGTGCGGATCACCGGCAGCGCCTTGAGGCTTGGCTTCGCGGTACCGCTGGACATTGAAAAACATCCAGCGCACGCACTGGAGCAGGATTGCCCGGTACGCCCTAAAGCGTCCCCGGGGGGCGGTTTGGTTATTCCTGCATTTGGTCCTTGGGCGTTTGTCCGTCATCGGTGGGTGTTGGTTCGGTCTTCAACTTTCTCTTCTTCCCTTCCGCTCCCGGTGGTTCGTCTGGTGTTTCCTCTGCCACTTTGGCATCCAATTGGTATGCCTCTGCGATGAGCGCCTGAAATTCAGTGTCGCTGTCGTTCAATGCTGCCGAAATCAGCTTGTCTAGAATGTCGGCACCTTCGGATGGTGATTTCACTACGCCCTGCCCAAGCCTTCCTATCACAAATCTGTAGCATTCATTATTAATCTTGTTCACCGGCTTCTTGTATTTGAACGGGTTATCTTTCTTTGTGAAAGCCCTCAGTACTGGCCGCACGTCAGTTAGAAACGCTTCAACCGATCCGTTCGGCCTCAATTTGATCTGCGCAAGCAATTCCAAACCGCTCTGCATTTTGCTGACGTGTCCTCTTGTGTTTGTCGTCTCATTTGTTGCTTCGTTTGCCATTTCGATGCCCTTTAAAAGGCATTAAGACAGCTCGGAAGGTATGGCAGGGACATGATAGTCGTTGATTCCGCGTCCACAGCCCAGCCTTGGTTGCGTTCGGCTTCGCTGGTGCCCGCTTTGGACCCACTGTAGGAACCCACGGTCAGGTCGGCCGATCGTAGAAGTCTGCTGATGTTCAACCATTGAAACTCTCTGTGAAGCTGAACGCAGAATGTCTTGTTGTCTCGATTATACAGAAAGATCCGAAGGAAATGCCATGAAACTCACGTTAAAAACGAGAGCCAGGTTTCACCATCGTGCGTCAGAGCGGCTCAGCGAGGATCACGAGTGAAGCCATCCGCCGTGGCTCCAGGAAGCCTGGGAAATAGGAGCCTTTGCGCAGCTTGGGAATGCGCAGCTCGACCGTGCCGGCCCGGGTCTCCCAGCTCCGGTCGCGGTAGCCGTTGCGCTGGACCTGGCGCTCCTGGCTCTTCTCGCCGTACGCGGCTCCGGTCAGGCCCTCGACCTCCAGCTCCATCAGCCGGTGGGCGGCAAAGCCGATCATCTCGCGCAAGAGATCAGCATCGGGGGTCTTCTCTACGAGCGCGCGCAGGTTCATCATGTCGTCGGTCATCGGTGGTTCCTCGAATCAGGTTGGCTGTCGCAATCCAAACCTTACCGACGAATCATCGGTGACCACCCGCAAAGCCGCTCGCTCGCTACGGCGCTATGTAGGGGCGCGCGTCAGCTACACCACTCTCTGGGACACGACCGCCACGTAGGCTCTCGTCAAACTCGTTGGGCTGCTGACCTTTGATCACCGCCCTAGCCGCCGAGATGATCGCCGGGATCAGAATAGCAGGGTTGATGCCGAACAGCTTCTGCTCGGTAAGCTGCTGACCTCTGGCAAGGTCACCTGCAATTTGGATCGCGTCGCCACGTAGGCTCTCGTCAAACTCGTTGGGCTGCTGACCTTTGATCACCGCCCTAGCCGCCGAGATGATCGCCGGGATCAGAATAGCAGGGTTGATGCCGAACAGCTTCTGCTCGGTAAGCTGCTGACCTCTGGCAAGGTCACCTGCAATTTGGATCGCGTCGCCACGTAGGCTCTCGTCAAACTCGTTGGGCTGCTGACCTTTGATCACCGCCCTAGCCGCCGAGATGATCGCCGGGATCAGAATAGCAGGGTTGATGCCGAACAGCTTCTGCTCGGTAAGCTGCTGACCTTTGGCAAGGTCACCTGCAATTTGGATCGCGTCGCCACGTAGGCTCTCGTCAAACTCGTTGGGCTGCTGACCTTTGATCACCGCCCTAGCCGCCGAGATGATCGCCGGGATCAGAATAGCAGGGTTGATGCCGAACAGCTTCTGCTCGGTAAGCTGCTGACCTCTGGCAAGGTCACCTGCAATTTGGTTAGGTTCCGGGGTTGGCTGCTGGTCATTGTTCTCAGCCGTAATCATCGAGACGATCGCGCGAACTAGACTCGGATGATCTATTCCGAAAGGGTCGCGCTCAAGCTGATATCTCTCTTTAGCTGTGCCAAGTGACAGTTGAGTAAGCGTAGATGTGTCCATTGTTGATCACCTTGTTGATGTTTGCGGTTGGTTGCGGCTCTCAGATCACACTTCTCCGCTGGCGTGCAAAGGTGATGAAGGAGCGGAGCCGTGTGTCCCCTGGAATCTTAGGTTCCTTTAAAAGAGGCGTCTGGGGAAGCCCGACCCTCTGGATCATTAACTTCGCGGCGTCCACAAGCTCAGCCAAGCTTGCTCCGGGGCCGAGCGCCTTCAATGAATGGAGAAGGGCAAAGGTAAAGGCCGACTTCCCTTCCGTTAATGCAGTGCTCGCGGCTGCCGTTTCGGTTTCGAGGCAAGCGGAAAGAAGGACGCCATTTAACTGTAGCTGCCCCGTCTCACCGGACGCGGCCTCCGGCATAGAGGCCTGCAACCCGGCCAGGGGATCCCGCGAATTCGCCGCGACGGGTGAATTCCGAAGGTAAGTCATCTCACCAAAGCGCTTCTTTGCTATTGCCCTGCCCTGCCCGTTGGTGTGTTCGAGGAATTTGTCGCGGGTTGGACGCATGTGGGTTTTGACGCGCGCGCGTCCGACTAACCCGGAGTACTTGAACGCCGGCGCCAACATCCGCTTTTCAAGGCCGCCGGAGAAGCAGCAATCGGCAACGAGCGTCAATATTCCGGGCGGCAGGTTCTGCGTCATCTGCGCGAACGTGACGTCGAAGAGATAGCCGTCGTAGAGAACAATGCATTCTTCAATGACGAGGCCTCGGAGTGCAGTCGTTCCGTGACCGGAGAAAAAGAAGACCAATCGATCGTCCGGCGATACGTCTGCGAAGAGCTCTCGCAAGGCAGCTGTTACATTGCCTACGGTGGCTTCGGAATCGACAAGTCGAACAATGTTGGCGAATCCGTATTGCTTCTTGAGTACCTCCTCAAAGGCATTAACATCGTTAACACTGCTCGGAAGGTTGTTCGCTGCGCCGTGATAATCGTTGATGCCTACGAGCACCGCCCGGCGCCGTTCGCCTTTGGTGGTGTCAGCTGAATACACTGTACGAACTCACGAAACGGTCAGGTCGGGCGACAGTCAAAGTCTTCTGATGTTCAAACACTACCACTTCCTGTGGAGCTGGCCTCGTAATGTCTTGTTACTGCGATTATACAGAAGGTCCAAAGGAACGGCCGTGAAACTCGCGTGAAAACGAGGGCAGTTTCACCATCGTGCGTCAGAGTGGCTCAGTGCGGATATTTGACGGCTTGAACTTGCTCCCGTGGGTGGCCTCCATCTCGGGTGAACAGACCGGGCTGGTGACAAAGGGCGAGCCCGCCTGGCCGCCACTTGCGTTGTTCAAGGGGTCAAGGCGATGCGGCCGCACTTCGCGAGCTCCTTTCAATTAATGTATGGTCCGTCCTGTTCGTGCAAGGGTTCGTAACCAGCAAAAATGACGCTTCCAGTTGTATAAATGTATCCGGCCTCTCGCGAGTGGACTGCGGTTGCAGCCAGGCCATGATGAGATCCGCGCACGCCGTTCCCAATAAATGGTTCGGGCACGAAGCCCGCTTTTTTGCACAGGCTTACGGCATGTTGATCCACTGTTTCGTCATCACTGTTCCCGAGCCTTGCAATCGAAGCCAAAAGCGTCAGGTGGAAGCAGGATCTCTGGGTTCGTAGAGAGCTCCAGCCTTGTTCAAGACCACCCAGACAATGCGGGCCATCTTGGCGGCTAGAGCGACAACGGCCTTGTTCGGATGCATCCGACTCTGGAGCCCGTCGAGCCAGCTTCCTAGGCGATCGCGTCGTCCGTGAAGAGTGGCTAAGCGATTGAGCTAGAATCGCATTTGTCGTTGTGGACTGTTTTGCGTTTGCAGGGGTTTGATGCTTCGGGCGTCGGAACCTTGCAATTTCATTTTCAGGATTCCGTCGAATCGCCAACCATGATTCCGTCATCGCATCGGAGGTGGCGATGCGACCGAAGAAGCACAGGACGACGGATCGGGCGATCTGTTCCGGGCCAGGCTGGACCAAATCATCAATATGAAGCACGAGCTGGTTCAGCTCGCCGGCAAGGTCGATTGGGACTGGATCGACGGCGAGATCGCGCCGCTCTATAGCGAGAATGGTCGGCCCGGGATCGCGACCCGCTTCATGATCGGGCTGTTGCTGCTCAAGCACATTTACGGGCTGTCCGATGAGAGGGTGTGCGAGCGCTGGGTCCACGATCCATATTTCTAGTACTTCACCGGCGAAGAGTTCTTCCAGCACGCATTCCCGCACAAGCGCTCGGACCTGAGCCACTGGCGCAAGCGGCTCGGCGACAAGCTGGAGCTGTTGCTGGCCGAGAGCTTGCGGGTGGCACACGAGGCCGGCGCGTTACGCAGCCAGGACATCAAACGGGTCACAGTCGATACCACCGTGCAGCCGAAGGCGATCACCTTCCCGACCGATGCCAAGCTCTTGCACGCGGCCATCAAGGGGCCCAACCGTCTGGCGAGGAAGCACGGGGTCAAGCTGCGGCAGTCCTATCTGCGCATTGCCAAAACCGCGACAATGATGGCGGGGCGCTACGGCCATGCCAAGCAATTCAAGCGGCATCAGCGGCAGTTGCGCATCCTGCGCAGCCGACTGGGCCGGATCAGCGCGGTCAGCAGCTGCAAGGCCCAGGCACGAAAGAAGTCGTCCCGCGCCGGGCCCTGGCGTGGATTGTCGGTCATGATCCATGACGCGATGGCGGCAATGTCCTCTTCCTTGGTTGCGCCGTGCTGGCCGATCCAGTCGAGCACATTGAAGCCGATCGCCGAGGCGCGCGGGTCGAGCACGAAGACCTGACGACCCGCCCCGTGCCGGTGTCCGGTGACCATCGGTGCGACCTCGTTGGACGGGTCAAGGACGACCAACCCTCCACCCCATTTGAGCGCCGTCGGCACCGTGACCGATGTTGTCTTGAAGCCGCCGGACCCGGCGAACACGATGCCGTGCGACGAGCCGAAGACGCATCGAAACAGAGCAAAGGAGACTTACCGCCGGCGCCCCATGTCTCAACGTCATCGGCGCGGAACGACTGGTCGGCGACCGCATCCCGATCGACACGATAGCGCTCCCCGACCACGATGCCACCCGCCTCCGGGAACAGCCGCGCAGCCTCAATCATCGTCATCCAGTCCGACTCGCCATGGATGGCGCGTCGCCCACGAATGCGGCGCGGCTCGGCGGCCGCGAACGCGGCATTGCCCCTTATCGCTACACGCAGTCCGAACACCGCCACGAGCGATGCGATCGTCGCTCCGATGATGGTCGAGGGATCGGCATAAGCGACAAGCCGGTCTCCAGCGGGCAGGGCATTGGCAAAGGAATGGAGGCGGGCGATCTCGCGCGAGGCGGCGATCGCGACCACAAGCAGGCCGCCGAACATGACGCTCCAACCGGCCCAGCGGATCGCCGTCGCACCAGCCGCCGCGAACAGGAAGACCACGCCGATCGCCGCGGCCATCACGTAGGACAAGGCCATGCCGATCCGCCCGAGCACCAGGTGCGCGTTTGGGGTTGTTCCGAACTTCGAAAGCCACGCTTCGATGCCGGTAAGGACAAGGCATGAGCCCGCCATCAGCACGGCCGGCGCGATCGCCAGCGCGATCCTACTTGCTCTCATGGCCGAAGGCCATCGCGTCGATCGCCGTCAGGCGCTCGCGTTCCGCCTCGTTGCCGCGCAGACGATCGGCGGCATCAAGCAACAGGCCGAGCAGCAGCGCACGCTTCTCGTAGCGCAACCCGGCCTTGGCGATCAGGCCACCGAGCTCGATCTTCTCCCGCGTGTCCTTCTTGCGGGCGTGAGTTGCATCGGACCGACGCATGCGTTCAGCCCTGTTCAGCCAGGCCCGCAGGCGCGACAGGCGGGATGGTCGTGGCCGCCTTGGCCGGTCTGCTCCCGCCCTTGCGAAACCGGCCGGCGATCTCCTCGAACGCCGACAGCAACGCGCCTTCCTCGATCTCGATTTCTCCCATCCCGGCCTTGAGCGCGATGCGGCCGATGCGCTCGGCTTCCCGTGTTTCTGCCTGCTTCAGCTGGTCCTGGAGCCGAGCGATTTCGTCCCTGATCTGCCGCGAGGGTTTTTTCATTCCGGAAGACCTTTCCTGTCATTAATTGCGCGAAGCGCCGACAGGAAAGCCGGGGTGAGCGCGAAGCGCGACCCGGGTAATTAACGGGGTCGGCGGAGCCGACGCTTTGGAAGATCATCCCGCCGTTCCGAAGGAGCGGCTTCCAAGGGCGCAGTAATACGTCGCTGACGCGACGTCCTGCTTCGCGGCCCAACTGGGCGGGCCGATCCCGACGAACAGCATGTTCGTTCGAAGGATCGCTTCAGCCGTGGCCATCACGCATTTCACGCCACAGCTCATCGGACGCGGCGATGGCCGCAGCGCCGTGCTGGCCGCTGCCTACCGGCATTGCGCGAGGATGTCCACCTGATGACGACGCTGCGGCCTCTCACCGAGGACGGATTCGGGCCGAAGCGGGTCGCAGTCGTCGGAGAAGACGGGCAGCCGCTGCGCATGAAATCCGGCAAGATCGCCTACCGGCTTTGGGCCGGCGAGAAGCAGGAGTTCCTCGAGCAGCGCAACGGTTCGCTCGACCTGCAGAATCAGCACCTAGCTCTGCATGGTCACGAGATTCGCGTCGATGGCCGCTCCTACGCCGAGCGCGGCATCGACGTCGTGCCGACCACCCATATCGGCGTCGCGGCCAAGGCCATCCAGCGCCGGGCGGAGCGCGAGGGATTGGAGAAGGAAGCGGGCATCCAATCCCGCACGCTCGCCTCCTGGGAGTTACGCTGGAAGAGAGGCCGCAATGGCCTCAATGATAGGACGGTTTTTGTCCTCGACGAGGCCGGCATGGTCGCTTCGCGGCAGATGGCGCTGTTCATCGAAACAGCATCAAAGGCGGGAGCGAAGATCGTCCTGGTCGGCGATCCCGAGCAGCTCCAGCCGATCGAAGCGGGGGCGGCGTTTCGCGCAATCGTCGAACGTATCGGCTATGCCGAGCTCGAGACGATCTATCGCCAGGGCCAGCAATGGATGCGCGACGCCTCACTCGATCTTGCCCGTGGCCGGACGGCGCCGGCCCTATCCGCCTATCGCGATCATGGACGTCTGTTCGGCTCGGAGTTGAAGGCGCAGGCGATCGACAATCTGATCGCTGATTGGAACCGCGACTACGATCCATCGAAGTCAACTTTGATCCTCGCGCATTTGCGCCGCGACTTCCGCGCGCTGAACGAGATGGCGCGCGCCAAGCTCGTCGAGCGCGGTCTCGTCGCACAGGGACATGCGTTCCGGACGGAGGACGGCCAGCGCCGGTTTGCGCCGGGCGACCAGATCGTCTTCCTGAAGAACGAGGGCTCGCTCGGCGTCAAGAACGGCATGATCGGCAAGGTCGTGGAAGCAGAGCCTAAGCGCTGGTCGCCGAGATTGGAGAGGGCGAGGGCCGCCGCCGCGTCGAGGTCGATCAGCGCTTCTATCGCAATGTCGACCACGGCTACGCGACGACGGTGCATAAGGCGCAGGGCGACCGTCGACCGGGTCAAGGTGCTGGCAACGCTGTCCCTGGATAAGCACCTGACCTATGTCGCGCTGACCCGCCATCGCGAGGATGTGGCGCTGTATTATGGCCGGCGTTCGTTCCAGAAGGCCGGGGGCCTGATCCCGATCCTGTCTCAGCGCAGGGCGAAGGAAACGACCCTCGATTACGAACGCGGCAGCCTCTACCGCGATGCGCTTCGCTTCGCCGCAAACCGCGGACTGCACATCGTTCGGGTGGCGCGCACGCTCATGAGCGACCGCCTGCGCTGGACGGTTCGCCAGAAGCAGCGCCTCACCGAAGTCGGCCGTCGGCTGCGTGCGCTCGGTGCAAAACTCGGCCTCGTCGATGGCCGTAAACCCATCATCAACACCGCACATAAGGAGGCAAAGCCCATGGTCACTGGGGTGACGACATTCCCCAAAATCTCTCATCGACACCGTCGAGGACAGAATCCTGGCGGACCCCGCCATCAAGAAGCAGTGGGAGGATGTCTCCACCCGCTTCCGCCTCGTCTTTGCCGATCCCCAGCGGGCGTTCAGGGCGACGAACTTCGACGCCATGCTGAAGGATCCGGCCGTTGCGAGCACGACGCTCGCGTGCATCGCCGCAACCCCGGAATTATTCGGCGCGCTGCGTGGAAAAAGCGGTCTGATGGCCGGCAAGGCGGACAAGGAGGAACGCCAGCGCGCAGACGCCAATGTGCCGGCGCTCCGGCGCGACATCGAGCGCTACTTACGTCTTCGCGCCGAGGCCGAGCACAAGCACGAAGCCGAGGAACGCGCGATCCGGCATCGTGTGGCCATTGACATCCCCGCTTTGTCGCGCGACGCGCGTCGCGTGCTCGAGCGCGTGCGCGATGCCATCGAACGCAACGACCTGCCGAGCGCGCTTGAGTTCGCGCTCGAGGACCGGATGGTGGAGGCGGATATCGACGGTTTTAGCAAGGCCGTCGCAGAGCGCTTTGGCGATCGTACATTCCTGCCGAACGCCGCTAAAGAGCCCAACGGGCAGATCTTCGAGAAGGCGGCTGCCGACATGGATCCGGCGCGGCGCGAGCAGCTGAAAGAAGCATGGCCCGCCATGCGTGCGGCACAGCAGCTCGCAGCGGGGGAGCGCACCGCGCAGGCCCTCAAGCAGGCCGAAGCGCAGCGCCTGATCCAGAGCCAGGGACAGACCCTGAAATGAGCAGTCGGCGCTCCCCCTTGGCGATCCTGGTGGCTGGCGCCGGGCTCGTCGCCGCCGTGGCTGGCGCCGGCTGGGGCGCCGGACTGCGCATCAACATGACGTCGAGCTATCTACGCGGCCTGTGGCGGATCGAGAGGCTGGATCGGGCAGCCGCCGTCGGCGATCTCGTCTTCATCTGTCCGCCCGACACAGCCGAGTTCGAACGGGCATTCGCGCAGCTACATTCGGCGCGGACTTTGCGCCGGGGGCTTAAGCCCACTCATCAAGACCGTCGCTGCCGTCGGCGGCCAACAGGTCGATGTGGCCGAGCAGGTCTCGATCGATGGCCGTCGGTTCCCGATTCCAATGTCCGGCATACCGATGCCGTCGGCCGTCCTTTCTTAGCCTTTGCCGGGGGCGTCATTCCCGCCGGCGAGCTCTATCTCCACTCCGATTTCGCAGGCTCCTATGATTCCCGCTACTTCGGCCCGCTCCCGTCATCGGGCGTTCTCGGCCTTGCCCGGCCCGTCTTCACCTTCGGTCGGTAACGCCTGGCGCGCCGTGGCGATGGTCGTTGCCGCGGCCGCGGTCGGGACTCCTGCCTGGTGCGGACACGCGCTCGCCCTGCCGCTCGCCTGCGCCTTGGCCCGGTGACGATCCCGGCGAACGCCTACTACGGACCGCAGACCGCACGCGGGATCGCAAATTTCCCGATCTCAGGTATTCCGATCAATCACTTTCCCATTTTATTAAGGGCTAGCGTTCGTGAAGACGGCTGCGGCAAGGGCAAATGCGCGTCTTGGAGATCTCCAGCAAGATAAGGCCGACGTAATCTGCGAGGTCTGCAGCGAAATAGCGCGAGGAGTGCTGTGGAGAGAATTTCCGCTCGACGTTTTCCAGGGAGGAGCGGGAACGTCGACCAATATGAACATCAACGAGGTGATTGCGAACCGTGCCCTTGAGATGATGGGCTTGCCGCGCGGGCGATACGACGTCGTGCACCCCAACAACGACGTTAATCTGTCTCAGCCCACAAATGACGTCTGTCCGACGGCAATCCGGCTCTCGATCCTGTTATCCCATGGGCAGCTACAGGCGGCGCTCGAACGCCTCGCGATTGCCTTCGAGGAAAAGGCGGCGTCTTTCAGCGAAGTGATAAAGCTCGGCCGAACGCAATTGCAGGATGCTGTCCCCATGACGCTGGGACAGGAATTCCAAGCCTTCGCGACGACACTTCGCGAGGATGTCGCTCGGCTCGGAGAGATCGCCGCATTCTTCCAGGAGATCAATCTTGGAGGCACAGCGATCGGTACCGGCATCAATACCAACTCCGACTATCAGGCGCTGGCGGTATCGGTGCTTTGCAAGATCTCGGGTCTCCCGCTCGTGGCCGCCGGCAACCTGATCGAAGCATGTTGAGATACCGGAGCCTTCGTTTTGCTCTCGGGGATGCTCAAGCGAACCGCCACTAAGTTGTCAAAGATCTGAAACGACCTAAGAATACTTTCTAGTGGACCGCGGCGAGGACTAAATTAAATCGATCTACCGCCGCTTCAGCCGGGCTCATCAATCATGCCTTGCAAGGTCGATCCGGTGGTGCCGGAAGTCGTCAATCAGGTTGCATTCCAGATCATCGGCTACGACCTAACAATCACGCTTGCTGCCGAAGCAGGGCAGCTCCAATTGAACGTCATGGAGCCCGTGATTGCGTACAATATTCTTCACTCTCTCGAGCTACTGACGAATGCGATCGAGGTGCTGCGCACGAAGTGCGTCAGCGGGATGGGCAGCGTTCTATAAGTTCACCGACTTCAACCTCAACAACAGACGCAGAAACAGGCCCTCGCGGCCTGATATCAGAAAATCGGAGCGGCGAGACTTCCAACTAAGAAGGCGGCGCCAGTGGTCCTGCTCCCGGGGTCCACTTGGCTGGCTGGCTGAATATTCATTTTCTGTCATTTTCCAACAGCCGCTTTGGCCTCACCAAAATTTGCCCTCAACGGATAAAGCATTCGGGTCACTCGAAAAGACGTCCTTTGAAGATGGTGGTGACGAGCACGCCATTTTCTGTCGTTATCCCAAATATTCTTGGTCCCGCTGAGAGCCGAACTTATTTTTCTTTTAGCATTTCGCTTATAAAAAAAGCCATTACTCTCTTTCGCTTGCCCAAAACGGCACGCAACTTTTTGCGAGGCTTGAAAGGCCTCAGCGGTCATCTATTTAAAACCTCATAATTCTTGCCATCCCACAACCACTTCTTTCATCGCAAACAGAATCAAATATCTCGTTTCAGGATGCCGGAACGTTACACATGGAAGTTCACCAGCCATAATGTGACCAGCAACCTTAGACGCGCTCTTGAGAACGCCAGGATAAATTATGAAGGCCTAGAGAATGAAGCCAATGTTACGCTTGAATTCTATTATGGGAATGAGGCTGACGCTCAAACGACCGTGTCCGGTCGACGTTTTTTCGGAACTTGGGTCAAAGGCGGTCGCCCATTTGCTACGGAGGAGGGGGGGCGCGAGTGGTTCATCGCTGTCAAGAGCGCCCCGGACCTGACCGGTGAGATCGAGGTGGTAGCATGGGGGCGTGGGAAAAAGGAATGATCGAAGTCGCCGTATATTGGCCTGGGCGCTTATTGTGGTGTTGTGGGTATTGTTTTGTATGTTTTTGTTTGCCCCTTTAGGGTCTTAAAGCTGTATTTGGCGGCCCGTCATAGCGACGGGTTCTCTGTAATAGTCTCTTTGAAAATAAGTCGAGGCCACTTAATAAAATGATCGTTTGTGTTTGATTATTGCCGTGGTGCTTTTAATGCGAGTTTTTGTGCCAGGGATCGTCTCAAAACACGCACAAGGTATGAGAATTGAAAAACGACTATGTTGAAATAGCTATTAGCGCATTAGAGAAAAAATATAAATTGGATAAAGTAAGATTGTATCCGGTTTCTGTTGAAAAAGGCGGCTGTTGCGACGCAGAGGGATCAGTGATTCAGTCTGTCTAGTTGGCAGGACTGAAGATCATGATGGGGCATCGGCAAGTCGAACAGTCTGCGTTGTTCTATGAGTTCTCGCTCGAAAGGCATATTCCCACCGACCACTTGCTCCGGTCGATCGATAGATTTGTCGACCTTGAAAAGATCAGGCAGGAGCTGGCACCTTTCTACAGCAGTATCGGTCGACCTTCGATCGATCCCGAGCTGATGATCCGGATGCTGCTGATCGGTTACTGCTTCGGCATCCGATCGGAACGGCGCTTATGCGATGAGGTTCATCTCAATTTGGCCTATCGGTGGTTCTGCCGGCTCGGTCTGGATGGGGCGGTGCCGGATCACTCGACATTCTCCAAGAACAGGCATGGCCGCTTCCGGCAGAGCGACCTTTTCCGTCGCGTATTCGAGAGCGTGTTGGGCCGCTGCATCGAGGAGCGACTGGTCGGCGGCGAAGGATTTGCCGTTGACGCGAGCCTAATCAAGGCCGATGCCAATCGGCAGAAGGGGATCGAAGGCGGCAAGGGACTTCCCCCGGAGGCTGCCGGCCGAGCGATCGATGAGTATCTGGCTCTCCTCGATGATGCCGCTTTCGGAGCTGCGACCGAGGTCACGCCGAAGTTCGTGTCGCCCTCCGACCCGGCGGCACGCTGGACGGGGGCGCATGGTGGCCAAGCCTTCTTCGCCTACTCGACGAACTACCTGATCGACGTCGAGAACGCGATCATCGTCGATGTCGAGGCGACGACGGCAATCCGGCAGGCGGAGGTGTTGGCCGCCAAACGCATGATTGAGCGCTCGCTCAAACGGTTCGATCTCTATCCGAACCGGCTCCTCGGTGACAGCGGCTACGGCTCGGCCGAGATGCTTGCCTGGCTGGTCTATGAGCACGGCATCGAGCCGCACGTTACAGTCTTCGACAAGTCCGCCCGCACAGACGGTATCTTCTCGCGCGATGACTTCACCTATGACCATGCCGGGGACGTCTACCGTTGTCCCAGCGGTAAAGTTCTTACCACGACCGGAACGCTGGTGAATGATGGCGCCACCATGCTTTACCTCGCCAGCAAGCATGATTGTGATCGCTGCGCATTCAAGTCCCGGTGTTGCCCTAAGCAGCCTTCACGGAGGGGGCCGCGCTCGATCTATGAGGGCGCTCGCGACATGGCGCGCCAGATCGCAAGATCTTTGGAGGGCCGCACTTCGCGTCGGCTTCCGCAAGAAGATCGAGATGCTGTTCGCGCACCTCAAGCGCATTCTCAAGCTCGACCGCCTCCGACTGAGGGGCCCGAACGGCGCGCGGAACGAGTTCACCCTCGCAGCCACCGCTCAGAACCTTCGTAAGATGGCCAAGCTGATCCCGATGCAAATCCCCAGGTCCGCATAGCGGAGAACCCAGGCGCTAGGCCGCTTCATAGCTGGCGCCAATACATCGGACCACTGCCGCCTTTTTCAACGAAATCATCCGGGAAAAATAATTCGCTAGAGTAATTATAGTAAAAATAGTTATTCATGAAATTGAACGACTTCGGGGGTCCGAGGCGGTGCCGAAGTCGGTCGCTTTTAGTCGACCGTTAAGAAGCCGGATTGAGCTGAGCTGGACAGTTGAGAGCGCGCCAAAGCAAGACCAGCAACAGGCGCAAAAGTTCTCTGAACCAGGCGAGGATGCGGCGAGAGTTGTGGCCGACGGCTGAGAGGACGACGTTGGCGGCGTCGCCGGCGCGGCCTTTGAGATAGCACCGGCCAAGCTGTCCCTCGTGACCTGCCACCGAAATTTAATCCAGTAGCATTTAGAGTCCTGTTGGGTTTGTAGCGAGACCGAACTTTGGACCACCCAGAACTAGAGTTTTGCGCCTCTGTCACGTTGGCGGGCTGGTTGCGCCGACGTGGTTGTGCAGCAAAATCGGCGGTCGATTGCCGATCGCGCCGTGGGGCCGTTCTTCGTTATAGTATCTGCGCCAAGTCTCCACTTTTTCTTGGGCGTCCGCAAGGCTGAGGAACCAGTGCGTGTTGAGGCACTCGGCGCGGAAGCGGCCGTTGAAGGCTTCGATGAATGCGTTGTCGGTTGGCTTGTCGGGCCTGGAGAAGTCCAGCGTGACACCGCGTTGGTAGGCCCATAGGTCAAGATCGCGCGACACGAACTCGCTGCCTTGATCGACCCGGATCGTCGCCGGGAATCCCACTTCCTTGCAGGCCCTTTCCAGTATCGCCACGACGTCGCTGCCGCGGAAGCTGAACTGTGGCTGCAGCACCGGTGAGAAGCGGGAGAAGATATCGACGATCGTGAGCACGCGCAGCTTGTGTCCGCTCGCCAACTGATCGTGGACGAAGTCCATCGCCCAGGTCTCGTTGGCGCGCGTCGCTGGCCTGCGGTCATCGCGCAGCTTGGCCTTGACCCTTCGCTTCGGCGATTTATTGCGCAATTGCAGGCCCAATTCGCGATAGATGCGGCGGGTCTTGTTCTGGCCGTGACGCCATCCCTCGCGGCGGAGCAGGACGTGGACGCGGCGATTGCCGTAGCGAACGCGAACATGGCAGATCTCCTTGATCCGTGCTTCGAGGGCGGCCTGGCCGGAGCGGCGAGATTTGTAGTGGTAGGTTGATCGGTCGAACTCGAGGGCCTCACAAGCCTTGCGGATCGAGACCTGCCAATCACCACAAACCTCATCGACGAGCTTGCGCTTCCGACCAGGCTTCATAGCTTTCGGCGGATCACGTCCTGCAGCATCTCCTTGTCGAGCGACAGATCGGCCACCAGCTTCTTCAGCTTGGCGTTCTCGTCCTCGAGCTGCTTCAACCGGCGCATCTCGGTCGGCAGCAGTCCGTCGTACTTTTTCTTCCAGTTGAAATAGGTCGCCTGGCTGATCCCGGCCTTTGCGCGAGGTGGCCGAAGAACCGGAGCCTGGTGCTATCGAACGCCGCCTGAAGGCGCTCTAGGAATAGCCGACGATACAATCGTGAGAAGACGCGTGTAGCGCGTCGATCTGGGTCGGAAGGCGCGGCAATCTGGATGACGAGTCAGTGTCGCGGCGAGTTGATGATCGCCGCGCAGATTGTCGTGCGCAAGAGTTTTGTTGAAGTCTGATTGTCGCGGAGCGTCAATCAGCGACGGTTTTGATTGTCGCGTGCGAGGGCGGCCGTCCTGGACCGCGTTTTCGCTCGAGCGCGGTGCGCCTGCGATAGCTCTCGACATTCATCTCAACGATGGTGGCGTGGTGAACGAGACGATCGATGGCGGCCAGCGTCATGGCGGGGTCCGGGAAGACCTTGTTCCATTCACCGAAGGGCTGATTGGCGGTAATCAGCATGGAGCGGCGCTCGTAGCGTGCGCTGATGAGTTCGAACAGCACGCTAGTCTCGGCCTGGTCTTTGGTGACGTAGGCAAGATCGTCGAGGATCAGGAGATCGAAGCGATCAAGGCGGTTGATGGCGGCCTCGAGATTGAGCTCGCGGCGAGCCAGCTGGAGCTTTTGCACGAGATCGGTGGTGCGGGTGAAGAGGACGCGCCATCCGTTCTCGATGAGGGCCAGGCCGATAGCTGCCGCCAAGTGGCTCTTGCCGCCGCCGGGCGGACCGAACAGGAGCAAATTGGCGCCTTTGCCCAGTCAGCTGTCACCGGCGCATCCACCTGCGCCTTTGAGATCATCGGCACGGCCTCGAAGTCGAAGCTGTCGAAGATCTTCCCGGTTGGCAGCCTCGCCTCGACGAGATGGCGCTCGGTGCGCCGGCGACCGCGTTCGGCGATCTCGTGCTCGGCGATGGTCGGGAGGAAGCGGCCGGCCGGCCAGCCTTCCTTGTCGGACTGTTCGGCAAATTGCGCCCACAGCACCTTGATGGCAGGCAGCTGGAGCTCGTTGAGCAACAGATTGAGGCGCGCGGCATCAACGGTGTTCGTCACGCTCATGCGGCACCTCCGGTCTCGGCGGTACCGATGAGGCATTCGTAGGTCGCAAGCGGTACGAGCTGCACCACGACGTTGGGCAGGTTGCCGGGGTCTGGGGCGAAGTGAGCACGCAGCCGGTTGAGGTCGGGCAGTCGGCCGGCGTCGAGGTCGGCGGTGAGTTGATCGGCAAGTTCGGCTTCGCAGCCGCGGTCATGAGCGAGCGCGAGGAGATCAACCATGATCCGGCAGGCCTTCTTGTCCGGCAAGCGCTCGCGCAATCGGTCGAAGGCTCTCCGATAGCCTTCGCGCGGGAACAACCTGTCCCGATAGACCAGATTGAGAAGCGCCATTGGCTTGCGCCGCAGGGAATGGATCACGTGCCGATAATCGACGACCTGATCGTACTTGCCATTGGGATGCGGTCGTCCGCGCGGCAAGGTAAGGAGGTGCGTGCCGCCGACGAACACGTCGAGGTGATCGTCGTAGAGCCGCGCCCGCACGAGCGGCGCCAGAAGGAGGTGTTCGCTCATGTGGCGCCTCCGTCGAGGAAAGCGCGTTCAGCCGCGATGGTGAGTAGATCCGACGAACCGGTGAGGTAGTAGGCCCGCCGCCATTTGCCTACTGTCCCCGCTCCTGGCCTAGCTTGTCCGCCACTTCCTTGTTTTGACCGCCTTCCGCGCAGGTCAGCACGATCCGGGCTCTCAGAGCTAGCGCCTGTGCCGTCTTCCGGCGCATCGCCACCGACTAAAGTCTGGCACGCTCATCATCGCTCAATATCAGGGGCGCAAGTCGCTGGGCCGCCATCAGATCCTGCGTCGCTGTTGCTGCCGCGGTCTCTGGCGCAGGGACGCGACCGAGTGAGACCGCGACTTCGCCCGAGCAACGAGTACCACACTCCGGTTTGGGGAAGTCTGGACAATCGGAAGCTCGAGAAAAGCAACGAGTGGAAGACACGGAGCTAAGCGATTTGGGGGACGCTGAATCCGACCTTATGCTCTGATGCGCACTGTCCGTCAACTCCTGCACCTGCACCAAATGTGCGGAAGAACCCATGAACGTCGCCTAATGGACCACCGAGCAGAAGATCTCAAGCACCGCTAGCGGAGAAAACCGTCTAGGCGTCGCATCGAACTCAATGATGCAAGGAGCGAGGCGGCTCGAGAAGGCGCCGGATGAAATGAAGGGCCTGCTCTCGGGCTTCGTCGAACAGGCGGAAAGGCTCCGCGAAGAGAGGCCCGTCGACTTGATGGCGGCAATGAAGACATTGCTGTCAGGCTTCCTTCCCAGTTGTCGGCGCGATATTCCAGGCAGAGATTTCCGCCGGCGCCATATTGATGGCTCGACAACCGACTTCCATCGCGCGGGACGACGATGGGTGGCGCGTTGGGGTGAAATTCCGCGTAGGTCATCGTGAGCGGAACGCTCCGGCCGTCGTGGTCGATCTCGAAATCGACGGCAAGTGCGGCGCCGTCCGATAAATACCAGCGCAAATTCTTGAGCCAGCTCACGCGCTCGGCCAGCTCGGCGACGCTCTGGCGCTCGGATCTGGCCCGTCCCGGGTTTTCGAGCCACCAGATCATCCCGCGCCGCCGAACCCCTGCGGCTTCGTTGGAACGCGGCTCTTGTCGGGAAAGGACAGACCTGCACTGGCCGGTGCGGATTCCGGGGATTGCGGCCAGAGATTCCGATTGAACGCGACCATGCATTCCGATCGAAGGCGGCCACCTGTTCCGACGAAGGCGGCCGGGGTGTCGTTGCCGGCATGAGGAGTTGGGTCAGGTTTTCTTCGCGGCGTCAAGATTGGCGCGTTGGGCAGTTATTTTCCGCATGCTGTCTCCTTTGAGGATGAGGCGGTGAGCGTTGTGGACGAGGCGGTCGAGGACGGCGTCGGCGATGGTCGGGTCGGCGATGATCTCATGCCAATTTTCGATCGGTACCTGGCTGGTGATGATGGTCGATCCGCGCTGGTGACGATCGTCGACGACTTCGAGGAGATCGCGACGCTGCTCGCCGGTAATCGGAGCGAGGCCCCAGTCGTCGAGGATGAGCAAATCGACCCTCGATAACGTCTTGAGGAGCCGCGCATAGCGTCCGTCGCCGCGGGCGAGCGCAAGAGCTTCGAACAGCCTTGGCAGGCGATGGTACAAGACCGATCGATTATCGCGGCATGCCTTGTGACCGAGCGCGCAGGCGATCCAGCTCTTGCCGACGCCGGTCGGCCCGGTGATGAGCAAATTTTGCTTGCGGCCGATCCAATCGCCATCGACGAGCTTGGCAAAGAAGGCGCGGTCGATGCCGCGCGGAGCGCGCAGATCGACATCTTCGACGATTGCGGCCTGCCGTAGCGAGGCAAACTTCAGGCGTACGATGAGCCTTTTGTTCTCTCGCTCAGTTGCTTCGCGATCGATCATCAGGCCGAGGCGCTGCTCGAAGGTCAGCGCGGTGACGTCCGGTTGGCGTTGCTGATCATCGAAGGCCTTGGCCATTCCGGCGAGCCCGAGAGCGGCGAGACGTTCGTGGGTATGATTGCTGAGCATAATGCCTCCTTGTTGCTGGTCAGTGGTAGTAGCCGCGGCCACGGATGTTACCGTGCTGGATGGGATCGGCGTCGGGGGTGGTGTCGGGAAGGAAGGACTTGTCCAGGCCGGTCTTGAGGATCGAGGCAATCGACCGATAGCTCGCTGAGCCGATGCTGATCCCGCGGCGGCAAGCGGCTTCGAGACGTTGCGTCCCATAGGTCTTTTCCAACCGCAGGATGCCGAGACAGGATCGGAAGCCCTGCTCGGGATGCGGCTTTGTCCGCATGATCGCCTCGCACAGCGCGATTGTGGACGGACCGACTTTCTCAGCGGCGGCCAGCAGACGCGCCGGCGTCCAGAAGGCGTATCGGCGATGCGCGCTCGGCATGTGCTCGGGGATCGTGGTGTGGCGGCGCTTCACCCCCGAGCGTGCATGGCTGGCGATGCGGGTGCCGCGATGGAACACCTCGATGGTGGCTTCGGTGGCCCGAACCTCGACAACCTGGCGGATCATGCGGGATGGCACCGAGTAGAAGTGTCCCTGAACTTCGACATGGTAATCCGGCGCCACACGGGCACGACGCCATTCGGCGTACTGATAGGCCTCGGCCGGCAGCGGCATCAGGGCCGGACGATCGATGGTGTCGAAGAACTCGCGGCGGCTGGCACCGAGCTTGCGCATCAGGCGGGCGTTGAGTTGGTCGACCAGGATGCGGATCGCAACATTCAACTCGGCGAGCGAGAAGAAGCGCCGGTTGCGCAGCCGCGCCAAAATCCATCGCTGGACGATAAGAACCGCCGCCTCCACCTTGGCCTTGTCGCGCGGCTTGCGGGGCCGCGCCGGCATAATGGTGGTGCCGTAATGGGCGGCAAGATCTTGGTAGGTCCGGTTGACGCCTGGCTCGTAGCGGCTCACCACCGTCACCCCGGCCTTCAGATTGTCGCAGACGAGCGCCTTCGGCACCCCGCCCAGGAAGGTGAGCGCATCCACATGGGCGCCGATCCAGTCGGGCAGCGCCTCGCTGAACCGGGCTTGGGCAAAGGTGTAATTCGACGCTCCCATGACCGCGACGAAGATCTTGGCGGCGCGCACCTCCCCGGTGAGCCCGTCGAACACCGGCATGGTATCGCCGGCGAAGTCCACGAACAGCTTTTCGCCGGCCGCGTGGGTCTGCCGCATGGTCGCCGTGATGCCGTGGCGCCATTCGACGTAGAGGTCGCAGAACCGGCTGTAGCCGTAGCCGTCGGGATGATGGCCGCGGTATTCCTCCCACAGCAGTGCCAGCGTTACGCTGCGGCGGCGCAACTCGGCATGGACATGCCCCCAATCCGGAAGCGGCTTCGATCGTGGCGGGTTGTAGCCGGCTGGCGCAAACAGCTTGCGCTCCAGGGCTGTGTCGTCGAGCTCCTCCGGGATCGGCCAGGTGATGCCGATCACCGCGGCCCGGCGGACATACTCCGCGATCGCCGTGCGACCGATCCCGACCGATCGGGAGATCACCCGATCGCTCACCCCACAAGCATACTTCAGGCGTAGAACTTCTCGAATCTTCCGCATCGGCAATCTCTCGGCGGGCATCGGACCTCCCATTGCGTCAACCGCAAAAGGAGGGACCTTGCCCCGTTCAGATTGCCGACAACGCCCCCCGTCTCACCCTATCAACAGGGTGGCCGCATTCGTTCGGATCGGGTGGCCGCTTTCGATCGGAATCGGTGGCCGCCTTCCGTCGGAATCGGTGGCCGCTTTGCCCCGGATTCCGCAGGCCGGCGCCACCGATGCGGTTTTCAGCAGCGCAGGGCGAGCCGGTGGCTGGCGGCGGCGGGCTGCGCGGTCGGCCAGCGAGCCGCCGACGCCGCGGCCCACGGTTTCGGTGATGAGTTTCCTATCGTTCGAACGCGCGGCTTGAGCAAATTCCGTCCTGGCCTTCTGCAGCCACTCGAAAAACGGCTTGGCCCGCTCCGGATGCTCTGCCCATTTGTCGACAAAATTTTCCAAGGGGTCGGTCGGGTTAGCGCCGCAGCCGCTGCTCATCCAGTTCGGGCATCTCTTGGGAGATATCGTCCCGGTCACGGTCCATCAGCGGTATCGCGAGCCCGCGACCTGGCGCTGGCAGCCCAACCAAGCCGCGAAACCTTCCGCGTTGAGGAGTATTCGGGGCCAGCAGCCGCAAGCGTTGCGCTCAAGCTGGCGCTAAGCGCGACAGTGACGGATGATCGAATTCGCGCCGTGCTTGGTGATGATACTGCTATCTGGTCCTTGACGGCGGAAAACCCGCATAACGACATTATACGGCGGCCCGAGGATCTCGTGGAGTTCAAGCGTCATCTTCGGCGTCTGTTCGATCGGATCAAGGCGGTTCACGGCGAACAGGCCACCATCAACGTTTTTCCGGCACTCCCAACGTCAGCGGCAGTTGAGGTCGGAAGAGTGCTGATGCCGAAAGCCGATCTACCGCTGCATATTTATGACCAAAACCGGTCCGTCGGCGGCTTCATCCCGACCTTGAAAATTGGCGAGTAGCGGCAGGCGGACCGCCGCATGGTTGGCTGTACTCCTCCGCCTGCCAGCGCCGGAAAGAATGCTGCGCTTTGCTTTGAGCGCTGAAACCGAAGCTGAGAAGCTGAAGCGATCGTGTCCGAATCTGATGATCTCGATGCGATGCGATGGCAATTCAATGTTTTCTCGCCGACCAAGGGTTACCCGATCCCTGTGACGAGCGTTGTCGCAGGATGCGACATTCCAACTCTCGTCCACTCCTGCGGCTCGAAGAGGTTGAAGATCATAGACCAGATTTTCGGTCATCAGCAGGAGATCGCCGCGCGCGGTGCGCGCAGGGCTCGCACCTGTCTCCAGATCGGCGCGAATGAAATCCATTTGGCGATCCGCGTCGTCTGTGTCGAATGCGTCGCCTGACGCAGCATTCAACGTCGCAGATAACCGACTTGTTTGTCCCAGTCGAAGAGCAAGCACGTAGCGGCCGTTATCGGCAAATGCTTCCACGTCCAATTCATTGAGAATGGCGTCTATTCGACTCGTAACCGTTGCGGCGTCAAGAATGCGATTGCGTTCCGGTTGGAACAGCAATCAAATCAGATCTATTTCTGATGACCGAAGATCGAGCCTGGTCCGTCCCTCGACGAACTGGATCTCCTCTTGCTCCAGCGTACTTGCATCAAGTCCGACCAAGTCGGTCACAACCTGGCCAAGGGCTCGCCAGTCATCCAAGAAGGAGAATATGACTGACCCCACTGGGCGGCTCTTTGCGATAATCCGCAAGGGCGTCTTATTGATCTCGGCCACGCGCAAACAGAATTCAAATCCGCCGAGGCGGAAGTCCGGCTTGGTCGCGGCTCCGGCGGAGTAGACCGCTCGGCTATCGATCCTTCCATGGACCAGCCCCTGGCCGTGGACCGCGCCCAGGGCTTCCCCTAATCGGCGAACGTTCTTCCAGAGCAGTGCGCGTTGGCGCGCCCCTTGCAGGTTTCGGAGCCAATGATCAGGACGGACGAACCTCGCAGCATGTTCGAGCGGAGCTACATCGCCCGGCATGGCGATATAAAACGCGTCGTCGCTTTCGCCCGAAGCCGTCACCTCGACGACAACCTCGTCCGCGCGGGGGAAAGCGCGCACCCGCTCGCTTTGGCGCATTTCGTGACGCCAAAGCTCTCTGAAGTCCGCGTCGACGGCGGTCCCTGTCTTCACCCAGTATTTGAGAACCACCGGGTCGCCAGTCCGACGATCGGCAGCACGTATCACTCCTGATTTCAGGGCAGCCGTATTAGGCGATGACAAAAAGCTCTCATCGAGCTGGAACCGCTGCTCGAGGGTATCCAACTGTCGTTTGCCGCGTGCCGGATCCATCAATCTACCGCCGTTTGAACGCAAACGTCGATGTGGAGCTTGCGCGCTATTAGAATCGGCCGACCGTAGATCTAACACGATTCCTATTTCCTGTTTTATTCGCAACCGGAAAACGGCTGGTGCGCTGGATGACCCCAGGATTCTCGCTCCTCTACATCCGGGTGTCAGCTGACGCCACGCGGCCTAATGCCGATCCAACTCCACGCCGGCAACGAGCGTTATCGCCGACTGGATCACCATGGCCCTTTGGAGTTCAGGAAATAGGTTTCGGGCTCGAAATATCCAAACAAAAACAGCGCCTTGTGGTCTTATTCGTGGATCGGGTTCTTGCGCCGCCGGTCTGATCAGGCGCCGCCGCTAAATTTGCTGAAGTTAACGGTGAGTGAACAGGTCTGAATCATGATGTCTTGCCGGCGTCGCGTCCTCGCTGGTTTCGAAGTTCGGTCAGAAACACGGTGCCGATATCGACGGCTCGCTGGGCGCTTTCCGCGTCGACATCTAGACCATGAGCCGCTTGATTCATGACGCGTACAGCGTCAAGGAGCGGGGTAGTGCTTTTAGGCGCGAGGCCGCGGCGATGCAGCTCGCCCAACATGTTGCCGAGCCCAGCGGGTGGTCTGACGGCAATGCCGTTCTCGCGCATGATGCGCTCGATCTCGATCCGAAGCTTAACGATTGACATGAGTGGAAACTCGCGCGCGAACTCCTCTACCGTCGGCAAATCCCGCGCAAGCTGCGGTGGAAGTGCGGGCGAGAGTTTGTGTTGGGCTACACCCATCGGCTTGCTGGTGTCGCGCAGCGCGTATTCTACAATCACCTTGTTACGCGCCTTACAGAGGATGATGCCGATCGTCGGCTGGTCATCCTTGTGTCGCAATTGGTCGTCGACAGCAGAGAGATAGAAATTCATCTTGCCTGCGAATTCGGGCTTGAAGTCCTCGATCTTTAATTCGATCACCACAAAGCAGCGCAGCCGCAGATGATAGAAGAGTAGGTCGAGGTAGTAGTCCTGGTCGCCCACCTCGAGATGATACTGGCTGCCGACAAAGGCGAACCCCTTGCCGAGTTCGAGAATCAGCGAACGCAGGTGTTCTATCAGCCCGCGTTCGAGGTCTCGCTCCAGCATTTCGGGGCCAAGTGAAAGAAAGTCGAAGCTGTAGGGATCCTTGAGGATCTCTTTAGCGAGCTCGGACCGCTCCGCCGGTAGAGTCCGCGAGAAGTTGGTAAGTGCGCTGCCTTGACGGGCGAACAGGTCACGATCGATCTGATTGATGAGGACGTTGCGGCTCCATCCGTGTTCGATGGCCTGTCGCGCGTACCAAGCACGTTGCTTCGGCGCCTTGACGGCATCTAGAAGGCGGACGTTATGGCCCCAAGGCAAAAGTGCAACAACCTGTTGCACAAATCCGCCATCCGGCCACGCCTCCGCCAAAGCGCGCATATATTTCAGGTTCCGGGCCGAAAGCCCGGTCATCTCAGGAAATGCGCGGCCAAGATCGTCAGCAAGGCGATCGATGATCTTGGCGCCCCATCCCTCCCTTTCCTGGCGCGCGAGAATATCACGTCCAATGTTCCAGTAGAGCAGGATCAGCTCACGGTTCACCGAAAGACCGGCACGGTGCCGCGCCTCCGCGATCTTCCTTTTAAGGTCACTAACGAACGCCGAATAGCTTCGCGTGTCAATTTCACTCGTCGGTTTGGCGCCTTTTCGGACTTTAAGGGATTTGGGAGGGCGCTTGATCATGCGGCCACCTTCAAGCGCTTCTTTGCCAGCATGGCGCGCACGAACTTGTTCCACTTTGCCATTCCCGCGCGCTTCTCGGGCATGTAATGCCAGCGATCATAGTTCTTGGAGCTGACGTCCTGGAGCGCATGATTTTGCAGGCGGTCTCGAATCTCTTTGGACACGCCGGCCTTGCCGGCCAACGTCTTGAAGGTTCGCCGGAGGTCCCGATTCGTTGCATAGGGGATCACGCCGCGGTCCCGTTGACGCCAAACGAAGCTATAGAGAGTACCGTGGCTCACGGGCTTGGATGGGTCCTTCGCTGAGGGAAAGAACCACCCGTACTTATTCGGCTTGATCGACCCAATCAGTTCGGCGGCGATCGACGGCACTGGAACGGCGTGCGGCTGAAGGTTCTTGGTCTTGGACCAATCGATGATTTTCTCCGGCGCATCCCATTGATCGACATGCAGGCGCGCGATTTCCTCGACGCGTTGACCGGTCAGCATGATGAGCTGCACAGCGCGGGGATAGGAAGGATGAACCGGCGTATCGGGGCATTCCAGCCAGCGATAGAGTTGCACGAACTCTTCCTCGTCGAGCCAGCGCGTGCCCTGAACCTTGGGTTCGGTCGGAATTTCCGAGGCCGGATTGAATGGGATACGGAACCGGCGCGGGGATGTGTTCCGATAATCGTTGTCGGATTTCATCCCCCAACTATAGGCCGCGTGGATGTAACATCGCACGTGATCGGCCATCGAGCGGGCGCCACGCTCGTAGATCGGCCGGATAAGTTCGACGATCTCTTCAGACTCGATCTCACGAGCCAGTCGGTTGCGCCCGAGCGTGCCAGCGATTTTGTTGAGGCCCTTCTCTGTCTCCTTCCAGGATGGTTTGCCGGCGCCCTTGAGCGACGCAACATAGCCCTCAAACAGATCAGCGATGGTACCGGGACGAGTATCCGTTGCAATCTTGATGCTGCGGCCTTTCTGGATCACATCGGCGTAGTCGCGCTTGAAGATATCGCGCGCCTGAGCCAAGGACGTCGACGGATAAGCGCCAAGCTTCTTTTTAGCGCGTTTGCCATCGCGCCATTGCTGCGCCATCCAGTCTGCGGTCACGCGCTTCGGCATCGGCTTGAGGACGAGGAGAAGTCGGCCGGTGCCGCGGCCTTCACCATCTGCGAGGTTTTCTTGTTTCCGGCTGAGTTCGACGCGCTTCAGCGCGTGTCGGATGGCGGTATCAGTCAGGCTTGGCATGGCGTTTCTTCTGTTCCGCAACTGGGATCGGTCGGGGAGAAACGGGGATCGTTTGCTGGGAGCGGAAGGCCGTTCGCTATCCCTCTAACGCTCCCAATTTGCCATAGCGGCCCCCAGTGCGCAATGTCGGGAATGCACTATTTTTATAGGTGTTTCAGAGGGATCGAGCGTGATCCAGCATGATCGAATAAGAGATAGTGGGGTGGTTGTGCACCATAACCGCGCCGAGCCGGCCGACGCCGCGCGCCAGAACTTTGAGGTTGCTGTCCTTCGAAATCGAAGCCGATACCCAGATCGGCTTCGCCACTGGCAACGGCGAGCTAGATCTCCGCTCCGGTATTGAACAGCGCCAGGTTGAGCTTGACCCTAGGATTGGCGGCGCCAAACTCCTTCACGTTGCTGGGAACGAGATTCGAGGCGAGGCCGCTTATCATCGCGACCGTGATCTCGCCCCGCCGCCGGCGCAACAGGATATGGATGCGACGATATCCGTAGCGCACGCGGATCTCGCAGATGCTTTTTGATCCTATGCTTGAGGTCGGCCTGGTCGCCGCGTTTCGACTTGTAGACGTACAGTGCACGATCGATACCTTCCAGTCGCTGCGCAACTTGTCGACAAGTTCG
>NZ_JADPIQ010000111.1:0-43917 GCF_023073015.1 Bradyrhizobium sp. 87
CGTCTCGGGAATTTTCCCTCAGCTTCGAGACGATCGATGTACCGGCGACCGAAGGGAACGCCGTGGTCGTGCAGTTCAGGAAATAACAACAGCTTGCGAGCTGACATGATCGTGCTCCTGTTTCTAGAGTATGCACGCCAATTCATTTGGACGTGCGCCCTGTTGCGTCAGGATGCATCTCAACTAGACCTAATTCGTGATTTGAGAAGTGACTTATCGAACAGCACGTCGTCATGAGGCGACGTGCTGTTCGATAAGTCATCTTTCGCTGAACGGCTGTCCAAAAGACATGTTTGCGGCCACGTGGTGTTGCATAAGACATCTTGCGTGCTCGTGGTGTTCGATAAGTCTCTCCCCACCAACCCCATGCGGCTCTAAACTGCTCAGCGTCATTCGTTGAGGAGATTTGCAACTTCATGGCAAGCAAGACCAAGGCCGCGAACGCCGCCGCCGCCATCGCTAACCACATTCCGCGCACGAGCTTCACGATCTTGGAGTTCTGCGCGATGGAAACCATTTCGGAGAGCTTCTATCGCCTGCTGCGCGAAGCTGGACTCGGCCCGAAGGAAATCCGGCTGGGTCGCGCCGTGCGCATCACGGTGGAGGCCGCCGCCGAGTGGCGCGTGATGTTCTCGCAGCAGAGCACGCAGGACGCGTTCAACAAGTTCTTGCAGCAGCACAAGGAGCAGCGCTCGCGCCGCAAGCAGCAGCAGGAGCAGGCGCTGTGAACCGCACACTGGCTGCCGCGACGGAAGACGGCGCACCGAACCGGTCTGGCGCGCGGCGCATGCTCAATGAGGAGCAGGTCTTGCGGATCATCCCGGTATCGCGAACCACGCTGTACCGCATGGAAAAAGCCGGTCGCTTCCCCCGAGCAACCTACATCTCGCCAAACCGCCGCGTTTGGTTCGAGGACGAGATCGTAGCGTGGCAATGCGCGGTTGATGAATTCAACCCGAACCGTGGTCGCGGCAAAGGGCGTCGCGAGCGTGTTTCAGCCTGACACCATCGTGGTCTAGGGCCTAATCGGGCCGAGCCGACCAAAAGCAGCGAAATCACCGGGCAAAACGGCCTTGACGCCAAGTCGTGTGGTCCTGACGCCCGGGGTCTGTGCGTCAAGTCCTGCGGTGATGTGGCGGCCCAACCGGGCCGCGCGCATCAGTCATCTGCATGGCGACGGGGGCAATAGTGCATCGCTCCCCGAGGAGAGCACGAAGGACACGTTAAAACCATCGCGCAGGGAAGGCCGGGCGATCCGGCGAACCTGTGATCCACCCCGTGTGCATTTCTATCGCCACGGATCTGCGGGTGCCAGCCGGCGCCCGGCCTTCCCTGCGCCCTTGTCTCAATGAGGGCGATGCGACGACGCAAGACTCGGGCGGAACGCGCCGCGAGATCGCGAACTCTCGTCCGCCGTTTGAAACGTGCATCGGCGCGACGACTAATCTTGCCCACTCTCGCTGTCGTCGCCCGGCTTGACCGGGCGACCCGGTAGCCCAAGACAGTCGAGATTTGAGAGGAGAGGCCGCGGCGTACTGAATGCCCCGGTCGAGCCTGGGCATGACAGGCTAGCGCTATCGCATCAGTTCCAAGGTGGAAAGATTGGAACGGGGAGAATTCGCCCCGGTTAGCTCTCACTGCCGAAGAAATCCGCTTTTGGATGAGCCATGACCGATCTATCTATCGATGCGCGGCTGCTTGCCCCTGACAATGACCGGCACGGCGCCAATCTCACGGTCGTCGCTGTCGCGGCGGCAATTCTTCTGGCGGGCGCAGCGGCCTTGTCAGGCACGATTTCGTGGCAACAGGGATTGTTGTTTCTTCTCGGAGGCGCACTTGGCCTGACGCTGTACCATGCGCTGTTCGGGTTCACCTCGGCTTGGCGCGTCTTCATTGTCGCACGACGAGGCGCCGGCCTTCGCGCCCAAATGGTCATGCTTGCGCTGGCAACCGCCCTCTTCTTCCCGGCCCTGGCGCAAGGCACGCTGTTCGGCGTCGCCGTGCGTGGCGAGCTCGGCGCGGTGGGCGTGGGCATGCTCACCGGGGCATTCCTGTTCGGCCTTGGAATGCAGCTTGGCGGCGGCTGCGCGTCGGGAACGCTTTATACCGCCGGCGGCGGCAACACCCGCATGCTGGTGACACTGGCGGCCTTCATCGCCGGATCGACGCTCGGTGCATTGCATCTGCGGTGGTGGAGCGCGCTGCCGAACATCGGCGCCGTCTCGTTGATCGAACGGCTCGGATGGCTGCCGGCGCTCGTGCTCTGCTGGGCTGTTATGGCTGCAATTTATCTCATCACCCTCAGGGCCGAGATCGGCCGCCACGGCGAACTCGAGCCGGGAGCGCGGACGAAGCTGCAAGGCCTACGCCGCTTCATGCAGGGGCCATGGCCGCTGCTGTGGGGCGCGATCCTGCTCGCGATCGGAAATTTCGCCACGCTGTATCTTGCGGGACGTCCCTGGGGCATCACCTCCGCTTTCGCGCTCTGGGGATCGAAGATCCTGATGAGCCTCGGCGTCGACGTCGCGTCATGGCCCTATTGGCAGGGTGCTCGCGCGACCTCGCTGCACCAAAGCGTCTTCGCCGACATCACCTCCGTCATGGATTTCGGCATCATCCTGGGAGCGTTGCTGGCCGCAGGCCTCGCCGGCAAATTCCATCCGACATGGCGCATCTCCGCATCCTCGCTCCTCGCCGCCATCATCGGCGGCCTGCTTCTCGGCTATGGCGCCCGGCTCGCCTATGGCTGCAATATCGGCGCTTATTTCAGCGGGATCGCATCGGGCAGCCTGCATGGCTGGTGCTGGCTGGTGGCGGCTTTCGTCGGCAACATTCTGGGGACACATCTCCGACCGCTGTTCGGCTTGGCCGTCGAGCGGTAGGTTTTCGTCTGCGCGCCGTTTCATCAGACCGCCATGGCGGACGACGATTGAACCTAACGCATCATCATCCGCGCGATCGCCTCGCCAATCACCACGGTCGTGAAATGCGTGTTGGCCCGGCAATCCGATGGCATGATCGAGGCGTCGGCGATGCGCAGGCCGGAGATGCCCTTCACGGTGCCGTCAGGGTTGACCACGCCGTCGGCGCTCTCAAAGCCGGTCATACGACAACTGCCGGCGGCGTGCTGGATATCGCCGGTCTCACGGCGCAGCAGCGCATCCAGTTCATGCTCCGGCAAGGCCGCGGCTTGCGGCAGCGTCAGATCGGTGTCCGCGAGCCGGATCCAGTCGGCGATGCCTGATAGCGCCGGCTGGGAGGTGATCACGGCGAGCCGCTTCACCGCATCCTTCATGCGCAGCATGTCGCGGGGATCGGCCAGCATGTTTTCCTCGACGACGGGATCGATCGTGGGATCGGTCGAGGCCAGCTTGAGCGTTCCACGCGAATACGCGTTGAACAGCCCGGCGCCGATCGCGCCCGGCACGCCGATGCCGCGGTGATTGAAGGCGATCAGGATCATGTCGCGCTTGCCGCCCTCGGCGAGGCCCGACGAATAGGTCACGCAGCAATTGGTGTGGCGGGTGTCCGGATCGGTCGGCCGCAGGTCTTGGTGGAGCTGGATCGTGGCACGGAACAGCGGATGATCGAAGAAGTGCTTGCCGACCGGCAGGTTGCGCTCGACCGCGATCCCCATCGCCTTCAGCTCCTCCGCAGGACCGATGCCCGAGCGCAGCAGGATCGCTGGACTGTGGATGGCGCCGGCGCACAGCACGATCTGGCGCGCGCTGATCTCGCTGGTGCCCTGCCCCTCGATGTGAACGCGGAGGCCGGTTGCCCGGCCGTCGCTGATCAGCACGCGGTCGACCAGCGCATGCCCGCGAATTTCCAGATTGGCGCGGCCCCGCGCGGGCTCCAGATAACCCTCATTGGTCGTGATGCGGCGGCTGTCGCGGCTGTTGATGGGATAGCAGGCGACGCCCTCGCCGTCAGGGCCGTTGACGTCGGCGCACCAGGGATAGCCGCTCGCCAACGCCGCATCGCGCAAGCCGCGGTCGATCGGCCCCCATTTTTCCGGCGGCGCCCGATAGACCGGCAGCGGTCCACCGCGGCCGTGGCCGGCGGCGTCGCCGAATTCCAGATCATCCTCGATCACCGAGAACAACGGCATCACGTCCGTGGCCGACCAGCCGGTGCAGCCATTGGCGGCCCATTCGTCGAACGCAGCAGCGACGCCGCGGATGGCGATCTGGCCGTTCATCATCGACGAGCCGCCGAGCCCCTTGCCGCGCCAGTAGAAGCGCGGCTCCTGGCCGGCCACACGGCGCGTCAGAAGATCCGGCCATTGCC
The DNA here is from genome assembly GCF_023073015.1 of Bradyrhizobium sp. 87. Lineage (NCBI taxonomy): Bacteria > Pseudomonadati > Pseudomonadota > Alphaproteobacteria > Hyphomicrobiales > Nitrobacteraceae > Bradyrhizobium > Bradyrhizobium sp. 87. The sequence continues at coordinate 4,291 of NZ_JADPIQ010000111.1, forward strand.
ACTTCTCCTGGTACTCGCGCTTGTGGATGATCGGGATGGGATTTGGCGTCATCACCTCCCAGGGCGCCTCGTCGGCGCGCCAGTCCAGACCCGCCTCCAGCAGCAGGACGCGCCGTGCGGGATCTTCCGAGAGCCGCGCCGCAACAGCAGCGCCGGCCGAGCCGCCGCCGACAACAATGACATCGTACATCGCGCTACTTCTCAACGTTCCAGAACACCGGGATGGCGGACGGTATCAGACCGCGCGCACCGGCGGAACCAGACTGTCGCCCGACTACCCGATCCCCCTGCCGAACTTGTTCGACTTCGGGAATCCCTTCGGCGGCAGACGGCCGGCGTCCGCGCGAGAGCCTTTCCACTCGGCGAGCTCCTTCATGGTCGCGGAGAATTCGCGGCCGGCGGAGTCCTTCCAGGTCAGGCCCGTCTTGGCGTCGAACACTGCAATGTCGGAGAGGCCGCCGTCCTTGTACTTCTGCAGACGCACACCGCGGCCACGCGCCATCTCCGGCACCTGGTCGAGCGGGAACACCAGCATCTTGCGGTTCTCGCCGATGACCGCGACGGTGTCGCCGATCACCTCGGTGACTGTGCGCGCCTCGTTCGGCATGTCGACGTTGAGGACCTGCTTGCCCTTCTTGGTGGTGCCGACGCAATCGTCCTCGTTGACGACGAACCCTTGGCCCTCGTGGCTCGCGACCAGGAATTTGCGTCCGCCCTTGTTGACGAACAGCGTGACCGGCGCGGCCTCCGGCTCGAGATCGATGAACTGGCGGATCGGCTCGCCATGACCGCGGCCGCCCGGAAGTTTTGCGACATCGAGCGAGTAGAATTTTCCGTTGGTGGCGAACAGCAGCAGCTTCGAGGTCGTTTCCGCGAAGAACGCGAATCCGAGCTTGTCGTCCTGCTTGAAGGCCAGCCCCGAGAGATCCTCGACATGGCCCTTGAGAGTGCGGATCCAGCCCTTGTCGGAGACCACCACCGTCACCGGCTCGCGCTCGACAAGGGCCTCCTCGATCGCAGCGAGATCATGCTCTGGCGCGTCGGCAAAGGTGGTGCGGCGCTTGCCGAGCGGGGTCTTCGGTCCGAACATGTCGCGAACCTTGCCGACCTGCTCGCCGACTTTCTTCCACTGCTCGGGTTCGGACGCCAGCAGTCCCTCGATGCCCTTCAGCTCCTTGCGAAGATCCTTGTCCTCGCCGCGGATCTCCATCTCCTCGAGCTTGCGCAGGCTTCGGAGCCGCATGTTGAGGATGGCTTCGGCCTGCACCTCGGTGAGCTTGAACGCCTTGATCAGCGCCGGCTTCGGCTCGTCCTCATTGCGGATGATCCTGATCACCTCGTTGATGTTCAGATAGGCAATCAGCAAGCCGCCGAGGATCTCCAGCCGGCGCTCGATCTCGGCCTTGCGATGGTTGGTGCGACGGATCAGCACGTCGCGCAGATGGTCGAGCCATTCGCGCAAGCACTCCGCGAGCCCCACGACTTTGGGAATGCGGCCCTTGATCAGCACGTTGAGGTTCAGCGGAATCTTGTTTTCGAGCTCGGTCAGCCGGAACAGCGATTCCATCATCAGCGCGGGATCGACGTTCTTCGATTTCGGCTCGATCACGATGCGAACGTCTTCGGCCGACTCGTCCCTGATATCGCCGACCAGCGGCAGCTTCTTCTGGTCCAGCAGCTCGGCGATCTTCTCGATCAGCCGGGACTTCTGCACCAGAAAGGGTATCTCGGTGACGACGACGACCCAGGTGCCGCGCGCGCCCTCTTCCTGCTCCCATCGGGAGCGGACGCGAAACGAACCGCGACCGGTGGTGTAGGCTTCAGCGATCGCCTGCTTGGAATCGACGCAGATGCCGCCGGTTGGAAAGTCCGGACCCTTGACCCATTTCAGCAAGGCCTTCGACTTCGCGTCGGGCTTCTCGATCAGATGCAGCGCGGCGTCGCAGAGCTCGGCGGCGTTGTGCGGCGGGATCGAGGTCGCCATGCCGACTGCGATACCTTGCGCGCCATTGGCGAGCAGATTCGGGAAGCCGCCGGGCAGCACGATCGGCTCTTTCGACTGGCCGTCGTAATTGGGGCGGAATTCGACCCCGTCCTCATCGATTCCGTCGAGCAGAAGCCGCGCGACGTCGGTCATGCGCGCTTCGGTGTAGCGATAGGCGGCGGGATTATCGCCGTCGATATTGCCGAAATTGCCCTGGCCGTCGACCAGCGGGTAGCGCGAGGAGAAGTCCTGCGCCAGCCGCACCATGGCGTCGTAGATCGCCTGGTCGCCATGCGGATGGAACGAGCCCATCACGTCGCCGACGATTTTGGCGGACTTCTTGAATGCCGTGCCCGGGTCGAGCCGGAGCAGCCGCATGCCATACAGGATGCGCCGGTGTACCGGCTTCAGGCCGTCGCGCGCATCCGGCAGCGCGCGGTGCATGATGGTGGAGAGCGCGTAGGCGAGATAGCGCTCTTCCAACGCCTCACGCAGCGGCACCTCGTGAATTTCGGCCGGTTCCTCCGGCGGAATCAATCGTTTTCCCATGCCGCCCGGTTAAACCGTGGAAGCGAATCGGGCAAGGATCGATTGGTTCCCTGTGGCGGCCTACTGGCCGGCCCAGCCTGCGGTGAAGGTCTGGGTGGGTGGCGCGGCTTTAGCCTGCGTGGTGGCCGGGGCATTGGTCAGGCACCGCCGCGCGGTGTCGATCTCGGCCTCCGTCGCCCCTTTGGACCGTGCCCATGCCTCTGCGGCTGCAGCGGAATATTTAGCCACATAGAATCTGACGACGGTACAGGAAGCACGGCGAAAGACGCCCGGCTGCTCACCCGCGAGGGCGTCCGGCGCCAGCGCAATCAGCGCTGCCGATATCACAAGTCCCTTGATCAGCATGAGGCTATCCCCGGTTGGAACCCAAAATGGCAAGTCCGGGGAACCGAGTTTTGTTCCAGCAAGGGCTGGTCCACTGAGGCAACGCAGAGCCGCGCCAAGCTCATGGCGCGGGAATGGCGGCCTTTGCCTGCTGTCGCGTCAGCGCGTTGATGAAGCCTGCCCGCGCATCGGAATGGCCTTGCCCGCGTGGTTCCAGCACGAGGCGCAGCAGGAACAGGCCGGTCAGTCGAAAGCCGTCCTGGAGATCCTGATCGGTGAGGTCGCCCTGCACCTCGCTTTGGCGCAGGAACGGTGGCAGCCGCAACAGGCGGTCGCGCCACGGCTCGCCCGCCCCGCGGGACACCGCGCCGCCGGATTTGGGCGAGACGTAGATCAGGTCGGTGGTCTCTCCTGTCACCGCGCAGTTTTCCAGCGCCAGCCCGAAGCCGAGTTCGGTGAGCATTGCCAGTTCGAAATGGATCACGTGCACGGCCGCGCTGCCGATGTCGTCGAAATCGTCCAGCGAATGTTCGAGCAGCGCCAGGAGGTTTTCGTGCGGATCGCGCTCCGGCAGCAACCGCGCGATCGAGGCGAGATGGGTGATGCCGTAGACGCCGTGGGATGATCCCAGCAGCGTCGCCGCCCGCAGCTTGAGGCCCTCGATGGCATAGGTGCCGAGATGCTCGTCGAGCCGCGCCCGCCATACCACGCGGAGGCTGTTGCCGGGCTGCAGCAACGGACGCATCCGAGAGCCGGCGCCGCCGCGGACGAGACCGAGATGGCGGCCGTGGGCACGGGTTAGCAACTCGACGATGGCGCTGCTCTCGCCATGCCGCCGCACCCCCAGCACGATGCCTTCGTCGGTCCATTCCATCGGTGAAGTCTAGCGGATTCCGGTCTTCAATCGTAGGGCGGATTGGCCGAAGGCCTAATCGGCCAATCGCGGGGGCACGCCTGGAAGGTGAATTGCGCGCCGCCAATCCACCCGACACGGCCTCACGCGTTGAACCAGCCCTGCGCGTCGCCGCGGAACGAGAAATACAATCCCATCGCGGTCAGCACGCAGGAGACGATCTCGATGGCGCTGTCGAGTTCCATGCCTTTCTCGCCGATGATCTGGCCGAGCGAGATCACCGACAGCACGAGCGCTGCCGCCAGCACCCAGCGCGGCCAGTTCTTGCGCCCGTGCGCGGCCAGCCGGACGAAATACACCAGCAGCAGGATCATGCCGCCGGCGAGCAGCGACGACGTCATGATCATCTGTTCGGTCATCTCGGCAGTCGGCGTGCGGTCCTGCACCGCCACCGACAAGGCATCCAGCATCAACGATGCATAGAGCAACGCTTCGAAGCGCCGTACGTTGCTGGGTACGCTCATCGTCGACCGATCTTTTCTTGGTTATTCTTTGGGAAATTCCAGGCCCATCTCGCGGTAGCGATCGGGATCGTCGCTCCAGTTCTCGCGCACCTTGACGAACAGGAACAGGTGCACCGGCACGCCCAGGATCTCGCCGATCTCCTTGCGCGAGTCCGCGCCGATCGACTTGATGGTGGCGCCACCGGCGCCGAGCACGATCTTGCGCTGGCTTTCGCGCTCGACGAAAATCGTCTGCTCGATGCGCACCGACTTGTCCTTGCGTTCTTCCCACTTGTCGGTCTCGACGGTGGACTGGTAGGGCAGTTCCTGGTGCAGTTTGCGAAAGATCTTCTCGCGCGTGATCTCGGCCGCGAGCTGCCGCATCGGCGCGTCCGACATCTGGTCTTCGGGATAGAGGAACGGCCCCGGCGGTACGATCTCGGACAGTGTACGCCTGAGGTCATCGACGCCGTCGCCGGAGATCGCCGCGATCATGAACGTCTTTGCGAAGGCCATGCGCTCGTTGGCAGCCTGCGCCAGCGCCAGCAGCTTCTCGCGCTGGACCAGGTCGACTTTGTTGATGACCAAAATCTTCTCGTGCTTGACGCTGGCGACCTTGGTGAGGATTGCCTCCGCTTCCTCGTCGATGCCGGCCTTGGCATCCAGCAGCACGCAGACGAGGTCGGCGTCATGCGCGCCGCTCCAGGCGGTCGAGACCATGGCGCGGTCGAGCCGGCGCTTGGGCAGGAAGATTCCGGGCGTATCGACCAGGATGATCTGCGCGTTGTTCTCGATCACGATGCCGCGGATCAGCGCGCGCGTGGTCTGCACCTTACGCGAGACGATCGTGACCTTGGCCCCGACCAGCGCATTGACCAGCGTGGATTTGCCGACATTCGGCGCGCCGATCAGCGCGACGAAGCCGCAGCGCGTGGCAGTGGGCGCCTCGCCGCTTGCTTCAACCGTCATTGCCGCCGCCAACGCCTTCACGTTCGATCATCACTGAAGCTGCCACTTTCTCTGCCGCGCGCTTGCTGCCGCCGATGCCTTCCGCCGGTGCCAGCCCCGGCAGGTCGACCGCGACGCGGAATTGCGGATCGTGATGCGGGCCGGTGCGCTCGACCTCGCGATAAACCGGCGTCGGCAATCCCTTGCCCTGTGCCCATTCCTGGAGAACGGTCTTGGGATCGCGCAAGGGACGTCGCGGCTTGTGCATGCGCTCGGTCCAGTTGCGCTTGACGAAATCGGCCGCTGCCGCGTAGCCGCCGTCTAGGAACACGGCGCCGATCACGGCCTCGCAGATGTCGCCGAGCACGCTCTTGCGCAGGCGCGCGTCGGCGCTGGAGCCGACCGAGCCGAGCTTGATGTCGTCGAGCAGACCGAGCGACTTGGCGACATCGGCGCAACTCTCCTTGCGCACCAGTTCGGCAAGTCGCTTGGACAGCTCGCCTTCGTCGGCGTTCGGGAAGGCGTGATAGAGCATGTCGGAGACGACGAGCCCGAGCACATGGTCGCCGAGGAATTCCAGCCGCTGATAGCTGTCGCCGCGCTTGCGCCCGGACTTCAGCGCGGAGACATGCGTGATGCCTTGCATCAAGAGGTTCGGATCGGCAAAGCTGTAGCCGATGCGTGCCTCGAGCCCCGCATTCGCATCCGAGCCCCTGACCTTGCTGCTCCGCACCCGCTTCTTCTTTGCGGGCGTCTTGATCTCAGGCGTCTTGACCTCAAGGGTCTTGGTATCAAGAGTCTTGGTCGCAGCTTCGCCGTCGGGGCCCGCTTGCGCCTCGGTCGGTAGGATCGCGATGTCCTTGGCTTCGTCTTTCATCGGACGATTTTGAAGAAGCGATTCCAGCGCACCGCCCAGGGCCAGCGCCAGAACATCCAGGCATGCTCGCCTTCGGCGATCGAGAAGAAGATCATCTGGGCGCGCCCGATCAAATTCTCCTGCGGCACGTAGCCGACCTGGCCGAGGAAGCGACTGTCGGTGGAGTTGTCGCGGTTGTCGCCCATCATGAAGAAGTGGCCGGTCGGCACGGTGTAGACGTTGGTGTTGTCGACGTAGCCGTTGTCGGCGCAGTCCAGCGTCTCGTAGGACACGCCATTCGGGAGCGTTTCCTTCCAGCGCTTCACCCGGGAGACGCCGCTGCCTTCGGCGCCGCAGGGGTCCTCGCCGACAAATTCGCTCATGCGCTGCCGCTCGACCGGCGTGTCGTTGATGTAGAGCAGCCCGTCCCGCATCTGGATGCGGTCGCCGGGCAGGCCGATCACGCGCTTGATGTAGTCGGTGGAATCGTCCTTCGGCAGGCGGAATACGACGATGTCGCCGCGGTTCGGGTCCGAGCCCCAGATCCGCCCCGAGAACAGCGGCGGCGAGAACGGGATCGAGTAATGGCTGTAGCCGTAGGAATATTTCGAGACGAACAGATAGTCGCCGACCAGCAGTGTCGCCTTCATCGAGCCGGATGGGATGTTGAACGGCTGAAACAGGAAGGTGCGGATCACCAGAGCGATCAGGAGAGCGTGGATCACGACCCGGATCGTTTCGCCGATGCCGCTCTCAGTTTTCGTTCCTGAAGTCACGCTCATTGCTCTCTCAATTCCGGCGGGCGGTCACAGCGCGCCCTCCTCCCGCGAACAGCCCATCGCTCGCGGCCCAAGGAGATTGTCCTGATTCTGATAATGAGGGCCAATTCCGGCGTAAAGCCGAATTCGCCCAGCCTGATTTGCGTCCGCGGACTTTTAGACGGTTGTCGGAGACCACGCAATCAAGGATCGCGTCAAAACTGCATAAGCGCTTGATTTTGAATGCGAATTATAAAATTATCGGAGCACCGTCAGGGTTTGGCCAGCGGCACGGCCGAAATGATGACGAAGGCCTGTGCCAGCGGCCAGTCATCGGTGATCGACAGGTCGATCTGCGCCGCGAACCCTTCGGGCGTCAGGGCCTGGAGCCGGGCCAGCGCCCCGCCCGTCAATTGCATGGTTGGCCGCCCTCCCGGCAGGTTGACCACCCCCATGTCGCGCCACCACACGCCGCGCCTGATGCCGGTGCCGAGTGCCTTGGAGCAGGCCTCCTTGGCGGCGAAGCGCTTGGCGTAGGTTGCCACCACCATCTTCTCGTTCTTGGCGCGCCGCTCCGCCTTGGCCCGCTCGGCCGCGGTGAAGATGCGGTCGAGGAAGCGCTCGCCATGGCGGTCGATCACCTTGCCGACCCGGGTGATGTCGATCAGATCGGAGCCGATGCCGATGATCATGCCCGGCTCCGGCCGCGGTCCATCGCCGCGCGCATGCTGCGAACCGTCTCGGCGAGACCGACGAACAGGGCTTCGCCGATCATGTAGTAGCCGATGTTGAGTTCCATGATGTCCGGCAAGCCGGCGATCGTCTCCGCTGTCGCGTAGTCCAGCCCGTGTCCGGCGTGAACCTCCAGCCCTGCTTCTTTCGCCAGCTTCGCCCCTGCCACGATCCGCCGCCATTCGGCCTCGGCCTTGTCGGCGTGACCCTCGACGACGGCGTCGCACCAGGCGCCGGTGTGGATCTCGATCACGGGTGCGCGCAGCCGCGCCGCCGTCTCGATCTGGGCGGGATCGGCCGCGATGAACAGCGACACCCGGATGCCGGCATCGTTCAGCCGCGCGATATAAGGCGCCAGCGCATTGTGCTGGCCGACGACGTCGAGCCCGCCTTCGGTCGTCACCTCCTGGCGCCGCTCCGGCACGAGGCACACCGCATGCGGCCTGGTGGCGAGCGAAATACGCATCATGTCCTCGGTCGCCGCCATCTCGAAATTAAGCGGCTTGGAGATCTCGGCTTTCAGCCGCGCCATGTCCTCGTCGCGGATGTGCCGGCGATCCTCGCGCAAATGAGCGGTGATGCCGTCGGCGCCGGCCTCGATCGCCAGCAGCGCCGCGCGCACCGGATCGGGATTGCGGCCGCTGCGCGCGTTACGCAGGGTCGCGACATGGTCGACATTGACGCCGAGGCGGAGCGGAGGTGCAGGCATTTCAGGACTCACGGAATCATAGGAATGGACCATGACGGAAGGCGTCTATCCATTAACACGTTCGGCGCGGGCGACGACCGCCTTCGCGCGCAGCTGGGCCAGGATCGCGCTCAAATGCTTGAGATCGTAGACTTCGAGATCGATCGTCGTCTCCGTGAAGTCCGGTGAGCGGCGCTGCATGCTGATGTTGTCGATGTTGCCGTCGTGCTCGGCGATCACGGTCGCGATCTGCGCCAGCGCGCCGGGTTCGTTGACATTCTCGACCTTGATGCGGGCCGGGAAGCGCTGCGGCGCGGAGTCCTCGATGTCCCAGCGCACGTCGAGCCAGCGCTCCGGCTCTTCTTCGAAATCCTTCAGGGCCGGCGCCTGGATTGGGTAGATGGTGATGCCCTCGCCCGGCGTGACGATGCCGACGATGCGGTCGCCGGGCACTGCGCCGCCATTCGGCGCAAACTTCACCGGCAGGTCGGAATTGATGCCGCGGATCGGAATCGCGACCGGGGTGCGCGGCGGTTCGAACGACTTCTCCTTGAGCTTGCCGGCAAGCCCCTTCTTGACGCCGTAGCGCGCGATGCGCTCCTCCTTGTAGTCGGGATACATCGCACGCGCGACGTGGGAGGCCTTGATCTCGCCGCGTCCCACAGCCGCCATGACGTCCTCGATCGAGGTTCGTGCTAGCCGCGGCAGCGCGCCCTTGAGCTTGTCGTCGGCATATTCGATCTTGGCGCGCTCGAACAGGCGCTCGACGATGCGCCGGCCGAGACCGACATATTGATCGCGCACCGCAGTCCTGGTGGCGCGGCGGATTGCGGCGCGCGCTTTGCCGGTGACCGCGAGCGTTTCCCAGGCGGACGGCGGCGCCGCTTGCGCTTCGGAGGTCAGCACCTCGACCTCGTCGCCATTCTGGAGCTCCGAGGACAGCGGCGCAAACTGGCCGTTGATCTTGCAGCCCACCGCGCTGTTGCCGACGTCGGTATGCACGGCATAGGCGAAGTCGATCACGTTGGCATGGCGCGGCAGCGCGATCAGCTTGCCCTTTGGGGTGAAGCAGAACACCTGGTCGTGGAACAGCTCGAGCTTGGTGTGCTCGAGGAATTCCTCGGGGTTGGCGCTCTCCGAGAGGATGCCGATGGTGTGGCGCAACCAGGCGAACGCATTGGACTCGCGCTTGAGGAATTCGGTCGGCGAGCCCACGCCTTCCTTGTAGAACACGTGCGCGGCGATGCCGCGCTCGGCGATCTGGTCCATCGCCTCGGTGCGGATTTGCAACTCGACGCGCTGGTTGCCGGGGCCGATCACGGTGGTGTGGATCGAGCGATAGTCGTTCTGCTTCGGCGTCGAGATGTAGTCCTTGAACCGCCCGGGCACGACCGGCCAGTTCGTGTGGACGATGCCGAGCGCGCGGTAGCAGGCCTCGATGTCGTTGACGACGACGCGGAAGCCGAAGATGTCGGACAATTGCTCGAAGCCGACCGACTTCCGCTCCATCTTGGTCCAGATCGAGAATGGCTTCTTGCGGCGGCCATAGACCCGCGCGCCCAAGCCCCGGTGGCGCAGATTGTTGGAGAGCTGGTCCTCGATTTCGCCGATCAGATTGCGGTTGCGTTCCGCCAGCGCATCGAGCCGCTGCATCACCACCGAATAGGCTTCCGGGTCGAGGGTCCGGAACGACAGGTCCTCCAGCTCCTCGCGCATTTCCTGCATGCCCATGCGCCCGGCCAGCGGCGCATAGATATCGAGCGTCTCCTCGGCAATGCGCCGTCGCGATTCCGTCGGCACGAAGTCCAGCGTGCGCATGTTGTGCAGGCGATCGGCGAGCTTCACCAGGAGCACGCGGACGTCGTCGGCAATGGCCAGCAACAATTTGCGCAGATTCTCGGCCTGTTTGGCCTCCCGCGACACCAGCTCCAGCCGCTTCAGCTTGGTCAGCCCTTCGACCAGCGCGCCGATCTCGGGCCCGAAGATCTGGTCGATCTCGGCCCGCGTCGCTTCGGTGTCCTCGATCGTGTCGTGGAGCAGCGCAGCCACGATGGTGGCGTCGTCGAGTTTCAGGTCGGTGAGAATCGCCGCCACTTCGAGCGGATGGGAGAAGTACGGGTCGCCCGAGGCGCGGGTCTGCGAGCCGTGCGCCTTCATGGCGTAGACATAGGCGCGGTTCAGCAGATCTTCGTCGGTGTTGGGATTGTAGGACCTGACGCGCTCGACGAGGTCATATTGACGCATCATGCGTGCGCGAGGCTTCGCCGGGCGCGCCACCGGCGCAGTCGGGGCCACGGCAACCGATTCGGTTGCGGCCTGCATCTGCGTTGGTGTGCGGCGTCGATATACCATGCCGTCCTGCCTTCAAACGGACCACGACAGAGCCCGTTGTATACATCTTAGCTCCGATCGCGCGCGTGTCCGATCAATTCAGTGACAGGGACAGGCGCGAACCGACGACGCTATGGTAACCACGAAAACGCCAACAAAAGCAAAGGCCCGAACAACGGTTCGGGCCTTTGATCAGATCACAAAGAAGTCGATGAGCGCGACGGGACGATTTACTCGTCTTCCTCGGGTTGCTCCTCGGGCGGCGCGAGGCCTTCGAGACCCTTCAGGAGCTCTTCTTCCGTCATGCGCTCAACGGCGACTTCGGTATCGTCTGCATCCACGCTTGCACCGGCGGAACCGATCAGCGGCACAGTGTCAGGCTCGGGCTCGTCAACCTCGACGAACTTCTGCAGCGAGTGCACCAGCTCCTCGCGGAGGTCCTCCGGCGAAATGGTGGTCTCAGCAATTTCGCGCAAAGACACAACAGGGTTCTTGTCGTTATCACGGTCAACCGTTAGTTGTGAACCAGACGAAATCATGCGGGCGCGGTGGGCGGCCAGCAGGACCAGGTCAAACCGGTTGTCGACCTTGTCGATACAATCTTCTACGGTGACGCGAGCCATCGACTGTCGCTCCGTTGTGGGTGGGACGAAATATGTGGATGAATGCCGGTAGTTATAGGGACCGGGAGGGTTTCGCAAGGCCAATTTGTGATTTGGCCTCGCCAAACGGCTCTGCTACCCCCACATTGGCGCTGGGATGGGTGGTTACCCGGGCCGCCGGCGAGGGCGGCGCCGGGTATGTGCAAGTTGGCCATAACTATACCTTGATTGCCCCGACTTCTCCGGATTTGCGGTTTCGACGGGTTTCGGCGGGACTTTAGAAGCGCGCGGCTTGCTGTCGCCGCGCCAACAATAAACGATCAATCATGAACTCTACGCGAGCAAACTGAATGTCACCTTCCTTTACCGACAAGATCGCGCTCTTCATCGATGGAGCCAATCTCTACGCGACGGCAAAAACTCTGGGCTTCGACATCGATTACAAGCGCCTGCTGAAGGAGTTTCAGAGCCGCGGGACGCTACTTAGGGCGTTCTACTACACCGCGATCATCGAGGATCAGGAGTACTCCTCGATCCGGCCGCTGATCGACTGGCTCGACTACAACGGCTACACCGTCGTCACCAAGGCGACCAAGGAGTTCATCGACGCCTCCGGCCGCCGCAAGGTCAAGGGCAACATGGACATCGAGCTCGCCGTGAACGCCATGGAGCTCGCCGAGCACATCGACCAGATGGTGCTGTTCTCGGGCGACGGCGACTTCCGCTCTCTGGTCGAGGCCGTTCAGCGCCGCGGCGTGCGGGTCACCGTGATTTCCACGATCGCCAGCCAGCCGCCGATGATCGCCGACGAGCTGCGCCGGCAGGCCGACGTCTTCACCGACCTCGTCGAGCTGCAGTCCAAGCTCGGTCGCGACCCGTCCGAACGCCCCGCCCCGCGTGACCGCGGCGACCGCGAGGCGCGCCACCACGCTCCGCAGTTCCTCCAGCGCGCAACCACGATGGCGCCGGCGAGGGGCGATGACGACTTCGAGGAGTGAGGCGGCCCGGTCAAGCCGCCAGCCTCTCAGCCTCGTCCCCGACCGTGACTGTCCGCTCTGTCCGCGCCTGGTCGCCTTTCGCGAGGCGAACCGCGCGCGCGAGCCATTGTGGCACAATGCACCGGTTGCGCCTTTCGGCGACATCAAGGCGCGCCTGCTGATCGTCGGCCTTGCGCCGGGGATGCAGGGCGCCAACCGCACCGGCCGTCCCTTCACCGGCGATTATGCCGGCGACCTGCTCTACACCACGCTGCTCGAATACGGATTCGCCAAGGGCCAATATCGGGCGCGTCCCGACGACGGCCTGAAGCTGGTCGACTGCCGGATCGCCAATGCGGTGCATTGCGTGCCGCCGCAGAACAAGCCGCTGCCGGTGGAGATCAACACCTGCCGGCAGTTTCTCGCCGCGAATCTCGCAACGATGCCGAACCTGCGCGCGATCGTCGCCCTCGGGCGCATTGCGCACGACACCGTGCTCAAGCCGCTGAACCTGAAGGGATCGCAAGCCCCCTTCGGCCACGGCGCCGTGCATCAGGCCGGCGCATTCAGGCTCTACGACAGCTATCACTGCTCCCGCTACAACACGAACACCCGCGTGCTGACGCCGGACATGTTCCGCTCCGTGTTCGCGAAGGTGAAGGCCGACCTCGACTAATCCCTAGACAAGCCTTTGGCCGGATTGGCCTTCAGCCAGTCCAGCACATCGCCGGCGTTCCGGTCGGGCGGAAACACCGGATAGAACACATGCGTGATCCTGGCGTCGTCGACGATCAGCGCAAGGCGCTTGATCAGCGTCAGGCCCGCAACCTCCATGGTCGGCAAATTCAGGGCGCGCGTGAGCGCCAGCTTCTCGTCCGAGAGCACCGGGAACGGCAGATGCAGCCGCGAGGCCATCTCGGTCTGGTACGCGTTGCTCTGGGTCGAGAGGCCGAACACCTGCGCGGCGCCGGCGGCCTTCAGCTCGGCGAACAGATCGCGAAACGCGCAAGTCTGCGGCGTGCAGCCGCGCGCGCCCGGGATCATGTCCCAATCGTCGACCAGCGCGATCTTGCCGGGCTCGCCGGTGCGCGGATAGGCGAACACCACGGTCCGGCCACGCAGCGCCGACAGCGCGACTGACGTGTCGTCAGTGGCGAGCAGGCTGACCGGCGGCAGCGTCATGCCTTTCAGGTGCGCGGCGCCGCCGTCATCCGCGGGGGCGGGAATCCGGGTCCAATCAACCTCGAGCAGGTTTCTCTGAGTCATCCCGCTATCCCCTCGCCCGCATCAGGCGGCCCTTCTCCCGGCTCCAGTCGCGCTTCTTCTCGGACTCGCGCTTGTCGTGCAGCTTCTTGCCTTTTGCAACCGCGAGCTGCAATTTCGCGCGACCACGCTCGTTGAAGTAAAGCTTGAGCGGGATCAGCGTCATGCCTTCGCGGTCGACCGCTCCCATCAGCTTGTTGATCTGCTTGCGATGCAGCAGCAGTTTTCGCGGCCGCTTGGGCTCGTGATTGAAGCGGTTGCCCTGAAGATATTCCGGAATGGTGGCGTTGATCAGCCAGATCTCGCCGTCCTTGGAATCGGCGTAGGATTCCGCGATCGTGCTCTTGCCGTTGCGGATCGACTTGACCTCGGTGCCGGTCAGGGCAATGCCGACCTCGATCGTATCCTCGATCGCATAGTTGAAGCGGGCCTTGCGATTTTCCGCCATGACCTTGATCGGACGTTCATTCTTGTCGGCCATGGGGGACAAACCTGATCGAGATGCGCGAGGACGCTAACAGTTTGGATGAAGCGCGCGCGTCAAGACTTCTTGAGGAGATCGCGGATCTCGGTCAGCAGCTCGACCTCGGCCGACGGCTTCGGCGGAGCGGCAGGCTCCGCCTCGTCCTTGCGCTTCAACTTGTTCATGGCACGGATCACCAGGAACAGCACGAAGGCAATGATGATGAAGTTGATCGTCAGCGTGAGGAAGTTGCCCCAAGCCAAGACGGCACCCTGCTTTTTCGCGTCCGCGAGATTTGCGGCGGTGACCTTGCTCGAAAGCGGCGTGAAGTAGTTCGAGAAGTCGAGGCCGCCGGTAACTGCGCCGATGATGGGCATGATCACGTCGCCGACCAGCGACGTCACGATGGCGCCGAAGGCCGCACCGATGATGACGCCGACCGCGAGGTCAACGACGTTGCCCTTCATGGCGAATTCGCGGAACTCCGTGAGCATCCGCGTGCCTCTTTCCTCGATCGCCATGAAAGCTCCCCGATGGGCCAGCGCGTCAGTTGATGAGGCCGGCATGAACCATTGCGCTGCGCACGGCAACGCGGGTCGGCTCGGTGACCGGCACCATCGGCAGCCGCAGCGTCTCGTCCAGCTTGCCGAGCAGCGACAGCGCGTACTTGATCGGCGCCGGATTGCTCTCGATGAAGAGGTTGTTGTGCAGCGGCATCAGCTTGTCGTGCAGCTTCAGCGCGGTGGCATGATCGCCCTTCGCCCAGGCGGCCTGGAACTCCGAGCACAGCCGCGGCGCGACGTTCGAGGTCACCGAGATGCAGCCATGGCCGCCATGGGCCATGTAACCCAGGATGGTCGCATCCTCGCCCGAGAGCTGGTTGAAGTCCTCGCCCATTGCCGCGCGCTGCTGCGAGACGCGAACCATGCTGGCGGTGGCGTCCTTGACGCCGGCGATGTTCTTCAGCTCCCACAGCCGCGCCATGGTGTCGACCGACATGTCGATCACGGAACGCGGCGGGATGTTGTAGATGATGATCGGAATCCCGATCGCGTCGTTGATCGCCTTGAAGTGCTGGTACATGCCTTCCTGGGTCGGCTTGTTGTAGTAGGGCGTCACGACCAGAACCGCGTTGGCGCCCGCCTTTTCAGCGTGCTGGGCGAGCTCGATCGCCTCCTTGGTCGAGTTGGAGCCGGCGCCGGCGACGACAGGCACGCGGCCTTTCGCTTCCTCGATGCACCATTCGACGACCTTCTTGTGCTCGTCATGGCTCAGCGTCGGGCTCTCGCCGGTGGTGCCGACCGGGACCAGGCCGTTGGTGCCCTCCGAAATCTGCCAGTTGACCAGGGAGCGGAACGCCGCCTCGTCCAGCGAGCCGTTCTTGAACGGCGTGACCAAGGCGGTGAACGATCCCCGGAATTTCGTCTTGGCTGCCATGGACTTCCTCCGTACGCGGCGATCTCGAGCAAGCCGCATTCATATCGGGTCTATCCCGCCGGTAAAAGACCCGCTTCCGTGTGACGCACGGGTTTAGGCCGCGATTTTGCCGCGGTGGTGGTGCAAACCCGGCAAAGGTAAGCGGCTGTTGGTATTTGTCCGCATATTCAATCAAATATAGCCAGATCTTGTACAGCTAGGTCTTGAGCCAATTGACTGATTCGGGGCGACGAAACGCCGTGATCTCCTTTCCGCGCGCCGCATGGCGATCCACCGGTCTGGTCGTGTGCCTGATGGCAGGGCTGTCGGCCGGCTGCGCCGCCTGGGCCAAATCCAATGAGACAACCGCGGAGACCGCCAAGGAAACCGCGAAGGAAATCGCAAAGCCAGCCGCCAAGGACACCGCGAAGGGGGCGTCCAAGGGAACCGGCAAGGACATTTCGAAGGACGCCGCCAAGGGCGCAAGCAAGGGCCCGACCAGTCCACCCGCCAAGGATGCCGCGAAGAAGCCTGCCAAGGACGCTGGCAAGGATGCTGGCAAGAACGCAGCCAAGGAACCTGCGAAGGACAAGCTGAAGCCTGCGGCTGTCGCGCCGAAACCTCAGCCGGCCGCTGGCGGCTCGGTCCCGAAGACCGCACCCGCACCGGCAGCAACGGCCATCGTCAGACCGACCGCCCCGGCCTCCGCCAAGCCCGTCGCGGCTCCTGTCCTGGCTCCGGCGACCCGCCAGCATGCCGCCCCGCGCAAGCCGGTCACACCGGCTGCGGTTGCTGCGACCTCCTCGACGCCGCAAGCCGACAAGGACACGCTGGAGACCGTGATCGAGCTCGTGCGCAAGCGCAAGGCGGGCGACGCCACCAGTGCCGCGGCCACGATCTCGGATCCGGTCGCGCGAAAACTCGCGGAATGGATCATCCTTCGCAGCGAGGACAATGGCGCGACTGTGGAGCGCTACCGCGCCTTCCTGTCCGCCAATCCGAGCTGGCCCTCGCAGACCTTCCTGCGCCGGCGCCTAGAGGCCGCGATGTGGGACGACAGGCGCGACGACCAGGTCGCGTGGTCGTGGTTCGAGAACGAATCCCCCGTGTCCGCCAAGGGCCGCTTCACGCTCGCCAAGGCGATGCTGGCGCGCGGCGACCGTGCCAACGCCGAACGTCTGGTGCGCGATGCCTGGCGCAGCGACCCGATGTCGGAAGAGACCGAAAACAACGCACTCGACCAGTTCGGCGCGCTGCTGACGCCCGGCGATCAGAAGGCGCGGATGGATACGCTGCTCTACGGCAGCGAGAACGAGGCCGCATTGCGGGCTGCAAAGCGCCTCGGGGCCGGCTATGTCGCACTCGCCAAAGCCCGCATCGCCTCCCTCAAGAAAGCGCCGAACGCTCGTGCGCTGCTCGAAGCCGTGCCGCGCGAGCTGCACGGCGATCCGGGCTTCATCTTCAGCAAGATCCAGCTGCTGCGCCGCGAGGAGAAATTTGCGGAAGCCGCCCAGCTCATGCTGTCGGCACCGAAGGATCCGGGCCGGCTCTACAATCTCGACGAATGGTGGATCGAACGGCGCCTCCTGGCGCGCAAGATGATCGACACCGAGGAATTCCGCAGCGCCTATCTGATCGCGCGCGATGCGGCCCTGCCCTCGCGCGACATCTACAAGACCGAGCAAGAGTTCACCGCCGGCTGGATCGCGCTGCGCTTCCTCAACGATCCCGCGGCCGCCACCCA
The DNA here is from genome assembly GCF_023073015.1 of Bradyrhizobium sp. 87. Lineage (NCBI taxonomy): Bacteria > Pseudomonadati > Pseudomonadota > Alphaproteobacteria > Hyphomicrobiales > Nitrobacteraceae > Bradyrhizobium > Bradyrhizobium sp. 87. The sequence continues at coordinate 21,282 of NZ_JADPIQ010000111.1, forward strand.
GCACTTTGCCCGCATCGGGATCGGCAGCGTCAATCCGACCACGCTGGCGCGCGCCGGCTATTGGCAGGGCCGCGCCGCCGAAGCTGCAGGCCGCCAGCAGGAGGCGCGCAACGCCTACGCGCGGGCCGCCGAGCAATCCACCAGCTATTACGGCCAGCTCGCACGCGCCAAGCTCGGCCTGCCGCAGATCGAGCTCAACGCTCAGCCGCGCAGCCGCGGTGCCGAACGGCTGGAGATCGTGCGCGCCGCGCAGCTGCTCTACGAGCTCGACGAGCGCGAGATGGTGATACCGTTGCTCGCCGACATGGGCGAGAACGGCGATCCCGAAGCGCTAGCCGGCCTCGGCGAGCTCACCCAGCGCCACAGCGACGCGCGCGGCATGCTGCTGCTCGGCAAGGCCGCGCTCAATCGCGGGCTGCCGTTCGATTTCTATGCCTATCCCGTCAACGGCATTCCGCAATTCACGCCGATCGGACCCGAGGTCGAGCGCAGCATCATCTACGCCATCGCGCGGCAGGAGAGCGCCTTCAATCCCTCGGTCGTCTCGCCGGCGCAGGCCTATGGGCTGATGCAGGTGACGCCGGACGCTGCGCGCTATGTCTGCAAGCGGCACGGCGGGACCTACGATCTGGGGCGTCTGAAGAACGATTCGGCCTACAACGCCACGCTCGGCTCGGCCGAGCTCGGTGGACTGCTCGAAGACTATCGCGGCTCCTACATCATGACCTTCGCCGCTTACAATGCCGGCCGCGGCAGTGTGAAGAAGTGGATCGACCGCTACGGCGATCCGCGTGACCCCAAGGTCGACGCGGTCGACTGGGTCGAGCTGATCCCGTTCTCCGAGACGCGCAACTATGTGCAGCGGATCATGGAGAACCTTCAGGTCTACCGCGCCCGCTTCGGCGGCGGCACCCGGTTGCAGATCGAGGCTGATTTGCGCCGTGGCGCCGGCAGCGTGGAATAGCGGCGTGCCTATGAGACTCGCTTGCGGCGATCCGATAACAAGGTATCCGCGCGAGGGGGTAACGCGGTCAGCTCCCGGCGTTTGAGGCGGGGCCATCAACATGGGCCGGAGTGCTCCAGACCGTACGGTGAGAAGCTGAACGAGAAGATCGTGCAGGGCGGATCGGGCGCGCCTCAATAAGAGAAGAAAAGAACTACAAACATGGATCAGGCAATGTTGAGCGTCGCCCGTGCAGTAGAGGCAGGCGCGACGACGATGAAGGGTGTGATCGACGCCACGGGACTATCTCGTCTCAAAATCGAACGTGCGTTGAATGCGCTGGAAAAGCAGAAGCTGCTGGTCCGCGACGGGCAGGGTTTTCGCGGAACCAGCCCGACGAGGACAGCCCAGCCAGCCCGGCAATGCGGCTCGTGCAATGCCTGCTGCGATATCCTCGAAGTGGCGGCCGTCGACAAGCCGGTGAACCAGCTGTGCAGGCATTGGCAGACGGGCACTGGATGCACCATCTACGAGCGCCGTCCGCAGATGTGCCGTTCCTTCGTCTGCGCCTGGCTGCAGGGCCATCTGGATGACGACTGGTTTCCGGCGAAATCGGGCATCATCGTGCATTTCAGCCAGGACGCGGTCAACGTTACCGTCGATGACCATTGCCCCGATCGCTGGCGGGAGGAGCCCTATTTCAGCAAGCTCGCCGAATGGTCGCTGAATGGCATCAAGAGGATCGGAAACCGCGGCTACGCGACCCTCGTCGTCTCCGGTGCCGAGCGGTTCCTGCTGCTCGGGCGAACCGTCGTTCCGGAGCCGACGCTGTTCGGCACCGCGTTCCTGCCGCTCACCGCCGACACATTTCGATTCTGGCGGGCGAAATCCCCGGAGCATCTGCAGCGGCTGCACGAGCGCATCGCCGAGATCGAGCGGATCAGACAGGAATTCGGCTCCTGCACAATTCCCTCGAATGAGGACGACGATCCGCAAGCCCCCTATCGGCCGGCTCTTCTACGGCTGTCGCACCACGCCTGAACTCCGACGTCGTCGACGCGGCCTAGTTCGCTCTATGCCGCTCGACTCGCGCTGGTTGCGGTCGAGACGGGCAGACCACGTTGGACGCCGTGGTGGCCATGAATCTCAAGGACCTGCCGGCGACTCCGCCTCTTGCCGCGGCGGCTGAAGTGGACTTGATCGCGCGATCCGAACCCAGCTCTTGATCACCCAAAGCTACTCATCATTCCACACTCCACTCGTTCTTCAGAACATGTCGGAGATCCGTGGTCCGCCTGGTACAAAAAAAAGCCCCGGCGGTTTCCCGCCGGGGCTCTCTGTCAGGTCGTTAGACCGAACTTACCAGTTGCGCTGAGCGCGGAGGAGCAGAACGAGCGTGTCCTGATCCTTCAGCTCGTACACAGTGGCCGGCTTGGCTGTGACACCGGACGGAGCAACAGCAACCGTACCAGCGTACTTCTGGTCCAGATGGGTCCAGGAGAGGTCGGCCGAGAACGTCAGGTTCTTGACCGGGGTCCAGCGGGTGATAACACCGACCTGGCCGATGGCGAAGTCAGGATTACAACCCGTCACACCAGCGAGACCGCCGAACACGCCGCCAGCACCGCCTGCGCCGCAGATTGTGGTCTTAGCCAGCGAGCCGAACTGTGCCTGAGCGTAGGCACCGTAGATCGCGGTGTTCCAGTATGGATCCTAGTTGTGGGTGTAGGCACCACGGAAGCCCCAGGTCTTCACAGTCTCCTGTGAGGAACCGGTGACGAACACGGTGTCCGGAGCGACGGCGAAGCCGACGCTCTGGTAGGCAACGCCGGAGCTGCCGAACATCGAGTAGCTGCCGCCCGCCAGGTTCTGGAAGTTGTAGCGGGATGCGCCGTCGGTGTAGACGCCCTGGATGTTGATCACGTCACCCGCGCCAGTCGGGATGTTCTTGATCGACAGAGCGAGCTGAGCAGCCCAACCCCACTTGTCGTCGGGATGGCCAGTCGGCTCGGTGGCGCCGTAGTAGGCAACGTGGTTGTCATGCGCAGCGACCGACGCCTGGAACAGACCCCAAGCCTGGTCGACACGGACCATACCGACGAGGTTCGGCGAACGCGTGCCGCCGATGGCGTTGGAGCCATACGAACCGCCAACAATGCCGGCCGCACTCGCGCCCGTCATGTTCAGGTTGCCGGCATCATAGTAGGCCGCCCGATCTTCCGCCGAGAACGACGCCGTCACGCCCTGACCGAAGTCAGCAGTGTAGCTGAACTGGTTGACACCAGTGACCGTGCCGGAACCGCCGACGAGGCTGTCGAAGTTGTTGCCGGGATAGTTGGTCCAGGGCGCGTCGAACTGCGACACGGCCTTACCCATGGTGAAGCCAGCGAACTGGATGAAGGCGTAGTACACGCCGAGCGAACCGCCGGAGGTCGCGCCGTCGGTGCCGTTGATCGACGAACCAACGAGCGCCGGGGCCGCACCCGAGGTGTTGAGCGCCAGCGTGCTGCTGTAGGCGGTGGTGCCGGTCGCGCTGCCGGTGCCGGCGTAGTTGCCGGTGGTCCAGGAGAACACGCCGTCGAAGAAGGTACGGACGACGCCGTACTCGGTCGCGGTGCGCGTGTCGATGTTGAGATCTTCACGAGCGCGCATGGTGTAGTAGTTCGTCAGACGGTTGCGCGCGCCGTTGTTCGACGTGAGCTGACCGCTGAAGTCAGAGTTGGTGTTCAGCGCGACTTCAGCGCGCAGATAACCACCCAGCTTGATGCAAGTATCAGTGCCGGGGATGTAGTAGAAACCCGCACCATACAGGGAGCAGATCTTCACGTATTCGACCGCTTTGGCCTTCACGGGGAGATCGGCTGCTGCGCTCCGCCAACAGCGAGCAGACCCGCCGCGGAACCGAGCAAAAGGCTCTTAACCAACTTCATGTTAAACCTCCAAGTTTGCCATAGCGAAGGTTCCGGATCCGCTGGGTGAAGACACCCTAAGGTTGGTTCCCTTGTCCCTTAAAATCACCGCTTAGTCGCTTCGCGCCTTCGGACACACCCGCTGAACGCGAGGGACTTAAGCGAACCACCTAAGACGGGACGACCTCGGGATGCCCCCTCCGTCGCTCAGTCACAATTACCGAACCCCATTGCACACACAACAACAGAACGCTTCAGAACCGGCCGATCGAGCGTGTTTTCCAGCGGGTGTTGCACAAATAACACAAAGATGTGATCAGGGCGACTTTGTAACACTTTGAATCTGCTTCGACAGGCTTCATCTGCCATCAAAAGTTCCGGCACCAGCCCCTCACATCCGTGGAGACGCCTCGCTGTGGGTCTGGGGCGCCCGAATCGTGGAATCAACCAGGGACTCGCCGTGCGCCAGCCCTTCGGGAACTGGCTGGCCTGACCATCAAGCGGCTGCAAGATCGACAAAATATCGATCTGCGCATCGTCGATCGCTTGCAGGACTTCACCGTCGAGCTTGTCTCGCAATCGACAAAGCGATGAAATGACTCTTCGAGCCGCTTGCGGAGATCGCTGTTGTCGTCAGGACCGATTGAAAACGCGTACGTCTCGAAGCGGTCGGGATATTGCCTATCGATATCTCGCAGTGAGCTACCCAGCTGGATGCTCTACGTCCTGACTATTGTAAGATGAGATCCGTAGCGGCGGAGTCCTGACAGTTGAAGAATGAAACAGCGTGCCAGATCATCCCTGCTTTGATTTCCAAAGCCGTTTCCACGGAAAGAGAAATCGCCAGACAAGGCCCTCCCTGATTGCGGCGACGCTTGGCGCGACGGGGCAGATCCTCGGCCGGCGAGCGAATGATCCCACTAATAGTGAGAGCGCCCTTCCCGCAGCCCTGACACGGGGCCCCGTCGGCCGATCTGAGGGCAATCACCGCTCATAGTTTGTGGCGAATCGCGGAAAGAGACAATCAAATCAATCGCTTGCAAATGAATCACTTGATAGAGGCGGTCGGCGACGAAGGCAGTCGTCCCACACGCGGGCCATCCGATCCAATTTGAAAGCAAAATCAATCGTTTATATGGATGAAGGGAGCCTTTATGCGCGCCAGAACCACTCTTAATACAAGCGCCAGAACCTCCAGCTTGGCGTCCGTTATCGCGGCGTTACGTTCTCGGGCCGAGAGCAAACCGCCTGGTTTCGGAATTCGCTGGGAATATTCGAGCAAAAACACACGCTTCCAAATTGACCAGCCCAAGTAATTAGATGCATAAGGCTCGCACCGGAGAGGTGGCCGAGTGGCTGAAGGCAACGCTTTGCTAAAGCGTCATACGGTCTCAAGCTGTATCGAGGGTTCGAATCCCTCCCTCTCCGCCACTCCGCAGCTTGTCCGGCCCGAAGACATGGGTAACGGAACGTACCTAAGACATGGGTGACAGCCTCGTGCCGAACGGGTTGTCGAGAGGTTGCAGGGTTTTCTGCTCCGGGTCGAAGTATCCCAGATCATAGTGCAAGGGCGCGATCTGAATCCGCCGCCTCTGATCTGCGCCCAGTCATCTCGTCGAGATCGCTCACGCCGCTCGGAATCCCGGATGGCGGACCACGAGGGAACCCGATTAGCGAAAATCAGGTTCGCCTGCGACCGCCGGGACGTGATTCACCGCTCAGTGGGCGGAGACCCAGGCCCTCGCCTCGCGCTGGGCGGCCGAGATGTCGGCGTCCGACATCTGCCCGGCGACCTCCTGGCGCAGCGTCACGGCGTCCTTGCGGCCCTTGAGCGCGGCGAGGTTGAACCATTTGTGCGCGGCGACGAGATCAACGAGGCCGGCGCGTCCGCTCGCCCAATAGAGGCCGCGCTCGAACAGCACGTCCGACAGCGCGCCTGCGTCGATCGGCGTCGCGGTCTCCAGATCGAAAGTACCCTGAAACATAACGCATCCCCTTTTTTCTTATGCCGTCTCGTACCCCGAGCGCGGCTCCCGTCCGATCAACTGTTCAACTCATCCCCGAGGCTTTTTGCCCGTGCCGTTTGCCGGCTTGTTGGAGGTAATGATGGCGGGCAAATTTGAATGGCAGTTTAAGTATCGCGATGAAGCAGACGTAAACGCGCCCGCGCCAGGCGCGCACGACAAATGCAGGAAATCCCTATTTTGCAGGGACTTCTGCAATTCGTCAGATTCGGTTTACCTTGGGATTTTGGGAGAACGATAACCATTGCGCACGGTGACGCGCGTCCTGTGGTGTCCCCGCCTGCTGTCGTCACCGTATTCCAGAGACAGCAATGGTCCCACGAGAAGCTGCGGGGTACTGGATCGCCCGGTCGGAGCCGGGCGATGACACCGCGAATGGAGAAGAGGTGCGCGAACTGCCTGCAATTGCGCTGCAGCCTCCCTGCTCAAGCAGGGCGCGCATATGAAGAAGTATATGGGTGGAAGCTCGACTGCGGCCATCCTTCGAGACGCCCGCCTGCGGCGGGCCCTCAGGATGAGGGATGAGGATGCGGCAGCATCAACGTAGATGGATGCAGCCGAGCCTCATCCGGAGGGGACCGCTAAGCGGTCCTCTCGAAGGACGAGGTGCTCGCTCAGGCGCCGCTGACGTCATATGCGACAACCCTGACTGCTCAAGGGCAGAACGGCCACATCGCGGTCAGATCAACGATGTCGGGATATGGGAATGCCGGCAATACCCCGGCCTCATGAGAACGAGGGCGTCGGCGAACACGTCAGGACCAGATTCCACGTTGGCCGAAGGCCGCCTGTGAAATTGCGGAGCCCCTTACGGAGAGCCGCACCGAACGAAGAAAACTTGTTTCTTCTGGCGGACCGGGCTTAGCGAGCGAACCCGCGAAGAGAACAATCCGACCGTTGACCTGATGTCTCGCCGACACCCTCTATCGTCGACCAGAACCTTTTGAGAGGCGCTGATGACGTGCCGGCTCTCTAGGAGCCGGCAACTTCAAAAAGCGAAGTTACTTCTTCTTGGCGACCTTGCGGGTCTTCTTCGCAGTCTTCTTCACTGCGCTCTTCGCCTTCTTCGCCTTCTTTGCCTTCTTAGCTTTCTTGGCCATGTTGCCCTCCGATGTGTGAGATGGCTTAATCGCTGCATGCAGTCGGGGATCGAGTGCACACTCATCCCGAATACACCAACACAACGAAAAAAACAGCGTCTCGCTTAAAGAAGTGTTGACGGCGAAACGCGCCTGCGCTGGCGAACGCGATGCAAACGGACTGCATGAGGTGTGCTTGCGATCGCAGAGAGTGCCCGCGGCATCGACGTTTGCAGAAGATGCGATTGTAGAAAAACACTATGCAGCAAGTATTTTCTTGCACGCGTGCATCGCGCACGATCGTTGCAATGATGCATCCTGCCGATCGCCCGAGCGCCTCGCGAAGGCGCTTCGCGGACTCTGAGTCGCGACTTTTGGCAACGAAAATATTTTCATGATTAACGGCGCGAGCGCTCGTCAGAGCGCGTGCAAGTCGCCGTTTTGCGCGAATCGCGTGACGGCGATTCGGTCGGCGTGTCGCGTTCGATCGGGATGAAGTTCGTCGCAGAGGATGTGCGCGAGCGTCGCATCGCGAACCGAAAGCGAGGTGACGACGCCTGTCCGTCACCTCGTTCGAACGCGCGAGGTCAGATGCCGAGCTTGGACTTGAGCAGCTCGTTGACGCTCTGCGGGTTGGCCTTGCCGCCGGATGCCTTCATCACCTGGCCGACGAACCAGCCGAGTGACTGCGGCTTGTCCTTGACCTGCGCCGCCTTGTCGGGATTGGCCGCGATGATGTCGTCGACAACCTTTTCGATCGCCGAAAGATCCGTGACCTGCTTCATGCCGCGGCTTTCGACCAGTGCGCGGGGATCGCCGCCCTCCTGCCAGACGATCTCGAACAGATCCTTGGCGATCTTGCCGGAGATCGTACCCTCGCCGATCAGGTCGATGATCCCTGAGAGCTGTGCGGCATCGACCGGAGAGTCCGTAATATCCCGGCCTTCCTTGTTGAGACGACCGAACAGCTCGTTGATCACCCAGTTCGCGGCGACCTTGCCGTCGCGCGCGCGGTTGGCGAGTTTCTCCAACACGGTCTCGTAGAACACGGCACTCTCGCGCTCGGCGACCAGCACGCTGGCGTCGTAGGCCGACAGGCCGAGATCCGCGACGAAGCGCGTCTTCTTCTGGTCCGGCAGCTCGGGCAGCTCAGCCTTCAACTCGTCGACGAAGCTTTGCGAAAACTCCAGCGGCAGCAGGTCGGGATCGGGGAAGTAGCGATAGTCGTGCGCCTCTTCCTTGGACCGCATCGACCGCGTCTCGCCCTTGTTGGGGTCGTAGAGCCGGGTCTCCTGGTCGATCGCGCCGCCGTCCTCGAGGATTTCGATCTGGCGCCGGGCCTCGTACTCGATCGCCTGGCCGATGAAATTGATCGAGTTCATGTTCTTGATCTCGCAGCGGGTGCCCAGCGGCGCGCCGGGCTTGCGCACGGAGACGTTGACGTCGGCGCGCAAGGATCCCTTCTCCATGTCGCCGTCGCAGGTGCCGAGATAGCGCAGGATCGAGCGCAGCTTGGTCACATAGGCCTTGGCCTGCTCGGCATCGCGGATGTCGGGTTTCGACACGATCTCCATCAGCGCTACGCCGCAGCGGTTGAGATCGACATAGGACATGGTCGGCGACTGATCGTGCAGCAATTTGCCGGCGTCCTGTTCCAGATGCAGCCGCTCGATGCCGATGGTGGCGGTCTTGCCGCCGTCCAGTTCGACCACGACCTCGCCTTCGCCGACGATCGGCGACTTGTACTGGCTGATCTGGTAGCCCTGCGGCGAGTCTGGATAGAAATAGTTCTTGCGGTCGAACACCGAGCGCAGATTGATCTGCGCGTTCAGCCCGAGGCCGGTCCGGACAGCTTGTCTGACGCATTCCTCATTGATCACAGGCAGCATGCCCGGCATCGCCGCGTCAACCAGCGACACATGCGAGTTCGGCTCGCCGCCGAATGCGGTGGGGGCGCCGGAGAACAGCTTCGCGTTCGACGTCACCTGAGCGTGGACCTCCAGGCCGATGACCATCTCCCAGTCACCGGTTGAGCCCTTGAGAAGTTTGTGGGGTGCGGCAGGTGCGTTCATGGCTTGCTCCCGAGCAGCGTGGCAGCGATCCGCTCCCACTCTGCCTGTAATGAATCCGTTGCCACGGGCTGGCCGGCCTGGCGGTACCAATAGCCGGCGTTGCCGAGGTCGCCCTCGACCCGGTGCAGATAGGCGTGCACCCAAGCGGCCGCGCGGCCGCTCTCGTCCTGGACGATCTTGTGCGCCTCGTCCCAGTCGCCCTTGGCGGCCCACCATAGTGCGGCAAGTGGAGCGCTGAGGTCCGGCGGCGGCGCGGCGCCGTCGAGGCTGGCGATATACGCCGCCATCTTCACCACCATTTCGCCGGCGTGAAGCGGCCGGCGGCCTGCTCGATCACCTCGCCGAGCGAGAACAGCGTCTCCTCGTCGAAGGGACGGCCGATCAGCTGCAGGCCGAGCGGCAGGCCCTGCGCATCCTTGCCGGCGGGCACAGCGATGCCCGGCAGGCCCGCCATGTTCACGGTCACCGTGAAGATGTCGTTGAGGTACATCTCGACGGGGTCCGCGCCGCCTTTCTCGCCGATGCCGAAGGCTGCCGACGGCGTCGCCGGCGTCAGGATCGCGTCGACGCCCTTGGCAAAGCAATCCTCAAAGTCCTTCTTGATCAGCGTGCGCACCTTCTGGGCGCGCAAATAATAGGCGTCGTAATAGCCGGCCGAGAGCACGTAGGTGCCGATCATGACGCGGCGCTTCACCTCAGCGCCAAAACCTTCTGCACGGGTGTTCTCGTAGAGTTCGTTGACGTTCCGGCCCTGCTCGCGCAGGCCGAAGCGCACGCCGTCATAGCGCGCGAGGTTGGAGGACGCCTCCGCCGGCGCCACGATGTAATAGGCCGGCAACGCGTATTTGGTGTGCGGCAGTGACACTTCAACGAGCTCGGCCCCGGCCGCTTTCAGCCAGGCCGCGCCCGCTTCCCAAAGCTTTTCGATCTCGGCCGGCATGCCGTCGAGACGGTATTCCTTGGGAATGCCGATCTTCATGCCCTTCACGGACTTGCCGATCGCGGCCTCGTAGTCCGGCACGGCTATGTCGACCGAGGTCGTGTCCTTGGGATCGTGGCCAGCCATCGAGCGCAGCAGCATCGCGGCATCGCGCGTGCTGCGCGCGATCGGACCAGCCTGGTCCAGCGAGGAGGCAAAGGCGACGATGCCCCAGCGCGAGCAGCGGCCATAGGTTGGCTTGATGCCGACGGTCGCGGTGAACGCCGCCGGCTGGCGGATCGAGCCGCCGGTGTCGGTCGCGGTCGCGCCCATGCAGAGCAGAGCCGCCACGGCGGAGGCCGAGCCGCCAGACGAGCCGCCCGGCACCAGCGTCGTGTTGGAGCCATCACGCCGCCAGGGATTGCCGACCGGGCCGAAGCACGAGGTCTCGTTCGACGAGCCCATCGCGAACTCGTCATTGTTGAGCTTGCCCAGCATCACCGCACCATCGCGCCACAGCTGCGAGGTGATCGTGGACTCGTAAGTCGGCACGAAGTTGCCGAGGATTTTCGAGCACGCCGTGGTGCGCACGCCCTTGGTCGCGAACAGGTCCTTGATCCCGAGCGGAATGCCGGCGAGCGGCCCCGCGTCACCCTTGGCGATCTTCTCGTCGACGGCCTTCGCCATGTCGCGCGCGCGGTCGGGCGTCTCCATGACGAAAGCATTGAGCACGCGCGCGGCTTCGATCGCGTTCAGATGCGCGTCGGTCAGCTCGAGGGACGTGAAAGTCTTTGCCGCGAGGCCCTTGCGGGCCTCCGCGAGCGTCAGCGATGTCAAATCGGTCATTTATTAATCGGGCTGCAGAAGAACGGAGACAGGGATTTGTCGTTGGCCGGGTCGTCTTTCTTGGCGGCCGCTTTCGCAGCCGCCTCGATCTCGTCGAGCACGGCATTGACGGCGACGTTGGGGTCGGCAGCCTTGCCCTGCCGCTCCATCTTGTCGAGATAGTTCATGTAAGCCTGATAGGCCTTCTCGTCGTCGCAAAGCATGCACATCGGACCACGTCCTAAAAGTTACTCGACGACCTTCGGCACCAGAAAGAAGTGGCCTTCGATCGCGGGCGCGTTGGCAACGATATCGTCGGCGATCTCGCCGTCATTGACCACATCCCGCCGCTTCTTCATCTGCATCGGGGTGACCGAGGTCATGGGCTCCACGCCCTCGACATTGACCTCCGAGAGCTGCTCGACAAAGGCGAGCATGGCGTTGAGCTCGCCCTGCAGATGCGGAACCTCGCCCTCTGAAACCGCAATGCGCGCCAGATGCGCGATGCGGCGGACGGTAGCGGCGTCGACGGACATTATATAAGGCCTCTCACGGCAAAAACCTATGTGCCGTATAGCAGAGGCCGCTTTTGCGCCGCAACCGGCGCCAGCGCATGATCCGGAAAAGTGTGAAGGGGTTTTCCGAAAAGATCATGCGCAAACAAGATCCTAAAGCACGATGAGGCTTCGCCCGAAGCTCATCGCGCTTTAGGGACCTATCCGCCCAACGCCTTCATCCGGGCAAGCGCCGATTTGGCGAGATCCCGGGTCAGTTCAGCTGCCGGGACCTCGCGGCCCAGGGCGATCGCCTGCCCGGCCCAGAGATTGGTGAAATCCACCCTGCCCTGCTTCTCGGCCGCAGCCTTGAGCGGTCCCAGCGCCGTTGCGGCATGGGGAAATGGCGGCGCGTCCGGCGAAATAGGGCCGGCCTCGCGCATCAGGCGGTTCTGGACGCCGCGCGCCGGCCGCCCGGTCATGACATTGGTGATGACAGTGGAATCATCCCGCCCCTCAGCGAGCGCCGCGCGGGCCGCCGCACTGACCTTGGATTCCGGACAGCGCAGATAGGCGCTTCCGATCTGCACGCCGGATGCGCCGAGCGCGAACGCCGCCGCGATGCCGCGGCCATCCGCGACGCCGCCGGCCGCAATCACCGGGACCTTCACCGCGTCGACCACCTGCGGCACCAGCGCAAAGGTGCCGGGCTGTTCCGAGATCTTGTCGGTCAGGAACATGCCGCGATGGCCGCCAGCCTCCGCGCCTTGTGCGATCACCGCATCAGCGCCGTGCTGCTCGAGCCAGACCGCTTCCTTCACCGTCGTCGCCGAGGAGATGACGAGACATCCTGCCGCTTTGACCCGCTTGAGCAGCGCAGCCTCCGGCAGGCCGAAGTGGAAGCTGACGATCTCGGGCTTCAGCTCCTCCACGACCTCGCAGAAGCCGGCGTCGAACGGCGCGCGGTTCGCGGCATTGATGGGTGCGGCGGGATCGAGGCCATGCTCGCGGTAGTAGCCCGCGAGGCGCTGCTTCCAGCGCGTCTCCGCCTCGGCCGTGAGCTCGACCGGTGTGTGGCAGAAGAAGTTCATGTTGACCGGCGCGGAGACGCGCTGCCGGATGATGTTGACCTGCTCGCGAGCTTTCTCCGGCGACAGCATCGCGCTCGGCAGCGAGCCGAGGCCCCCGCCTTGCGCAACGGCGATCACCAGCTCCGCGTCCATCACGCCGGCCATCGGCGCCAGCACGATCGGGAATTCGGTCTTGAAGAGATCGATCAATCGACGGTTCGGCCACATGGTTGTTCTCTCGCAGTTTAGGCGGACACGCTGGAATTACGCCGGCCGGCTAGCAGTTGCTCGGCCTCGGTCGCGATCCGTTCGACGATTTCGGCGGCGGACGGAATATCATGGATCAGGCCGACGGCCTCGCCGGCAAAGACCGCGGCGACCTCGAAATTGCCCGCGGCCCTTGCCGCGGCATATTCGACGGTCACCTCGGCGGCGCGCTGCATCAGCTCGACCTCGCGGCCGGTCCATCGCCTGATATGATCATTGACCAGCGTTCGCGCGGTGAACGGGGCCGGCCAGAACAGGCTGCGCGACCAATCGACGATGACGCCGCGCACCGTGTCATTGGGATCAGCGTCGCGAATGCGCTGCTTGGCTTCCTCCGCGCCATTGGCCTCCACGCTCGCATAGAAGCGCGTGCCGATGAGCACGCCGGAGGCGCCCAGCATCATCATCGCGGCGAGCCCGCGACCATCGGCAATTCCGCCGGCGGCAACCACCGGCACGCGGCCGGCCGTGAGATCGACTATCGCAGGTACGATATCGACGGTTGTGCGCGATGCGCCGTGGCCGCCGGCTTCGGTACCCTGCGCGATCAGGATGTCCGCACCGGCATCGAGCGCCTGCTTCGCCATGTCCTCGCTCTGCACCTGGCAGATCAAGCGCGCCCCGCACGCCCTGATGCGCGCTGCAAATGGTGCGGGATCGCCGAATGACAGCATGATCGCTTGCGGATTGGCGTCGAGTGCGATGTCGAGAAGTCTTGGCTGTCTTGCCAGGCTCCACGTGATGAAGCCGATACCGAACGAAGCAAAGCCGCTTAGTTGCCTGGTCTCGGCCTCGAGCCGTTCCTGATCGCCGTAGCCACCACCCAGGATCCCGAAGCCGCCGGCCTCGCTGACAGCCCGTGTCAGCCGGCTGCCGGCGATCGTGTCCATTGGAGCCAGCAGGATCGGATGTTTGATCCCCAGGAGCTGGGTCAGCGGCGTGGTGATCGGCATGGCTCCTCCGCTCTCGACACAAACATTAGTTCAGAATACCATTCTCTAAAATTGAATTCTAACGAACGCTACCATCTCAAAAGCGAAACGATGTTATGGAACTCAGCGACATCCAGACCTTCGCCGCCGTCGCCCGGACCGGAGGCATCACCCGCGCGGCCGAAGAGCTCAACACGGTGCAGTCGAACGTCACCCAGCGCGTGAAGGCACTGGAAGCCGAGATCGGCACGCCGCTGTTCGAACGCCATAGCCGCGGCATGACCCTGACCGGCGCGGGCAAGCGCCTTTTGCCTTACGCGCAACGGATGTCCGCACTAGCGCGCGAGGCCGTGCTCGCGGCGTGCGACGACGGCGAGCCCAAGGGACCGCTCGCGATCGGCTCGATGGAAACGACCGCAGCGGTGCGGCTGCCGCCGCTGTTGGCCGCTTATCATCGCCGCTTTCCCGCCGTCCGGCTGAGCCTGCGCACCGCGCCCACCGCCGACCTCGTCGCCTGCGTGCTCGAAGGCACGCTCGACGGCGCCTTCGTCGCAGGTCCGATCGTGCATTCCGATCTTACCGCGACAAGCGCGTTCCGCGAAGAGCTGGTGCTGGCCAGTGCGCGGCGCTGGGCCACGCTCGCCGAGCTGCGCGCCGGCACGCCGGACTCGGGCCCGACCGCACTGACGTTCCGCACGGGCTGCACCTACCGGCAGCGGCTGGAACAAATCTTTGTCGAGTTCGGCTGGCCGTCAGCCGCACGCTTCGAACTCGGCACGCTCGACGGCATGATCGGCTGTGTCGCCGCCGACATGGGCGTGACACTGCTGCCGCGCGCCGTGGTCGAACGCAGTGCGATCAACGGCAGCGTCTCGATCCACGCGCTGAGCCATTCGCACGCGCAGGTCGAGACGCTCTTCATCCAGCGTCGTGCCGGACATCAAACCAGTGCACTGAACGGGTTTGCCGCCTGCCTGAAGCAAGACGACGACGTCATCGCGGCCTGAGATGCCAGCGCCGCAGCGCCACGACGGCCCAGATAGCCTCGACCACGCCAAACGGCCAGGCCCCTTGCAGGAAGCCGTAAGCCGAACCGAGCACGCAGGCCATTGCGAACATCAGCACGAACCAGTGGCTGCGGTCTTCCAGGACGTAAGCGACCAGCATCGCTGTCACGGCGAACAAGCCGAATAATGTCAGCGCATCCATGTTCCGGGTTCACTCCGTAGCGCGACGCGTGATATGCGCTAACACTATGCCGGCTCTTATCCTGCCTCTCGTCGATGCTGCAACCCACTGGCCCGAACGCGGCGGGTTGGTCGGCCTTGATCTCGGCACCAAGACAATTGGCGTTGCCGTCTCCAATCCAGACCGCCGGTTAGCTACCGGCGTCGAAACGATCCAGCGCAAGGCGTTCAAGCAGGATGCCGCCCGGCTGCTCGCGATCGCCAGTGAACGCAAGGCCGTCGGCTTCGTGCTCGGCCTGCCCATCAACATGGACGGCAGCGAGGGCCCGCGCGCGCAATCGACCCGGGCGTTTGCCCGCAACCTCGCCGGCCTGACCGCGCTGCCCATCGGCCTTTGGGACGAGCGTCTGTCGACCGCCGCGGTCGAGCGCGAACTGATCGGCATGGACGTCAGCCGCGCCAAGCGCGCCGAAGTGATCGACGAGCACGCCGCGATCTTCATCCTGCAAGGCGCGCTCGACCGCCTCGCCAATCTGCGCGCAGCCCCGGGGCCTGACTGATCCATGGCCGTCGTGATCGCGGCGCTCCTCCCCGTCTTTATCCTGATCGTGCTCGGCGTGGTGCTGAAGCGCACCCTGATGCGGCTCGACACGCAATGGAACGGGCTGGAGCGGCTGACCTATTTCGTGCTGTTTCCGATGCTGCTGATCCAGACGCTGGTGAAGGCCGACCTGTCCAAGGTGCCGGTGGCCGGCGTCGGCGGCGCGTTGCTGCTGTCGGCGCTCGCGATGTCGCTGCTCTGCCTCGCGCTCCGCCCGGCCCTCTCGCGGCTCGATATCGACGGCCCCGCCTTCACCTCGATCTTTCAGGGCGCGATCCGCTGGCAGACCTATGTGGCGCTGTCTGTCTCCGCCAATATGTTCGGCGAGGTCGGGCTGGCGCTCGCCTCCGTCGCGATGGTGGCGATCATCCCGCTGGTCAACGTCCTCAGCGTCGCGGTGCTCGCCCACTACGCAGCGCCGAAGAAGCCATCCGCGCGCACCGTTGTCATGACGGTTGTCCGCAATCCCCTGATCTGGGCCTGCGTGATCGGGCTCGTCGTCAACGTCATCCACCTGCCGTTGCCGAAGATCTGGCATGAGGTGGCGGACGCACTCGGCCGCTCCTCGCTCGCCATCGGCCTGCTCGTCACCGGCGCCGGACAGCATCTTGAAGGCCTGCTCCGCCCCAGCGTGGGCGCCGCCATCGGCGTGGTGTTCAAGCTGGTACTGATGCCCGCGGTCGCGCTGGTGCTCGCCGTCTGGTTCGGACTGTCCGGCGACAGCCTCGCGATCGTCGCGATCTGCGCCGCGGTGCCGACCTCGACCAGCGCCTATGTGCTGGCCCGCCAGATGGGCGGCGATGCACCGCTGCTGGCGCAGATCATCACGCTGCAGACGATTTTGGCGGCGATCACCATGCCGATCGCGATCGCGCTGGTGACCTAACTCCCCAGCCACATCGTCAGCACCACTGCCGTCAGATTGTTCAGCGCGTGCAGCACGATCGTGAGCCAAAGCGAGCTGCTGCGGTAGCGCATGTATCCGAACCACAGGCCGATGGAGAAGACCTCGGCGAGGAAGTACAGGTCGTATTGCAGATGCACGACCGTCCACACCAGCGACGACAGGATGATGGCGCCGGGCACGCGCAGAAAGCTCGCCGACCAGCCGCGAAACAGAAAGCCGCGGGCGAGGACCTCTTCGGACATCGGCGCTGCCACGCTGAAGGCGAACAGCAGCATCAATGCCGCGCCCTTGTCGCGGCCGGATTTCAACAGGTCGGTCATGAAGCCAGGCGTCGCCTCGCGGCCCAGACTCCGCGACATCGTCTCCCAGGCGACCACGATCAGGATCAGCCCGACGGCGCCGAACAGGAGTTGCTTCCAGGACGGCCAATAGAACGCGAGATAGTCGACGAAGGAGGCTTTCTTGATGCGGATGGCCAGCCACACCGCGGCCATCGTCGCCGGCAGGCCCATCGTGACCGAAAACGCGAGCGACGCCGGCTCGCGACCGATGTGCTGCATCGATGGGAGGTCGATTGGGTCGCGGGCGACCCAGACCAGATAGACGATGGCCCCGATCTGCCCGACGAACATGGCTGCGAAGATAGCGATGCCCCACAGCGCCGTGCCCCAGAACTTCCAGACTCGCGGCGGCGCCGGCGTCTCGGTGAGCGGCGGCAGATCGGGATTGAGGGAGTCCATCAGGAGGCTTTCGTTTGGCAGGCTCACGGCAGCGCCCGCTCCAGCAGCGTGCACACGTCGCCGCTCTCGAGCTCGACCGCGCCGTACATGCTGGCGTGGTTCGTGGCGAGGCGCGTGGCGGCGAACAGTTCTGCTTGACGCGGTGACACGCCGTTGAGCGCGGCGGCGGCCGCAAGCAGCGCCAGCTTCTCGACCGCAAGGCGCGCGACGCGCTCGCCATCGGCGCGCCGGAAAGCCTTGCCGATGAACGAGACGGCATCTTCTGCCCCCGGCAGACCTTTGGTCTCGGCAGCAAGCGCTTGCAGCACCGCCATCGCCGCCTCCGGCTCGCGCGAGAGCGCGCGCAGCACGTCGAGGCACATGACGTTGCCCGAGCCTTCCCAGATCGCGTTGACCGGCGCCTCCCGGTAGTGCCTCGCCAGAATGCCGTCCTCGACGTAGCCGTTGCCGCCGAGGCATTCCATGGCTTCGTAGAGAAACGGCGGCGCGCTCTTGCAGGTCCAGTATTTGATCGCAGGCGTCAGCAGCCGCATGTAGGCGGCCTCCACCGGATCGCGCGGCGTCCGATCGAAGGCGCGGCAGAGCCGCATCACCACAGCCGTGCTCGCCTCCACATGCAGCGCCATGTCCGAGAGTACCGCCTGCATCAGCGGCTGATCGGCGAGATGTTTCTGGAACACGCTGCGGTGCCGGGTGTGATGCAGCGCGTGGGCGAGCCCCGAGCGCATCAGGCCGACCGAGGCGATCGCGCAATCCTGCCGCGTGAGTTGAACCATCTGGATGATGGTACGGATGCCCTTGCCCTCGTGGCCGATGGCTTCCGCATAGGCACCGACGAACTCAACCTCGGACGACGCATTGGAGCGGTTGCCGAGCTTGTCCTTCAGCCGCTGGAACTGGATCGCGTTCACCGAACCATCCGGCGCGAAGCGCGGCATGAAGAAACAGGTCAGTCCCTGGTCCGCCTGGGCCAGCACCAGGAAGGCGTCGCACATCGGCGCCGACATGAACCATTTGTGGCCGGTGATGCGGTAGGCGCCTCCCTCGCGCACCGCGCGCGTCATGTTGGCGCGCACGTCGGTACCGCCCTGCTTCTCGGTCATGCCCATGCCGAGCGTCATACCGCGCTTCTCCCACCACGGCGCAAAGCTGGGATCGTAGCTTTTCGTCGACAGCACCGGCATGACCTTGGCGCGCAGATCAGGCTGCATCGCCAGCGCCGCAACGGAGGCGCGCGTCATCGTGATCGGGCAGAGATGGCCGGTCTCGACCTGCGAGGCCATGTAGAATTTTGCCGCGCGGATGACCTCTGCGGCATCGCCCGCGGGTCTTCCATCCGCGGTCCAAGTCGAATTGTGCACGCCGGCACGGGCGCTGTGGGCCATCAGTTCATGATAGGCCGGATGAAACTCGACCTGGTCGCGCCGATTGCCCTTGGCATCGAAGGTGCGCAGCTTCGGCGTGTTCTCGTTCGCGACGCGCCCCCGATCGGCCATCGCAGCCGAGCCCCAATGCTTGCCGAACTCCGAGAGCTCCGGTTCCGCCGCCGCAGCGCCATTGGCCCTGACCGCCGCGACCAGCGGCTGGTCCGCGGCGAACAGATCGACGTCCTCGAACGGCGGCGACTGGTTGAAGACCTCGTGGGTCGCGAAGCTGGGCTGGGTCATCTCGTGTCCTCGGCGCGGAATCAGTTCCGCCGCGGCTGGATCGGGAAATCATACGGCGCCCCGCCCGCCCCCGGCAGTGAAAAGTGCCACCACTCCTTCGCATAGTTCACAAAGCCTTGCCTTGCCATCGCAGCCACGAGCCGCTTGCGCCAGGCGCGCTGATCCGGACTGATCGTCGGTGCGGCGGTATGCCCTTTCACGTCGGTGCAGTCATAGCCGGTGCCCATGTCGACGCTGCCCTCCGGCAATCGCGCCTCGACCGGCGCCGTGCAATCAGCGTAGGACTTTGACGGGTCGTATTTGCCTGAATTGTCCGCCTTGAGATCGACCAGCGTGAGATCGAGCGCCGCGCCCGTCGAATGCTGCGAGCGGCTAGCGATATAGCCCAGGCGAAACAGCTCGGTCTTGGGAATTTTGGGATTGTAGCGCCGCTCGGCGGCCGTCTCGTGGCCGTTCTGCGACCACCTGACCATGTCGAGCGAGGCCCGCGCCGGCCGGTAGCAGTCGAACATTTTCAGCGAGAGATTTTGCGCCGCCAGTTCCTGCTGGACCACCTTCAGCCACAGCCCAACCTCCCGCTTCACCACGCACTCGCCGGCCCCGTAGCCGGCGAGCGGACGGCCGACGAAATTGTTCGAGGTGGCGTAGCGGATGTCCTGGATGATGCTGGGCTCGATGTCGTGCAGATAGACGAAACCGCCGGGAAGCGATTGGGCGTGGGCCGCGGAAACAAAAGCCGCGACCAAGAGCGCTATTAGAGTTGTTTTCAGCGGAAATCTCCCCTTCGTCATCGCCGGGCTTGTCCCGGCCATCCACGCCTTTTCTGCGACAGCACCTTAAGAACGTGGATGCCCGGGACGTCTAGCGCGAAGACGCGCTTCGCGCTTCTGCCCGGGCATGACGGAGAAGACGGGGACAGCTCACGCCAGCGATAAGACCGACAGATCGGGGGATAACTCCCCGCCCCGGCATTGGCCCTTGCCCCCCCGGCCATCCCCGCCTATAGCTCTCGCTTTAATGACATCGAAATCGACCTTCGTCCTCGGCCACCGGCATTTGCTGGGCATCGAGGGCCTTTCCGCGGCCGACATCACCGGCCTCCTCGACCTGTCCGAAGAATATGTCGAGCTCAACCGCCAGGTTGACAAGAAGCGCACCGTCCTGCGTGGACGGACGCAGGTAAACCTCTTCTTCGAGGCGTCCACCCGGACCCAATCCTCGTTCGAGCTCGCCGGCAAGCGGCTGGGCGCCGACGTCATGAACATGTCGGTGTCCTCCTCGTCCATCAAAAAGGGCGAGACGCTGGTCGACACCGCCATGACGCTCAACGCCATGCACCCGGATATCTTGGTGGTGCGCCATCACGCCTCCGGCGCGGTGGAACTGCTGGCCCGCAAGGTCGACGGTTCCGTGATCAATGCCGGGGACGGCGCGCATGAGCATCCGACACAGGCGCTGCTCGACGCGCTGACCATCCGCCGCAACAAGGGCCGCCTCGAGGGCCTCGTCGTCGCGATCTGCGGCGACGTGCTGCATTCGCGCGTGGCCCGCTCCAACATCATCCTGCTCAACGCGATGGGCGCCCGCGTCCGCGTCGTCGGCCCCTCCACGCTGCTGCCGCCCGGCATCGAGCGGATGGGCGTCGAGGTCGCGCGCGACATGCGCGAGGGACTCAACGGCGCCGACATCGTCATGATGTTGCGGCTCCAGCGCGAGCGCATGAACGGCTCCTTCGTGCCGTCGACTTCCGAGTATTTCCACTATTTCGGGCTGGACCAGAAGAAGCTCGCCTACGCCAAGCCAGACGCCCTTGTCATGCATCCCGGCCCCATGAACCGCGGCGTCGAGATCGACACCGCGGTCGCGGACGGCGCGCAGTCCCTGATCCGCGAACAGGTGGAGATGGGGGTGGCCGTGCGCATGGCGGTGCTGGAAGCGCTCGCCCGCAACCTGCCGAACGCGTGATGCTCATGTTGACCGACCGCCGACCCATCCTGCTTGCCAATGCCCGCGTCGTCGACCCCAGCAGGGATTTCGATGGCCCCGGCGATGTCCTGATCGCCGACGGCATCATCCGGGAGACCCGCCGCGGCATTGGCGCTGCCGGCGTCCCCGAGGGCACCGACGTCATCAACTGCGCCGGCAAGATCGTCGCCCCCGGCCTGATCGACATGCGCGCCTTCGTCGGCGAGCCGGGCTTCAGCCATCGCGAGACGTTTGCGTCCGCGAGCCAGGCGGCTGCGACCGGCGGCATCACCACCATCATCTGCCAGCCCGATACCCTGCCGGTGATCGACAACTCGGCGACCGTCGACTTCGTGATGCGTCGCGCCCGTGACACCGCGATCGTCAACATCCAGCCGATGGCGGCGCTGACCAAGGGAATGCACGGCGAGGAGATGACCGAGTTCGGCCTCCTCAAGGCGGCTGGCGCGATCGCCTTCAGCGACTGCGACAAGAGCGTGAGCAATGCGCAGGTGATGCGCCGCGCCTTGACCTACGCGCGCGATTTCGACGCGCTGATCGTGCACTACACCGAGGATCGCGATCTCGTCGGCGAAGGCGTGATGAACGAGGGCGAGTTCGCCTCGCGGCTCGGCCTGATGGGCATCCCGAACGCGGCAGAGGCCGTGATGCTGGAGCGCGACATGCGCCTGGTCGCGCTCACTGGCGGCCGCTATCACGCGGCCTCGCTGACCTGCATCGAGTCGCTCGACGTGCTCAAGCGCGCCCGCGACGCCGGCCTAGCCGTGACCGCCTCGGCCTCGATCAACCACCTTGCGCTGAACGAGAACGACATCGGCCCTTACCGTTCGTTCCTGAAGCTGTCGCCGCCGCTGCGCACCGAGGACGACCGCCGCGCGCTGGTCGCCGCCGTCGCCTCCGGCCTCGTCGACGTCATCATGTCCGATCACAATCCGCAGGACGTCGAGGTCAAGCGCCTGCCTTTCGCAGAAGCAGCCCCCGGCGCCATCGGGCTGGAGACCATGCTCCCGGCGGGCCTGCGCCTCGTGCACAATGACGAATTGGACCTCAAGACGCTGATCCGGGCGATGTCGACCCGGCCGGCCGAGATTTTGGGATTGCCTGGCGGAACCCTGCGCACGGGCAGCCCCGCCGACGTCATCGTGATCGACCCCGATGTGCCCTGGGTGGTCGATCCCGCCGACCTCAAATCGCCCTGCAAGAACACCCCGTTCGACGAGGCCCGCTTTACAGGCCGCGTGGTGCGCACCATTGTCGGCGGACGGACAGTGTACGAGCATGTCTGACGTGCGGAGCTGCAGCCAGGGAATTTGCAGACATGGCGCTTGAATTGTTTCTGCCGGTCGCTTTCGTCATCGGCTACCTGCTCGGCTCGATTCCGTTCGGACTGATCCTGACCAGGCTCGCCGGCACGCAGGATATTCGCTCGATCGGCTCGGGCAGTATCGGCGCCACCAATGTGCTGCGCACCGGACGGAAGAGTCTGGCCGCGGCGACCCTGCTGCTCGACGCGCTCAAGGGCACCGTGGCGGTGGTGATCGCCGGCTACATCGCGGGTCCCAACGCCGCGATGCTGGCCGGACTCGGCGCTTTCCTCGGTCATCTCTTCCCGGTCTGGCTCAAGTTCCGCGGCGGCAAGGGCGTCGCGGTCTATATCGGCATTCTGCTCGGGCTGTTCTGGCCGGCCGCGCTGGTGTTTTGCCTTTTATGGCTCGCGACCGCCTTCACCACCCGCTTTTCCTCGCTCTCGGCGCTGGTGGCGTCCTTCATCACGCCGCTGTTCCTGTGGTGGTTCGGCCATCTCGCACTTGCGGCGATGGCCGCGGTGCTGACGCTGCTGTTGTTCTACGCCCATCGCGAGAACATCAAGCGGCTGCAATCCGGCAAGGAAAGCCGGATCGGCGAGAAGGCCTAACATTACAGTTGCTTTTTTGATTTGAAGTGGGCGCGTTGAGCGGCAGCCTGGTGAGCTCTGCGCCAGAAGGACCATGCGATGATGTGTGCGGGTTGAATC
>NZ_JADPIQ010000053.1:0-805 GCF_023073015.1 Bradyrhizobium sp. 87
CACTAGCGGTCCTCGACTGGCCGCGCTCCGTAGGTCAGCTACGGACCAATCGCGTCGATTTGGCGCTGCGGCGCTCAACGCAGGAACGTCCTCGTAGCTGCCAAGTTAAGCCGCCAAAATCACCTGTGAGGGAGACAAAGTCATGGCCCGCGCAACGGCCCACCCGGATCATCACTGCATCTCGAGCGAAGACATTCAGGGAACCGAGGTGTATGGAGCAGATGGAAAGAATATCGGTGAGATTGATCACCTCATCATCGACAAGGTGTCAGGCCGCGTAGCTTATGCAGTCATGAGCTTCGGCGGATTTGTTGGCTTGGGTCACAGCCACTACCCCATTCCATGGAGCGCTCTGACGTATGATACGTCGATCCAGGGCTTCCGAACCAATATCACAGAGCAACAGCTCAGGGATGCGCCGGAGTTCAGCGATGACTCCTGGCAGGATCGAGATTGGGAAACGCGAACCCACCGGTATTATGGGACACCCACTTACTGGGAAGCGCGAGGTGGCCTATAACGCCAGACGACGCGCCGGAATTTTCCAATCGTGAGTGTCAGCTGAATTGATCGGCGACCCTCGTGGATGCTGTCGGATCGATCTTCCGACCCATACCAGCATTGAGCTTCGCTGGACACCGTCCAGCGAAGTTCAGGCAGTTTTGATTGATGAGCCTTGCAGCGAACAACGCCTGCCGCCCGCATCGGAGGCGGAGGATGTCGCTCATTGGTTTTGCTCAGCTTCTCTCTAGAGTCAGCAATGGGTTCAAGCGGCGCCCAGCGGGCATTACCGTGAAGGTCCGCT
>NZ_JADPIQ010000036.1:0-43837 GCF_023073015.1 Bradyrhizobium sp. 87
AACGATGGGATCGAGGTCATCGCCAAGTCGACCGACCGTCAGCCCATAACCGCTGCCGCCTGACCGGCACCGCCGTCACCAAAATTTGGCGATAGCTCGCACCGAATCTGGGGTCGATGCTTGGCGCATTGGCTGCCGGGACGGCAGCGAATATTCGATAACAATTAATCCGGACGCGCATGGCTCTGAGGCGGAGTTTCCGGTTTCGGTTTGCAGTGGAATCGCTTTCGCCCGAGGTGCTGAATAGCCCCGTCATTGAGCGTTCAGCACCCGCGAGATCGCCTCTTTATGCCAGCTGTTATCCGCTGTCCCGGCGCGTCCTCGCCAACATGCGAGGATGATCATGACGATTACCCGATCACGACGTGAAACGGTGGAGTTCGAGCACCCATTTCGGATCACAAGCTTCGAGCGGATACTACCGGCTGGCTCCTATGAAGTGATTACCGACGAAGAATTAATGGAAGGAATGGAAGGATTATCATTTCCGTCCTTTCGGTCCGTCGCCACCATGATGATGGTGCCTGCGCCGCCGCCGCGCAGCTCTTTCGTCGAGATGGTGGCGATCAGTTCGATCGATCTGTCCGATGCGCGGGAGCCGATGCGATCGTATCCCGTTAGTGACGCGCCGGCCCACCTCGACAAGCATCGGACTGCGCTGAACATTGACAGTCGCCGGATGCTGGCGGAGATCGAGCGAAACGCGTTGCGCGGACTGCATCCGCAGCCCGAACCCGAGTTGCTCGCGGCGCCTGCGATGCCATTGGCGGGCCCGCGGCCGGAGCCGAAAGGGCTAGGCCGCGACCTACGCATCGATGCTTGCCGCGGCCTCGCGCTCTGGTGCATCTTTTTGAATCATTTCCCCAACAACATCGGAAGCTGGCTGACGCTGCGGAACTACGGCTTCAGTGATAGCGCGGAAGTATTCATGTTCGTCTCGGGTGTGACCTGCGCACTGGCTTACGGCAGCGCACATTCGCGCGATGGCTGGCCCGGCGTCATCGCCCGAACGCTGTGGCGAAGCTGGGACATTTATGCTGCATTTCTATTGCTCACTATAGCTTGCGCCATCATGGTCTACCTAACCGGCGGTGGCCGGATCGCCGACGAGAGCAACACGCGCCTTTTGCTGGAACATCCGGGTGCGGCGCTCGCGCATGCGGCGATCCTGCAATACCGTCCGGTCAATACCGACGTCTTGCCGATTTTCGTGGTTTATCATCTTTTGTTTGCACCACTATTGTGGTTGCTGTTGCGAGTGCCGAACGTGACACTCGGCGCGTCGCTCTTGCTTTATGCGCTGGTACACGTCTTCGGCTGGACCGTCCCGGCCTGGCCCAACAACGTGTGGTTCTTCAACCCGCTGGCTTGGCAGCTGCTGGTTGTGCTCGGCGCCTGGTGTGTCATTGCGGGCAAGGGAGTCTGGCCCTGGATGACCTGTCGCATCGCGCTTGTACTTGCAGTTCTCTATCTGACTTTTAGCCTGATCGTCGGATTGAGTTGGTGGCTCACGACCCTGGAAGATCTGGTCCCACAAGCGCTCGCCAATGTGGTTTACCAAGTCGACAAATCGGATCTCGCTCCCTTGCGGTTGCTGCATTTTTTAGCGCTTGCGATTTTGGCGGTATGGCTCGTACCCCGCGATTGGCAAGGACTGCCGATGCCGCTGATGCGCGCAGCGATCCGCTGTGGGGAGAATTCGCTGGCAATCTATTGTCTCGGTGTTCTGCTGGCGCTCGCCAGCCAAATAGCGCTGGCCGACATCTCGAATGGTCTTGCGATGCAGATCGCGCTCAGCCTCGCCGGCATCCTGCTGATGATCGCCGCCGCAACGCTGCTGAACTCAATCAGGATCAAACCCAGGCAGCCACGATTGATTTGAAGACTTGAGGAAACTTGTTGGCCAGAGAGGCGAGCAGGCAAAATTCGGAGAAGGCTGCCAACGGCCAGCCTCCACGTCTTCTCTTCCGGGAGGCGATCAAGCTGCGAACTTCACGCGGTGACACGATTTGCAGCGTGATGCGAACGTTGAGATGCTTCCTCCCAAAATCGCAACATGACCGCTTCGGGTCAAAACGCGAAGAACTGAACGTGAGTTGATCTGGTCTGCCATCCCTCAATCAGCGGACCTTGTGGAGGGGCTCGACTTTGTCGCCCAAAACGGCCGCCCGATCGCCTCTCAGCGCACGCGAGGAATTATGTCGACACATGAGCTTAAGGATGCTCAGAGTCGGCAGCACATCATTGGTGGTCAAGCCGCACCACGTCATTCGCCAATTTCGGCGAGCTGCGGCGCAGGAGGAAGCACACCCCGCAAAGTGTCTCCTTCCTCCACATGAGGCGGCAGGTGAAGGTTTCGGAATGTTCGTCGAACGATAACGCAAATTCGCTGGCGAATATGTAGTACGGCGTGGAGATGCAGGTTCCCAGGGCGCTGATGTCGCGCACCACGCACGGATGGGTCCCACTCATCCACCAAACGACAGCCGCGCCGCCCGGTTGATCGGTATCCGCTCCATTGCTCGACGTTCGACCATGGCGAGATTCTCCAATGAAGAGGTAACTTCCAATCGAGCCATCGCAGCGATCGCGATTGCACCTCTACAGAGTCAGTTTTCCGATCCCGCGCCGAGCCCGGAAAACGGCAATATCTGCACGTTGATCTGCACCGCCTAGGCTAACAAGCAGTGTTTTGTCTCATTAAAATTAAACCGGATCGCGTGGTTCATCCGCCGACGTTGGTACCCACCTCACAAGCAAATGAAACCGCTCAGGACACGTCTTTTCCACGATAATGAGGTATTTCACAGCACTTTCAGCGAACCTGAGCTACTATTAATTGAACTGAGTGATTTTACGTCCTCCGGCCTGACAATGGCGGTTTTTAAATAGTCATAGTAAGGCGCGCTGATGAGTAGGCCTGGTCAGGGGCACAACCGCATGACAGTTCTGCACGAACGCGTTTGGTTTCTAAGATCTCAACTGACAGAGCTTCAGAACCCTCGCAGCCGGGTTGAGCAAGCCGAGGAACGAAGTCGGCAAACGTTCAAAAGTCACAGGTGTCTCGGCGATGCGTCGCCGATTGCGGCGACAGCGGCGTTTTGTTTTCTAGCCACACACCGTGGCGACGAAAGTGCCCTAGGCTCGCAGCCACGAAGCATCAGAGATCTCTGGCCGAAAAAAGCGCCCGCGTTGACTTGTTCGGCTTTGGGTCAAAGGCAGCCCTCGGCAGCTTGCATGATCGGGTCGGCTCATCTCCCGGAAGCGGCCCTCGCAGCGCTCTAACTGAGGTCGGTGACGGGCCATGTGTGGAAGTCGTTCGTACACTGGCTACTCGCAAGCCGAGCGAGACGGATCGCTCGGCTACAATTTAGTTATGGCAGCCCAGCAACGAGGCAAATGTCTATGAGGTCTTCCCATTCGACGAGATTTGCGATGTCCGTGATGTGCGTGTCGAGATTTATGTCTCTGCTGAGGAGATGCGAGCGTTCTGCCAATCCCGTAAGCGTAAGCGCATAGACTTTGTGGCCCTGCTTTTCGAGCCTCTCGGTGACGCCAACACCAAGCTTGGTAAAAGGCTCCGCCAATAAGAACAAACGTCTTTTGCGCGGATTGAGCACGTGCGCTGCTGATGCTTGATGAAGTTACCGAGACCGCGCTTACTCCGGCCGCGAGACTGCCGATCAATCTGCGGCGGGTGACGTCTGACAAGGTCCTGAAATCAAAACAATTGGGTACCATACGAATGCAACAGTGTAATCGCCAAAACCGAACAAATGGAAGATGACTTCAGCGGCCTTCGAAGGAATATTTTTTTACCGGTCACTGACTTCCGCCATGGGTCACAAGCGGCGGTCGGCGACAGCTCCAGCCGTGTCCGGTCCACCTCAAACGGCCGACCTTGCGCCGCCTCGGGTGTAGTCTTCAGCTCCGGGCCGACGTTGTAGGCAATCAGGTTGAGGAGGAAGTCGGGGGTGACGCGAGTTGGGCCTCGATGTTGGGTCTTTGCTCGCCTCGTGTTAGACATCGCCTGACCGACCAGGGAGAACAGCCATGACCGCCGAGTTCGATGAAGACCGCTTCAATATGGCTATCCGTAAATTTCTGAAGCATGTTGGAGTTACATCGCAGCGCGAAATCGAAAACCTAGTGCGCAGCGGGGCGGTGAAAGGTGGCCAGCTCAAACTGCGAATGACCCTGTCGGCTGAGGGAACGGCGCTGAAACATGTAGTCGAGGAAACAATCGCACTCTGACGATGTCCCGGCTGCCCCGGCATTGCCGCCAGTTGGTGGAGCATTCAATCCTGTTGATTTCCAGCAACGGCTGCTTTGGGTCATTTTCGACAGTTTTGGCACAGAGTGCGGTATGGTTGATGCCCGTTCCTGTCCAAAAGCGCCGTACCAGTGTCTGCCCATGAGCGTTGCGTTTGGCCGGATGGCCGTGATTCAAACTCCCGAACTGGAGCTCGAATTATGCGCTACGAACTCGCTGACTATGAATGGACCGCCATCAAGCCGATGCTGCCGAACAAGTCGCGTGGCGTCCCTCGGGTGAACGACAGACGGGTCCTGTATGGCATCTTCTGGCTCCTTCGATCAGGAGCACCCTGGCGTGATCTGCCGGCGGCGTTTGGGCCATACACCACTTGCTACAACCGCTTCGTCAGGTGGCGGCGGGCTGGCGTCTGGGGCCGCATCGTAGAAGCGCTTGCCGCTGCCCATGATGCCGCTACCCAGATGATCGACACCTCCATGTCTGCGTACATCAGCATGGAGCCTGCATTGCAAGGAACCAGCGCCAATCGATGGGAAGGTCCCGGGGCGGTTTGACGAGCAAAATCCATGCGGTGGTCGACAGCAATGGTCTGCCGGTACGGTTGGCGCTGAGCCCCGGTGAGGCCAATCCGTTCGACTTGCCGGAAAACTGCTGTCTCGTCTGAAATCCGGGTCAATGTTGCTTGCGGACCGTGGCTATGACGCGGACTGGATCAGGGAGCTTGCCATGAAGAAGGGCGCGTGGGCCAACATCCCGCCGAAGAGCAATCGCAGCGATCCGATCTGCTTCAGCCCATATCTCTACCGCGCCCGCAACCGGGTTGAGCGGTTCTTCAACCGGATCAAACAATGTCGTCGGGTGGCGACGCGGTACGACAGGCTGGCCGCCAACTACCTTGCCTTCGTTCAGCTCGCGTCAATCAGGCTATGGCTGCGTCTTTATGAGTCCGCGTCTTAGTTCTTGCCAAGGCGGTCCGATGCAACATCGCGATGTGCGGTTTCGTTCTTCCCCTTGTCGTCGATGCCGCGCGAAGGGTTGGTGTCCGGCTGGGCGCTGGTACCTTGCCGAGACCGAGCTGCTGGGCGGCTGCGATGCCGATCGTCACCTTGCACGATCTGAGCGAGGTGCCAGCTCCGGATACTGCGACTTGCGCTCAAATGCTTGAGCAAGGACGCCGCCTGGGACGTGGCCGGCCCCGCGGGTCGAGCTGATCGAGCTGATGAACCGCGCGACGTCTGGATCCATGCGCAATGGGATGAGGCGAAGGTGCCTTAGCGGCCGTTGGTGGAAGCTATGCTTAAAATCGTTCAGGGCGCGGGACGGATAAGACAAGCCGACCGCCCAGCCTCTTTCCGCATCAGCCGCGCTTCTTGTGAGCGGATGGCTTAAATTCCACGACCTCGTGCTGCTCGCTGGAATCCGAGTGCCCTTGTTGTTTTACGATGATCTCAAGCTCAAGAGCTTCGAAGGCGAGTTCATCCGCCAAGCGTTGAAAGAGCGCGCGCTTTTCGGCATCGGTCGCCGACTGACTCATAAGAGCAAAGTCTCTGGCGTCCGCGCGGAGCCTCTCCAATCGTCGCCTGAGGTCCTTCATCGTCTTGGCTCAGGTTCTAAACTCATCCTCGACGCAAACAGTAACCTTGCTTTCCGGGATGACGGATGATTCAACCACGGAAACAATATATTGGTTCTCCTAACTGTTAGTTAGCGGCGTATTCACCGTGCGGTGCATAGCCACGGTCGCCCATGGGACCAACTTTGGATGGACGGGCTGGTGGTCGCGGCGCGAGGCCTCGTCTCCGACCTTGCCGCAGGTCCACCCAGGGTGCCATCAAAGGTACATCAAGGTCTGAAACCGCACAGACCCGAGTTTTGCACGCATCAGGTCTACGGCACCAAGCTGCTGTGCGTCGAACATTGGCCGGGCGCGCGCCGCGGCAGGACCGGTTCAAGGCTTGAGTTAAATGGCGCGATATTAAATGATTCAATCATCCGGCTTCTGGCAGGCGAGTTGCGGCGCCAGCCATCGGGACCGGCCCTGCGAAGCCCACCGGATCTCGGTCGCAAGTCTGCTCGCCGCTTCGCTCGCAGCTACAAACCCCGCTTTGTGATGCCGGGAACGCGTTTGGGCGAAACGGTTGTTCGTCGCTCGACCTGCGCTTTGGCGTCCAGCACTTTATCGCCAGCTCGCGCGGCGCGCGGCCGGCTCACCTGGTCCGAAAGACTGGGGCCCTTTCCAAACGTTCCGACCGGGGGACCATTTGTCGCGTGACCACCACTGATGTTTCCTTTGGCCTGTGCTGCCGGGGCTGATGCGTTTCGGGAGGGTAATGAGCCGATGATGATCTGGTCCTCGTTGCTTGTACCCGTCCCAATGGCCCCGATCGGCAGGCCATTTTGCGCGTGACCAACCCCGACATTTCTTGCGGCCTGTGCGGCCGTCCGCGACTTTGCCGGCGTGGCGGGTTCAACGTTCGGATTGTTCGATTGATTGTTGGTGCTCGGATTTGCGCCGGTGGCGGTGTCTTTCGTCCCCATTCCGGCAGGCGCTGAGGGACCAGCGCCGGCGCTACCCGCATTCGTCCCCATTCCGGCAGGCGCCGACGGACCAGCGCTGGCGCTGCTCGCGCTTGTCCCCGTGCCCGCACCCGCCGACCCAGCATTTGCGGCGCCTCCTGGCGCGAGGACCAGCAGAGCTGAGCTGGCGACGATGGCGGCGAGCACCAAAGGGGTGGCATGGGGCATTGGACGATCTCCTTGCCAGACCGTTAACCATGATCCCCCGGCGCGGTTCCTCTGCGCCATGGCGGGTTCTGCCGCATAGTGCTGGACCGCACGCGCGCCTCGATTGGTCGCACGCAAAGCGCAAAACCGCGCGAGCTACTATTGCCGATTCAAGGTGCCATTGCAGATTAGTCAGCAGCTCTGACGGAGGTGGCCGCTTTAATGTAACACTCGGGTTGCTTCTGCTAGCCGGACCTTCTCTCTCAGCTCCTCAAGATCCTCGAGCGCGTCGAGTAGTTGCATCAGATTGCGGGTAACATGTGCCAGATTGGGCTTTGGGCGTTTGAAGATTCGAATTTTTGGTCCCATTGCTAGACGTCTCCTCGCAACGAAAATCACTGGTCCGACTGATTGGCAAGGAGCGTGCCATCTGAGCGTCCGCGGAGAGCTCCGGTGATGGGAACGCCAGTCGCGCTCCCGCCCCAATCTAACAGGGAAGGAGAGCGCCAAAGGCTTCACCATCCCCCACATTGGGACGATTATCTCCCTCCCGGTTGCGAGTGAACTATGGGCTGCAAGCCGCGCGATGGCGGCAGCTGCGGAGCAAGCAACAGCCCTCGGCGCTCCGCACCGAGGTCTCGCAGCGATCGGACGCGTTGAAAACAGCTAATCCCTAGTCCTGCACGGCCTGGTCGGCCTGCAGCGGCGCGTGTGGCCGCCCCCTGTCTTGCGGCCGCGGAACGGTTGGCACAGGTTTGCGGATCGTGGCGGCAATTGGCCTGGGCAACGGCACTGGCGTCTTGGGGCGTAGGATCTGCTCGGAAGCGTTGGTGGTGATGCCGGCCAATTGTTCTTGGACCATCCTAAGCTGCTCGGCGGCATCCGCTCTGTCTCGCACCATTTGTGCCTGGACCGCCGTAAGCCGGTCGGAGAGCTGGCCAAGGTCGCGAACGATTTGATCTTGGCTGGCCTTGAGCTGCTCGATCGCTTGCGGCGGGTTCGTAAGGTCGCCCGCCAATCCCTGGAGCGCCAGCTCCGGCGAACTGGGGCCGGCTGCCTGGATCGCATCGTGCGGTGTAGTCAGCGGCCCCGGTTGCTGAAGTGCCACATAGGTTGCACTCGTCTGAGTGGTAGGCAGAGCCGAGGAGATCTCGGCTCTTTCTTGCGGCAACGAAGGTGAAACGGCACGCGCGGACCACCGATACATCATTGCTCTGACCGCATCGCCGTCGGATGACTGCGCTGCAAGAGCAGCTAAACAGATGCCGCTTGCCAACAGCAGACCGATCAGGCCGCGCAGTGCCGGCGTTCCGCGCAATGAGCTCGCCCCGCGGTCGGGTGGTCTAAACCATTTCGCGGAATTCTTCGGCTGAGAAGGGTGGCGCGTGCCATCCTGATCTAACTTGGAAAGCTGTTCGTTGACACGCGCCAGCTGTTCATCTGCACGTGCGATCTGATCATAGGCGTGGACGAGCCGTTCATCCGCGCGCGCAACAAGCTCGACGTCTTCTGGTGAGAGCGCGGGACCATGAATTTGTGAGCCGGGATATATCGGTTTAATCGGCGAATGCATCGGCGTTCCCCATCGCACCCAATGTCACCCGGACCGAGGCCGAGCATTAAATCGGGCAGGTCCACACTCCCCAACGCCGGTTTGACCAAAGCAAGGCCACAAGATGAAAACCGGAGGGCGGATTTTCGGCGACAGCGCACAGGGCTCTAATCCGTCGAGGGTCTTCGGGATCGACGGACGGCGGCGCATCGCCCGGCAACCCGACGGAGCTGGCCCTCGCGGTTCGCGGGCCCATTCAAAGCGGTCGTAGTGCCAGCGACTGCACGCTTCTCCCCCAAGCCCGCCACCAGGGCATCTCGACCACTCTCGAAGACCTGACTTTGGTGGTTACAACCCTGGCGCTGCACGCCATGAACTCCGCCGCGCGCATCGAGCAGATGCCTGCCAGCGGATGCATCTTCGTTGCGGCGAATTCGTTTCCTTGTCGCGATCGTAAACCGTTTTGACGCCGCGGCCTCGGCCTTTCTGACCCGCTTTCGTAGCTCGATGAGCTGACGGTACTCGGCTTCCAGCGGGTCGCGATAGGAGAACTGCGCGGCTGGTGCACGATAGTTCGAATTTCCATACGACGAATATCGAATCATGGAAATCGAACCCGTTTTCAGGCAACCCCCGCTAACTGGTGGTTCGGAAAAAAAGCCGATCGACGCGATCGATATTCCGTCTGGGCAAGTTGGCAACGAATGTCACTCGTTAGGCTTGATGCTACCGAGGAGGCTGGATTGCGCTCGCGCTCGTGAACCGCCTACACGGAAGCTGTGCGATCGAGATGATCCTGATGCGGTGGAGCATCAGTAGCTTGACTTCGATGCACCGACCGCAGATCAACTCGCCGTCCCCGGCCGGTGGCGCAAGAACTATCAGCTCTTCTGGCGCGAACTCTTCTTCGCAGTGATCGCAGCGGGGGATTTCGAGCATCCGCGCATTTGCTCACGCAGTTGTGGCGGATTCGATAGCCTCTTTACCCGACCGCTCGCAAGAGCTTGATCAATACCCACGGCCGAGCTGCACCAAGTTCGTTCCCAATCGGGAACGTTGTTGAAGAAATCCCGGACGTTGCAGATTTACAACCCGCGCAGCCATTCGCGATACTAAGCTCGTCCATGGAGACGACCAGACATGCTTACTTCAACATGATCGCGGGGGGCGAAATGTATGATGTCTATCGCAATGACAGGCGCTTCTTGCTCGTTCTAAGTTCAGGCTCTCCCGTGCCCGTGCTTTACTCTGCACATAAGTGGCGGAAGAGCAGGAAACGAGTTCTCAAGGTCAGCGACGAAATCAAGTCAGCCGTTCAGGCACAAGGCTATTACGTCCGCAGCCTGCGGATCACCAAGGAGCGAATGATCGACGTCGAGTAGGTGGCGAGCGGGTGTTCTCGTTGGCGCGTTTGATCACCAGCAACCAAGCCGCCATAAGCGCGCTGTTCCGCGTCGTCAACCGCCATGTCGGCAACTTCGCACCGATGCCGGGGTGTTTCCGAACCATTCGGATCGGGGCTTTTCGGAGGGTGCAGAGTGCGAGATCCTCACGATTGCGGGTGGGCATGCCGCCTAGCACGGGCGGGCCGCCCTTACGTCTCAAACGGAACTCCATGAGCAGGCCGAGATTTTGGCTTTTTCCATTGAACCTTTAATCGAACTGTCGGACGAACCTTCAATCGGAAACCGGAGGTTTCCCATGAAGCGTCTGATCTCATCTGCAATCGCCGCCGTTGCCTTCCTCATTGTTGCAACCACTATGCTGTGGTCTTACACACCTTCGGCTGAGCGCCATGTCACCCGTACAGCCATAGGTCATTGCAAGAATTTCCACAGCCTGGCCGGGACAAAAGCGTCCGAACTATTGCCTTACTAAGCGCCAATAAAATGCGTCGAGACGATGTGACCTGTAGCAGGTGGCTGGATGCCACGCCGACATGAGAGTAGGCGAAGGCGCTGCAATGGCCCGTTGCCGGATGATGTGCTCAAGATCATTATGCGCGGGACCGAGAAAGAAGCTAATCGGGCGGCTTGAACCGCGAACTGCTTTGGCAGCTTAGCTCGCCGCCGCGCCATCCAACCGCGCCAGCCCAGCCTCGATCACGGCGATATCCTCCTCGATCTGCTGGACGGTCGTCCCGAAATCAAAACCTGTACGTGCCTTTAGGTCCACGGCCAGTTTCCGACGCTGCATGCGGAGATCATCCAGAGCCCTTCGATTGTTCAAGCGAACGTAACCGTCCACAATCAGCTCGATTGCGTTTGGCATCCCACCCCCTGTCGTGATCGACCGGCGCCGAACCGCTTACACACTTCAAAACGGCATCTCTTCGCAAATTGTGTGCAGCAGCCCAAGCCGACCTGACGCCAGGAGAGCAAGGGGCTGCACAGTTTAATGGAAAGACCGGCTCCCAATGTCGCGATTGCGCGTTGTTCATCCCTTTCGAGATCGCCCCATGAGATGCCGTCCATGACGGGTCTCCGTCGCAAAAGAACTATTTAAAATCCAAACGCGCGACCGATCTGCCGCAGCATAGCCATGGCCGCGTCGGTGTACCGACCGTGGGTCAGGTATTGATCCACTTGCGCTGTACTGATCAGCGCAACAACGAAGACCGTGAAGCCCTTAAGCATTGGGGCGTCTCCTGAAAGAGACCGCCAACCGGGCGTGTCGAATAGACTGTTCTCAGAATGCGCTGCCGCATAATGCGACTGTATGTAAATGGTGACAGTGACCGGTAACCAATCCCTTAACCGGCGTTAGGTGCGCGCGCCAAGGGCCGAGGCGAAGGCGCTGCAAGAGCCGTTGCTCATGTGCTCTAGGTCTTGATGCGAGAGTTAGGAAAGGAAGATTAGCCGCTGCACAGAGGCGCGCGGTTCCTCGATAGCGCAAACAAGAAGCGGCGAGTGTTAGTCCCCACAAAATGGAAGTCACTTCTTCATGGCGTCTGCTGCATCGGGGGACCACGAACGGATTTCCGGTCTATTGTTTGACATCGCCCATCCATGCCAGCAAAAGAACCGCGAGTTCCATTGTAGGGCAGAGCTAACTGACTCTTCTCCGCCTAAAGATCCTCGAACGAGACCCCGATAAGATTTCCACTCAACCAGACTAGGCGGCAACTTCGGATGATGCGATCTTTCTCGAGCATTAGTTTGAATGTGGAGGCCACGTGCCGCTTCGACGGAAGCTCAACTGCTGCCCCTTCTTCCGACATGTTGACCACGCGGCAGCGTAAGCTGGCGCCGTCGCCTGAAATGTAGGCGACCTCGTCCACATCGATGCGCTCCAGCTTTCGACGTTCTATCATTTCATTATAGCCGCAACGTGATCATCTTCGCCCGATGTGCACCTTGTCTCTAGCAGCTTAAATTGTCGCGCGATCTGTGTTGCTAGGTCTGATCGTTCCTTAGCAAGAGCTTTTCTTTGCTCAAGCATGTCGTGTCCGTCACGCTCGAGCACCTGGATCAAGGTGGTTTGACTTTCGATATAAAGCTGCTTGGTTGCGATTGCTCGAGCGATAGCCGCTAGTTCATCATCGCAATCCGAAGTCATTAGCAATCTCATGGCTGGCCTGTCGGCGAGTAAAGCTACATCCTACCTGGCCTTACCTGCGAAAACGTTACACTTGTCCCAGCAGCCCGGCGCCTTCTTTTCCAACGGATTAGTCTGAAGGCGCACACGCGACACATTCTCCCGTTTGTGCGGTGTCCGTACTCTTACGGACGTTGCGCATCCGCAAGCTTTGACGTCTACTTCTGATTGTTTTTATGACGATCTTTGTTTCCCGACGAGAGGGCCCATGAGCGTTAAAGCCATGATGGCGATGATCCTCCAGAACCAACTGGCCTTGCGAGGCGTGCATTCGCTGAAGGCGTCTGACTACGACCAGATCGTAGAACTTCTGATTGAGCAGCTCAGAGAGCTGGAGCTGAGCTTGGCTGTGCGAGAGATTACCGACAAGCCCCGGGAATAGCAGCAGCACCCGATTTTTTAAGGGAGGACGAAGACGAATGCGGAGATTATTGTTCAGCACCAGTGCCCAAAGCCGACAACCGCTACTGGCTGATCCGATAGAACAGTGGCGGATACCCGGCCAATCGGGTCCAGAGCCACGCGTTGGTGCGGCCTTCAGTCAGATTTCGTCCGTGCAGCAATCTCTTTGACCTTTATCAACGTTCGTTCGAATTCTGATTTGAGATATTGCTCGTGCGCCCGGTCCGTTGGCTTCAGGAGAAATGCGACTTTCACGAAAAAGCGGTTCAACAGCGAAGTAATTAAAAGATTGTCCGAGTGTTTCGACCGGAGCGCCGTAAGTCGGCGACGCATCTCGATGAGATCAAGCGTTTCGTGGTCCGGCTGCTCTCTCAAGTGAAGCTCGCGCGACTGTCCAGCGTCGAAGTCGCTGCACCGAATATAATGGTGCGGCGACTTCGCTGGGGTGGAGCGGACAAGGACAATGTCCGTGTGCGCAAACTAGTCCTCTAGCGCGCGGCCGCAATCGCGGTCTGGAATTAAGCTTGATGTTCGTGTTGCAAGTTAATTCTGGAACTGAGCAGGGCGAACGATAGGAGGTGTTGAATTTCGGATGCACTGCCCGGGCTGTTCAATGTTGAGCGCAACGTGGACACTCCCCATCTGCTGCTTTGCCGAGCCATCATGCGAATTCTTGTCTGAGGTCTTGCGTCTCCCAACGTGCACCATCGCTCCTGACGATCTTCTTGGCGCGCTCGAAGGCGTGGCTTTCGGCTGCATCGTCGCCGACGCGGACATCCTAAAGACGTTGGCCGTCTTCCGGCTCGGCCCCAGGGCGATCATCGGCGGCTCGTGCGTGACGCCCTTCGTCTCTCGTCAGAGAGGCAAGTCGGTCCAATTGATTAGCTAATCCGGTGAGTGTCCTTGCGACGCTCTTCAACAAAATTGCTCGTTCGGTGGAAATTGCGGATGATTTAGCAACGGCCTTGTATTCAATCGCGAGTTCTTGACGTCGGGCGGCAACATACAACCAACGGCCGGTCTGTCCGGTAGCGGACACACCCACCTGACCTGAGGCCGGCTCGCGGCCTTTAAATAATAAAAGGAACTTAATTTATTTAATTGCTTTAAATTTCGTGCGGCTTAATATCCGCACGCCACCGACCGGAGCTCAAGCATGCCAAGCCCCACAGAAGACGAGGACCGCCGCGAGTTCTTAAAGACCTGCGGTAGGTTTGCCGTCGTGACGCCTCCAGCGATGACGCTCCTGCTATCAACATCGCTGACGTCTAACGCCATTGCGCGGTCTGGCGGGGGCAGCTCGCATGAGCATCACCACCACCACCATCATGACGATTAAGGCAGTGGCATTTCGATAGGCGTTGCCTTGGGCAACGCCGTAGGCGATCATGCCGGCCTTACGCCGTCGCCGGCATGGAGTGGGCGGCCCTGGGGCGCTCCTGAAGCCCCCCTGCGCTCCAGGGCGCTTTCCACAGGCGCACGACCCCGATCCGGGCGAACATCACCGGCGCGCCTCGCTCCGCGACCAGTAGCAGCACTTTCATTCTGGCCGATCGCCGACCGGCAGCCCACCTCGCTTGTTGGGCGCGAATCGGCGAACTGTATAGGCAGGCGTAGGCGTGCAACAGGCTGGGGGGCCGCTGGTGAGAAGGTGGACGCCGGAAGATCATCAGCGGCTGATCGCTATGGCCGCCGCAGGAAATCGACCCGACGACATTGCTCGCGCGCTGGGGCATGGACAGAACCGGCTGTGCGAGGTCGCGCGCATCTCCACAACATCCCCTTGCGATTGGTGACGCAAAAGCGGAAGTGAACCGGAGTTGAGGCGGCCTCATTCGCGCGTAGGGGGACCTGATTGAGGAGCTGCGAGATCGCCGTGACAAGTTGGGCCGGCGCAAACGGCTTCTGCAACAGGATGCTGTTCGGGACGCTCTGGGACGCCCAATGGTCGGCCGCAGCGCCGGTCATGTAGATCACGGGAAACGTCGGCTCTTGTTCTCGAACCTGTCTGGCCAAGTCCCAGCCGCTGAGCGAGCCCATAACGTTCACGTCCACAACAAGCGCCCGATACTCTTTCATTCCGCTCTTAAAGAGAGTCAGAGCTATCGGTTTAATCGGCGAATGCATCGGCCCATCGCACCCGATGTCACCCGGGCCGAGGCCGAGCATTAAATCGGGCAAGTCCACACTCCCCAACGCCGGTTTGACCAAAGCAAGGCCACACGATGAAAACCGGAGGGCGGACTTTCGGCGACAGCGCACAGGGCTCCAATCCGTCGAGGCTCTTCGGGAAAGACGGACGGCGGCGCATCGCCCGGAAATCCGACGGAGCTGGCCCTCGCGGTTCGCGGGCCCATTCAAAGCGGTCGTAGTCCCACCGACTGCACGCTTCTCCCCCAAGCCCGCCACCAAGGCATCTCGACCCCTCTCGACGACCTGACTTTGGTGGTTACAACCCTGGCGCTGCACGCCACGAACTCCGTCGCGCGCATCGAGCAGATGCCTGCCAGCGGATGCATCTTCGTTGCGGCGAATTCCCTTCCTTGTCGCGATCGTAAACCGCTTTGAGGCCGCGGCTTCGGCCTGTCTGACCCGCTCTCGTCCCTCGATGAGCTGACGGTACTCGGCTTCCAGCGGGTCGCGATAGGAGAACTGCGCGGCTGGTGCACGATAGTTCGAATTTCCATACGACGAATATCGAATCCTGGAAATCGAACCCGTTTTCAGGCAACCCCGCTAACTGGTGGTTCGGAAAGAAAATGCCAGATCGACGCGACGATATTCCGTCCCGGCAAGTTGGCAACGAATGTCACTCGTTAAGCTTGATGCTACCGAGATACGTTAAACCTGGAACTGCTACCAGAAATGGATCTGCACGTGAGCCGGCTAGCTATACGAACACGCGAGACCGAACCGCTCCGAATACTGACGACGCCAAACCACGAACATAATACCGCAAATATTCGTTGCGAGTTGCGGCCACTTCTGTTTAAGCTGTGGAGAATAGTGAAAACCAGAAGAAATAAGAGCGCAGCTCGCATTTAATCCGACGCAGTGAGTCGGAGTGCCTGAAGTGCCGGACATTTGGTTTCCACTTCTCGCGACCGCCATCGTCGGCACACTCCTTTTCTTGGCGTTCCGACGATAGCGCGCCGTGTGGCAATAAATCCTCAGCGGCCGCTGAAATCGCGGTTCCCTACGTGATGCCTTTGACTGTGCATAAACAGGAAGGTTCACTTCCAAGACAGGAGGTGGACGTGAGTACCTGGTTGCTCATTTTTCTAGTTATTTTGAGCGTGGGCATTTTAATCGCACACGCTATCGACGCGATGCGCTCCTGAATCGCCGGACGTCACGTGCCATTTAATTGGATTTTCCTGAAGAAGACCAAAATCGCGCACTTGTCTAATCGTAAGCGCTGCTCCGGCTCGAAATAGAGCGGCTGAGGGCTGAGTCTTCCCGCATCGCTCGTCAAGGCGAGGCAGACTGGTGAGTCGGGAAGCAAGACAAAGGAATGCATGTTGGTTTTGGCACTAACAAGGCGAAGGCTGTCTTCGCGCAGCTATGCAAGTCGCAAAGCGTTCATTGTTCAGACGCCTAGCGGCTAAGTTTGCTCTCTCAAGAGAGAAGAAGCCCCGCGGATCACCACCCGGAGAGCGAGACCGACATCGGCTCGCGCCTTACGCAATCGAAGTAATGCTAGCAGAAGGAGGGAGAACCACCGCATGAAAGCCGCGCAAATCGGGCGTTATTCGCAATGCTCAGCAGACGCCCTGAAACTAACCTCCTGCGAAACGATCCACCGCCCGATGGCAAAGAGCCGCGCGAGCCGATATTCGGCCCGAGACAGCCCCGTGTTGAGATCCACGCTCCTGCGCTTACCGGCGCCAGCGTTTCGCGGCGCTCGCTTGCAGCTGTCGAACTGCGGGACCTTTCGAGATTAGGTCGCCAAGGCCAAGCAGAGATCTCGTCGTCATCGGCCGAAACGCGCGATCGCGAGATCCAAGGCCCGGCCTTGCGAATTCGAAAACCGTGAGGCCCGAGCGGCAGGCCAGCAGCAATATCTTGCTTGCCGCTCGCAGCAATCGATGCGCGGCGATTCCCGGAGGGAAAGCATACAGCGAATGTGCGAAAGCGAACAGACCTGATGGGTCAATTTGACTAGTCTCGCGGTGGTCCCAATTGCGGACCACGTCTTCTGGGGCAGTACCATAGAGGGGCGTGCAATGGACGCTCGTGCGCGACTGGATGGTTGTCATTTCGCTCTGCACCAACATTGTGAGGCACTCGCGTCTCAAGTATCCGAACTTGAGACCCTTCGAGACCGAGTAGCCAAGGCCGAGCGCAGAATCGTCGGTGCGGCACGCGAAACTGGAGCTGGGAAGGCGGTTTATGAGGGCAGCGCGGTCGGCCCGGCCAGCAGCGCGATCATCTGATCAGCGTAAGGGTCCGGGCTTTCAAGACTGACTTCGCTGCTACCCGCCCCAGCCGGGGGGCCGGACTGTGGACATTCGTGATTACGAACCGCAATTTGAGCAGATGTCCCTCGATGAGTTGTGGGCTCTCTACACGGACGTCGACCAGATTCTCGCCGCGAGGATCGTTGCCAAAAAACAAGAACTCGACAGGCGACTCCAACAACTCCACCAAACGAATGGACCGGGCGGTTCATCAGAGCTCAATGTCCGCGCATCATCGCCGGGTCGCGACCGCCTCTGACAAGGGCGCCGCGCTTGCCGCAAACCCTGCGCGCGAGCGAGGCTCCCCACCTAAGGTGATCGGGCCATCGATCAATGTCTGCCGGCGGTTGCTTCAGCTTGTGGCTGCATCTGTCGTCCTGGCAACAGACCAAGAGACCGCGGCCGCCGAACCAGCTGATGTCCATAACCGGGAGCAATGAAAATGCAACACCACAGCATCGCCGACGTCAGCTGCGTCATTCTTCAATGCCTGGATGCATATCAAGCCGCTGACATTGAACCACTCGTGTTGAAGTGTTTCCCGGATCTCGACCGGCATACGCTTTGGCAGGCGTACAACTTAGCCTTGGTGGCATACACGTCAGGCACAGGCCTTCACCACCAACAAAAGGAAGCAGCAGCCGCTGCGATAGTGAATTTGGAAAATGCACGGGTTGATCGATCGCCTTAATAAATTCCGTTCGGAGACCAAGCTCGACACGTCGATCGACGCTAACACCGGCGCGATTGTTGGCACACCCGAGGCGACCGGCGGCCGCTCAAAGCGTTGGGGTCTGAGCGCGTCAACTTGCGGAGCTAAGTTGAATCGCTTCAACAAAATTGGGTTCGTTCTGCACATTCCGAGTCTCCCTTCATCTCGCGGGCGGAGCCGCGCGCGAACATTCCAGTCCCAGTGCGCCATCTCCGCTCGGGCTCGCCTTGGGCTCAAAGCGGTGCTTGAGCAGCTGACGGGTGTGGTCGGCTGCTTGTGCAAGCCGGCTATCCCCACAGCTTTCCGCCTTGGCGCGCCGCAGCAGCCTTGAACCGACCGCGGCTATGTGCCTGCGCCAGAGAGGCAAAGTCGGACCAACTTATCCCGCCTTGCCTGCGAGCGACGAAGATACCGCTCGACCATCTTGAGGTCGTGGAACGTATGGAGGCCCGCGCCCGGTCGCAATGGTCGCCACGGCACTAGGGCCAGATCGCAGTCAGGCACAGTTCCGTACAATTCCGTCAGAAGCGCGCCAGCCACCGCGCGCGCCGCGGTGACATCGAGTTCGGCCTGCGCGATCGATCGCGCTTGCATCAGGTCGATCTGGCCGGGCATTGAGGCGATGATCGCGCGGGCGAGTTGATCGACGCGCTCGAGCCGATCAGAGCCGAACTGCGCTTGCGCGGCCAAACCATGGCGACGGGCATTTCGGCTCGCCCGCGACTTTCCAGCCGCGGATGTTGGGCCGGTGCTTCGTTTCGCGTTGGCGCGATTGGCGGCGCGTTGCCGGTCAGTGGTCATTGCTGGGCGGCTCCCGCAAACGCAACACGTCGGATGCAACAGCGTCCCGGTCCGGCTGCGCCGGCCGTTGCCCTTGCGTCTGCATGCGGCGGTAGAACGCAAGCCCCGCGAGTGCCCTGTCGCGCCGCGCGACCTTTGACGATTGTAACTGCTCGAGCACGAGCAATGTCGACAATGAATCGAGTACCGCCTCTGCCTCCAGGCAGAATTCGTTTAAGCCGGCCTCCTTGAGGACGGCTGCCACTTCGGCCCTTGCTTTCAGATCGCCACGTGACCAGCGCTCCACCAGAGCCACACGGTCGGCGTCGTTCGCAGGGTGATGTTCTGCAAGGAAATTGTAGAGTGCCTGACCCTGGCGCGCCGCGATGACGTGAGAGGTGGCGCGCCGGAAGATTGTAGTCTGCCGATCGCTGTGCGCCAAATCCTCGGCGTACATTTCCTCGATCCGGTCGCGCGGCTTGAGGGCGGCCTTGACCTGACGATCATTCCCCTCGGCTTCATCGCCCCAGGCGCCCGGAAGCGCTCCTCCGTTGATCGAATCTGCACCGCGCGCGGGTCTAGACATCTTTGACCTCCAACAGGGCAGCCCACAATTGATTGCATAGTCGCGAAGGCTCCTTTTCATGGAAGCTCTTGCGCTCCTGCAAGGAGAGGCCCCGCTTGGCGGCCTTCAGTCGTGTCAATCGATCAAGCGCCCGATCGAGTATCGCATCGCATTCGCGTTCGTATTCCAGCTCGCGCGCCAGCACGTCCTCGGTGAGAAACTCAGCGGCCATCATCATCCGGACCTCCTCGCAAGGTGGCGCCAGTGCCGGCAGAAACTTCTTCTCGACTTCCCGGCGTAGAGCCTTGATCCATGCTTTGGTCGTCCTGAACTTATATCTCGGGCAATGTTCGCTGAGGTGACCCGTCACATGGCTGCGCAGGGACGCGAGCGCTATCTCCACCTCATGCGCTTCATGCGCGCGGTTCAGCATCTCCAGGAATACCTGCAGCCCCTGAGATTCGTCATACGCCGCATGCCTGGGGTCGAGCCGCGCGGAGTTCATGCGGGTTTTGAGCAGTCGCTGGTAGCTGTGCTTGCGCCAGACCCACTTGGTCATCGTTAGCACGCAGTCTTCTTCGTCCGCCCCGCAGGGCATGTGCTCGTTGGTCAACCGCATCAGCAGAAGCGCAAACTCAAGCGGATCTTCGCCGTCCAGAAACAAGAAATCCATTTACCTTTCTCCCCACTGATCAACATCGCTGAACTGACACAACTGGCGTCTCACCAGGCGCGGAGACGGGCTGCGACAGATGCGCAACGCCGCGCCGGTCCACGGCTGGATCAAACAGTTCGCCAACGCTGGCCGCGAATGATGTCCGACGACGGTTCGATCAACGTCGTCGACCCACCTCGCCTGGATTCCATCATCGGTGTAAGGGTGCACAATCACGGCCGCCGCGCGGCGGCCGTCGAAGGGCCGTTGCGAAACCCGCCGTGCGCGGCCGTGCCGAACAATATGGGAGCAATTGAGCTTTGATCGCGCGGTCATTTCCTTGCCTCTCGTAGAGAGAGAACTCGTCCGACCGAACGTCGGACGAGTTGTTTCCCGGAAACTCCCGTGGGAAAAATGAGCCAACCCAAATCAAGCGGTCTTGGCTTCACCGAAAAGGTGACACGCCAGAAGTTAAAGCAGACCTAACGAGCGCCGACAGGGTCCGCGGCTGCGCTCTACTTTTCAACACCTATATGCGGCAGGGAGCATCCACACGGCAGCCCCTGCAAGTCCGAGACGGCGCCAACGCAAAGTTTGAACGGCGATACGATTGAAATGCTTGATTTCGCGCACCAAAATTGGGTTCGTTTTCGCATTTGAATTCCGGATGCGATTTCTGATGCTCCGAGCCTGCCGCTGCTCAAGCTGCGAGCTTCATGCGCGAACTACGACACCATGACGCTTCGCCTCGATCCTTAGTTTTCGACTTCGCTGATTTCGTAGCCGCACGCCCGGTCCGCCGCCGTTTTCGTTAGTGAACTCGACCCGGGCGAACTTGAGCGCTTGCCGAACCGGCTGCTCGTTCACTGGAGTGACGCCCCCATCAATTGGCTATACTTCCGGATGGTCTTGCGGCGGCCCTCAGATTGAGGGCCGCGGCAATATCTGTATGGATGAAGTCATCGCTCTTGAAGAGCAGAGGCTCACCGGTGGTCTTGCCAACGCGTAGCAAAGCAGTCGAAGAGATTCGGCTTGGCCGGGATATCCGCTGCGCTTGCCAAAATCACGGTAGGCCTCGCGTACAACCCGCGCCCGCGCTTCGGTGACGGGCTTGATGAGAATTTGTGCTTGATCAGATCACCGAAGCGCCGGCTGGCGATGCGGCTTCTGTCGATCACGAGCGCGGCTTCCAAGTGACTGGCGGCCGAGAGGCGGCGCGGCGACTGGCTCGCGTTCGCGAGTGCGCAGGCCTCCGCTTTCCGATTCGTCACCCAGGATGGCGACCAGCGAGGAGGTATTGATGATCATCGGGGCAGTCCACGATTTCGTAGATGAGTTCGCCGTGTCGGCCGATCGATAAGGTTCTTTCAAGCGCTTGGCGCAGTCCTGACTAATCTGCGGAATTCGGTTCGATAGCGCGGCGCCGTGTTCACGGCATCCGTTCAAGGCGATCGCGAACGGCGGTCGTAACCGCCGCGGCCAAGGATTCACCGGCGCGCTGCGCGCCAGTTCTGCGGCCAACCGATGTGTCTGGGGGACTTTGTGTTCAGCCTTCTACCCTGAACATCTTATCGGAGACCGC
Source organism: Bradyrhizobium sp. 87 (assembly GCF_023073015.1). NCBI lineage: Bacteria > Pseudomonadati > Pseudomonadota > Alphaproteobacteria > Hyphomicrobiales > Nitrobacteraceae > Bradyrhizobium > Bradyrhizobium sp. 87. Next base: position 21,306 of record NZ_JADPIQ010000036.1, read on the forward strand.
AAAACCAAACCCAAGCGCCATCTGGACCACTAGCGGCTCGGCTTTTCTCTGACCGTTTTCCGGAGACGGACGCCAGGACCTCCACCATTCTCGTCGATGAACTCGATGCCAGCGACTCCTAGCGTTCGTTGGATAACCTCCAGAGTCTTTGGGTCGCCGGCATAACGGCCTACCTCAATATTGTTGATCGTATTCCGGTGCAGACCGGTTGCCTCCGCGAGATCTCGAACGGTCCAATTTAAGGCTGCACGGGCCATTCGAACTTGTGCACTTGTCACAGGCATAGTATTGTGCTTTTGTCACATGTGTCAGAATCACAAGGAAGGCTACCACAACCATTAGGATGGCATTCATGCACCCCATAATCAGTTCACAGGGAAAGCTCGCACGATTTGACCGCCGCGCCTTCATCGGCGGCTCCGATGCCCGCCTCATCATGGGCAGCGACGCTGGGGCGCTACTCCGGCGCTCTGGCAGGAAAAGCGCGGCGAGGTCGAGCCCATCGATCTGTCGGACGATCTCATCGTCCAGCTCGGTACCGCGACCGAGCATCTCAACCGCGCCTGGTACGAGCGGCAAACCGGTCACGCGATCGAGCACGTTCAGCGACGGGTTTTCCACCCGGTCCACCGCTGGATGGGAGCGACCCTAGATGGACGGGTGCAGCAAACCGGTGATGTCTTCGAAAGCAAATTCGCGCTGCCCTGGAATTTCTCGGAGGAAGCGGCAGCGGACAAGCACATGACGCAGCTGCAGCACAACATGTGGGTGGTCGCCGCCCGCGCCGCGGTGTTGTCGATCATCACCGGTGGTGGCAAATGGGTCGAGATCAAGGTCCATGCCGACCCGCTGTACCAGCATCTGCTGCTGACCGCGGAAAAGAAGTTTTGGCGCTGCGTGCAGACCGGCGAGGCGCCGCAGCTATTTGGCATCGAGCCGCCGCGGCCGCGGCTGGCGGCAGTGCGAGTGGTCGACATGGCCAGCTCAAACGCCTGGGCGGAACTGGCCGCGCTCTATCGCCAAACCCGCGCCGCTGCGCTGGACCACGAACGGGCGAAAACCGAGCTCAAGGCACTGGTGCCGGAAGACGCCAAGGAGGCGAGCGGCCATGGCTTGCGGGCCAAGCGCTCCAAGTCCGGCGCGATCAGCTTCGAAGCGGTCGACCTCACATAATGCAGCCTGCCGAGATCAGCCGCGGGTCGCAACCTGGCCCGTCCGCCAGCTCCCACGGTTTACGAGGGTCAGTTGATGCAGCCGCCCTTTGATTTCGTCCATCTCGACCCCTCCTCGGATCCTCCAGAGCCGTATCAGGAGGCGTTCGAGCTGTTCGGCGAGCTCTGGGCCAAATTGCACGGCTTTAAAGCGCGCTGCGGGCATGACCACCTTCTTCTCAGCCTAATCCATCATCTGGAGCACCAGTTCGTTGTCACCGGACTCGTGTTGGCGATCCAGCTCGACCTTCTGAACGACCGATAATTTCCAGCAGCCGAGATGGCGATGCAGCGCTCGAGCGAGACCATTAGCCAGATTGCCGGTGCGCTGGCCAAGGCGCAGGCCGAGCTGGAAAACCCGGAGAAGCTCATGACGGCGACGATCACATCGCCGTTCCCACGCGAGGAGAGCCGCACCTTCCGCTATGCCTCGCTCGCCAGCGGCCTTGAGATCGTGCGTAAATGCCTCACCAGATACGAGATTGCCACCGTGCAGGCCACGGCCATCGATGCCGATACCGGAATGATCAGGCTCACAACCACCCTGCTCCACAGCTCGGGCGAATGGATTGCCTCCGACTGGCCGGTGTGTCTGGTCACCGATACCGCCGCCCCACACCGGATGGGCGCCGCCCTGACCTATGCCCGACGCTACGCGCTATTCACCCTGGTCGGCATTGCCGGCGAGGACGATCTGGATGCGCCGGACCTGATGGCTGGCCCATCGCTCACGTCGCAGACCGCACCAGTGGCAAAGGCGAAGCCGGTCAAGGGCGTTGTGAACCAGCCGCTGCGCGATGCGCAAGCATCGGCCAAGCTCCGGGAACGATTGCTTGGCGAGCTGGGGGCACTGCCGAGCGGGGATGACCTCCTGAACTGGGCCAAGACCAGCCTGCCGCTCAAGAACACCCTCTTGGAGCGAGACGCTCGCGCAATTGAAGCCGCCTATCAGACGCGGCTCGAGGCGGCCGTCCCTTACGAGATCAGCATCGCGCCGGACGAGCTTGCGCTCGGAGACCCGGTGCGGGCGGAACGATCTGTTGAGGTTGGCGCCGAGCGAGTTGGCGCGGCCGACGGCCAATCCAACCCCGAGCCAAGCATCGGGCTGGCCTTCCCCAAGGAAGCCTCTCGCAAGCGCAACAAGGCGCACCTCGCATTCGTGCGCGACCAGCCCTGTCTCATCTGCAAGCAGACGCCCTGCGATGCCCACCATCTCAAGTTCGCGCAACCACGAGCGCTCGGCCGCAAGGTCAGCGACGAGTTCACGGTGCCCTTGTGCCGCGCGCATCATCAACAGCTGCACCGCCATGGAAACGAAAGGGCATGGTGGTCGGAGGTACAGATCTCACCGCTGCCCCTTGCAAAGGAGCTTTGGGCAGCGAGCCCAGTCCATGAGCGTGCGACAGCGTCCGCCATACCACCTCCGCCGGCCTCAGGTCCGGGGACCACTGCACGATGACTCGGCCGCAATGTGGGGTCAGCGAAGCGAATGGCGCGAAGGATGGGGACTTAACCGCCGAGCGATCTTTTTGTGTCCTGCCATGGGTCGCGCGGCTGAACCTTACAGCCCAAAACCCCGGCCAATCTCCCGCATCAGTCTGAACGCGGCGTCAGTATGGCGGCCATAGAAGAGCGCGCGATCAAGCTGAGAAAAGATGCCCATTCCGAATAGCGCGATAGCAATGCCTCTAAGCATGGTTGTCGACCGGGTTGAACGATGCTGTTAAAATTCAAAACGGCCCCAGCCGCAGGATGGGGCCAACAGCGGGGCCGGCATTCCCATTTCAATGTGCCGCAATGGGCGGTAATCGGCACGGTCCCAGCTGGCCACATGAAAGCTAACGAATAGTTTCGCAACTCCCAAGCCGATCATGGTGCCTCCATTGGCTCCCTCGTTTCGCGGGTGCCAAGCCGACCAAGCAAGCAAAATCACCGTTCGGGAGCACGCCATGTGTTTGAGCGTTGTCGTCGCCGGCCAACGGCTCGACGACGGCACGCGGACCGCAAATGCCATTGCGGCCGCTAGGGTAGCTAACTCTCGCGATCATGGCGCGCCGATACCGCACGGAAGCGACGCTGTATGTCGCGCATTCGCTGTTCAGGACCTTAGGCCGAAACGAGCAGGATCGAGTTCGGGGCTATCCTGCCGCCATGAAAAACGAACGCGAGAAGGGCTGAGCGAAGCAGCGCCGTTTTATCAAGCCTCAGACCGAAAGGCTTGAGCTCACCGTACACGCGAGTGCTCAGCATTGAGGTCCAAACCGCTCGCTTCAGGTTTCGCGGAACGCGCGGGAGAGGCTGTCGAGGACAGGCTTCATGATGTACTCGAAAAACGTACGTTCTCCGGTCTTGATGTAAATGTCCGCGGGCATCCCGGGCGTCGGGATGAATTCAGGCATTTGCCTGAGAATATCGTCCTGGTCCAGGCGCACCCGAACAACATAGAATTCCCCACGCGTGTCGCCGTCGCGACGGGTTTCGGCCTTCCCCTGCACTTGCTCCGCCAAGGCGTCCGCTGACACGTAGATGACGCTCGCCCCGACCATGGGCGTGATGCGCTGGTTGAGCGCCGACAGCCGCACCAGCGCCTCCTGGCCTACGCTCACATGCGAAATGTCCTTGGGGTTCACATGTGCCTCGATGATGCGCTCGTCGCCGATCGGCAGGAGCTCAAGGATCACGGCACCAGGAGAGACCACGCCGCCCGGTGTATGGAAGTTGTTCTTCACCACAATACCTCGAACGGGCGACCGGACATCGACCCGATCGACCACATCCTGAGCGGCGCGAATCTGCTCCTCTCCGTCGTCCAGCTCGGCCTCGGTCTCGCGCAACTCCTTGATCGCCTCCCGAAGCGCCGTCGTGTGGAGCTGCGCTATTCGTTCGTTCGCCTGGGCGATCCGCTCCTTCGAATCGGCGATGCGGCCGAGATATTCGCCTAGCTCACCCCCGAGACCCGCCTCTGAGCGTCGCAACGCAAGCACATCCGACTTGCGGACCAACTGCTGGCCAAGAAGGGAATTCTTGTCCTTCAGCTCTTCGACGAACAAGGAAATTCGCTCTTTGGTGGACTGAACTTGCGCCTGATATCCGCGGATGCTTTCCTCCAGCCCAGCGATTTGCTTTAGGAGTACGCTTTCGTCGGTCACCAGACTTGCCCGGCGGGCCTGAAGCTCGGCACGTTGCCGCTCAAGAATCGCTTTGATTTCTGGATCACGTGCGTTCTCGCTGAATGCGGCCGGGGTTTCGATTGCGTCAGAAGAGCTCATTTCAGCTTCCAGACGCGCCTTCATGGCGAGCAGTCGATACTTCTTCAAAACCAGCCGTTTCAGCTTGGCGTTGGCAGCGGTATCGTCCATGCGAACCAGGACCTGGTTGGCCTCGACGGCATCCCCGTCCTTGACCGCAATCTCGCGGATGATGCCGCCCTCGAAGTGCTGGACAAGCTTGTTCTGCCCGGTAGCCACGAACGTACCCGAGGCGACGACCGCACTGTTGAGGGGAGCGACTGCGGCCCAAACGCCGAAACAGCCGAGCCAAACAACCAAGATGGCGAGGCCGGTGAAGATGGGCCATTTGGCGCTCAGCGGAACACCGCGGTACCACTCGCCGATGTCGTCCTTTACCGCTCTCATGCTGTCCTCCCGCGCTCGTCACCCGCCCGAGGATTCGATGCGTTGCGGCTGCTCCGGCTCATCACCGCCGGCCCTGGCGGGCGACCGAACCAGGCGATGCAACACCTCGCTCGGAGAGCCGAATGCTTCCGCGCGTCCGGCCCGCAGTATCAGCACTTTGTCAACACTGTTCAGTAGCGCCGGGCGCAGGGTTACGACCACGGCGGTGACCCCCCGCCTCTTGGCGCGCTGCAGGGTCTCGGTCAGAGCCTGCTCGCCCGCCGCGTCGAGATTCGAGTTGGGCTCGTCGAGCACGACAAGGGACGGATTACCGAAGAAAGCCCGGGCGAGCGCGATGCGCTGCTTCTGTCCTCCCGAGAGCGGCCCGCCACTGCGGTCGAGCACGGTCTCGTATCCTTGCTTCAACTGGCAGACCATGTCGTGAATTCCCGACAATATCGCCGCCTCATAGATGCTCTCGTCGGGCAAGTCGTCGCGCATGCGGCAGATGTTCTGCTTGATGGTCCCGGGAAATAGCTCGACCTCCTGGGGCAGATAACCGCTATATTCCCCGAACTGGCGGCGATCCCAATTGCGCAGCTCCGTTCCGTCCAGCCTGACCTTGCCGGCTGTCGGCACCAGACAACCCACCAGAATGCGCGCGAGCGTCGACTTGCCCGATCCGGACGGTCCGACAATGGCCAAAGACTCTCCGGGCGCGAGCTCGAGCGACACGCCATTGAGCACCGGCTCCTTCGAGCCCGGCGGCAGATACAAGACCCGATCAACGCTCAGGCGCCCTTGCGGTCTGGGCAAGCGCAGCTTAGGCGCCTCGCGCTGAAATGACTCGACGGCCTGCTTGACGCGGGCATAGGCCGATCGCGCCTGAACGCAGCTGCGCCATCCCTCAATCAAGCCCTCGAGCGGCTGCAGGGCGCGGCCGGCAATGATCGAAGCCGCGATCATCATACCCCCGGTGATCTCGGCGTGCAGGGCCAGATAGGCACCGGTACCAAGGATCGTGATCTGGGCCACGAGGCGGACGAATTTCGACGCACCGCTGATCCAGAAATTCCGGTCAAGGGCTTGGCTCTGCACCGTCAGCGCCGGCGCCTGCCGGCGCCCCCAGTGGAGAATGCTTTCGCTGAGCATTCCCATCGCATTGATCACCTGCGAATTTCGCGCCAGCGACTCCGCCGCCGCATCGGCCTCGGCGGCATGCAGGCCAGCCTCGCTCAGACGCTCCGAGGTCGCTTTCTGGTTGATCAGCGCAATAAGTGCCAGGACCAAACCCGATACGACTGCGATCCAGCCCAGATCTCGGTGAACGAGGAATATGACTGCGAAGTAGAGGGGCGAGAGGGGCGCGTCCATCAGTAAAAGCATGATAGGGCTCGAGATGAAGCCCCGCACCTGGTGAAGGCTGCGGATCGCCTGGATGGTTCCTCCCTCGCCGGCCCTGGCGTTGTTGATGCTGCTCGCCAGCACTGCGCCGCCCAGCACCGCTTCCATCTTGGTCGCAAGACGCCCCAGCACCTGCCGACGCAGAATGTCCACGATCGAGAGGACACCGATGAACGTCAGCGCGAGAGCCGAGAGCATCAGCAGTGTCTCGAGACTACGGCTCGTCAGCACGCGATCGGATATTTGAAACAGGTAGATCGGCAACGTGAGCATCAGCAGATTCACAACGACCGAAAATGCTGCGACCGCTACGAGGTTGGTGCGCGCGACCGAACGCCAGGCGGCCAGCGCGTTGACAGGTCCGACATAGTCGCGGGCCTCGCCGCCGGGTGCGACGCGATGTTGAGCTCCGGAATGATGGTTGCGCGGCGGATCGTCCAGTGTCTCGACAGCTGCCATGTTTGCCTCCCACTAGAGGATGGCATCATGAGTTCCAACATGATCGATCGGAGTATTATCCACGATGTCGGGAGGCGGCGGCGCGGGTTTTTGGACGTCGGCAGCCAGCGGCGCCGAAACGTCTTGCGCCGATGCGGTGTCCGCCTGCGACACGGCAGTCTGGGAGGGCGCGATCTCGCTGCTGAGCGTGACGCCATAGTCTGTATACTGGGTTCCGTTGAACAGCGAATCTGCCGGCGGCGGTGGCGCATCGTTCAACGCGATCACATCGCCCGCGACGGCGGTCGTCGCCGCGGCATTTGAGGTGTCCGTCACGACGTTCTCCGGGGCAGTGGTGGCGGATGCCGAACTCTCGATCGGTGCGTCAGCGGTGGTGGCGAGCGCAAGAAGCGTGTCGGCCGATCCAGGAGTTTGAGCGCTGCTGGTGTCCGGCACGGCCGGCGCCACCGGTTCGGTCGCGGGGGTGCTGAGCGAGTCTCCGGTGCTGGTGAGCACCGGCTCGGTCGTGTCAGCGACGGGTGCCGCACTCGCCAAAGCATCGCCAGCCACGCTGCCCGTGTCCGCCGGTTGCGACACGTCGCTCGGCGCATCGGTCGGAGCCGCAGCTGTGGTGAGCGCCGGCTCGCTGATGTCCGCGACGGGCGCCGCACTGGCCAAGGCATCGCCAGCCACGCTGCCCGTGTCGGCCGGTTGCGACGCGTCGCTCGGCGCATCGATCGGAGCCGCAGCTGTGGTGAGCACCGGCTCGGTCGTGTCCGCGACCGGCGCCGCACTCGCGAAGGCATCGCCAGCCACGCTGCCCGTGTCGGCCGGTTGCGACGCGTCGCTTGGCGCATCGGTCAGCGCGGTTGTGGTGAGCACCGGCTCGCTCGTGTCCGCGACCGGCGCCGCACTGGCCAAGGCATCGCCAACCGCACCGCCCGTGTCGGCCGCTTGCGACACGTCGCTCGGCGCATCGGTCAGAGCCGCAGCTGTGGTGAGCACCGGCTCGCTCGTGTCCGCGACCGGCGCCGCACTGGCCAAAGCATCGCCAGCCACGCTGCCCGTGTCCGCCGGTTGCGACATGTCGCTCGGCGCATCGGTCAGCGCGGCAGCCGTTGTGGTGAGCACCGGCTCGCTGATGTCCGCGACCGGTGCCGCACTCGCCAAAGCATCGCCAGCCACGCTGCCCGTGTCGGCCGATTGCGACGCGTCGCTGGTCGCATCGGTCGCAGCCGCAGCCGTTGTGGTGAGCGCGGGCTCGCTCGTGTCTAGGACCGGCGCGGCACCCGCAAGACCATCGCCAGCCACGGTCCCAGTGTCGGCCGGATGCGACACGTCGCTGCTCGGATTGGTCAGAGCGGCAGCCGTTGTGGCGAGCACCGGCTCGCTCGTGTCAGGGACCGGCACCGTACTCGCCAGAGCATCGGCAGCCACACTACCCGTGTCGGCAGGTTGCGACAGGTCGCTCGGCGCATCTGCCAGAGCGGCAGCCGTTGTGGCGAGCGCAGGCTCGCTGGTGTTAGCAGCGGGCGCCGCACTCGCCAAAGCATCGCCAGCCACGCTGTCCGTGTCGACGGGATGCGACACCTCGCCGGCCGGATTGGTCAGAGCGGCAACTGTTGTGGTTAGCACAGGTGCGCTCGTGTCAAGGACCGGCGCGCCACTCGCAAGTGCATTGCCAGCCACATCGGTGGGCTGTGATACATGACCAGGGGCACCGTTACCGGTGATCAGTTCCGCCTCCGCGATCTCAAGGGGTGATGCTGAACTATCAAGCGTGTCAGTTCCCGTGCTTTCCGATGCAACCGTTTGCGACAACGCGGTCGACTGAGTGTCTGGACCCGTCGTCTGGTCAACCACCTCGTTGCTCACCGTGCTCACGGTGTCGATCGCCGTCGCAAGCGCCGGCGGCACCGTAGCCTCGACCGGCGCAATTGTTCCAACCACGTCATCGGGCAGCGTGCTCGCAGTGTCGGCCAGAGTCGATAGCGTCGGCTGCGCCGCCGACTCGACCGGCGCAATCGCGCCGACCACGTCGTCGGGCAGCGTGCCCGCGGTGTCGGCGAAGGTCGTGAGCGTCGGCTGCGCCGCCTCGACCGGCGCAATTGCGCCAACCACGTCGTTGGATAGCGTGCTGACGATGTCGGTCGCCATCGCCAGCGCCGGCGGCACCGCCGCCTCGATCGGCGCAATCGCGCCAACCACGTCGTTGGGCAGCGCGCTGACGGCGTCGGTCGCCGTCGCGAGCACCGGCGGCACCGTCGCCTCGACCGGCGCAATTGCGTCAACCACGTCGTGGAATAGCGTGCTGACGCTGTCGGTCGCCGTCGCGAGCACCCGCGGCACCGTCGCCTCGACCGGCGCGATCGCGCCAACCACGTCGTTGGGCAGCGCGCTGACGGTGTCGGTCGCAGTCGCCAGTGCCGGCGGCACCGCCGCCTCGATCGGCGCAATTGCGCCAACCACGTCGTTGGGTCTCGTGCTCACGGTATCGGTCACCGTGGCGAGTGCCGGCGCTACCGCCGCCTCGACCGTCTCAATCGCGCCAACCATGTCGTTGGGTAGCGTGCTGACGCTGTCAGTTGCCGTCGCCAGTGCCGGCGGCGCCGCCAACTCGACCGGCACAATTGCGCCAACCACGTCGCTGGATAGCCTGCTGACGCTGTCGGTCGCCGTCGCCAGGGTCGGCGGCACCGCCGTCTCGACCGGCGCAATCGTTCCAACTACGTCGTTAGGCAGCGCGCCGACGCTGTCGCTCGCTGCCGCCAGTGCCGGCGGCACCGCCGCCTCGACCGGCGCGATTGCGCCAACCACGTCGTTGGGCAGCGCGCTGACGGTGTCGGTCGCCGTCGCCAGTGCCGGCGGCACCGCCGCCTCGACCGGCGCAATCGTTCCAACTACGTCGTTGGGCAGCGCGGTGACGCTGTCGCTCGCCGTCGCAAGTGCCGGCGGCACCGCCGCCTCGACCGGCGCAATTGCGCCAACCACGTCGTTGGGCAGCGCGCTGACGGTGTCGGTCGCCGTCGCGAGTGCCGGCACCACAGCCGCCTCGAGCGGCGCGATCGCGCCGGCCTCGTCATCGGATCGCGTGCTGACGGAGTCGCTCGTGGTCGCGAGCGCCGGCGGCACCATCGCCGCGACCGACGCAATCGTGCCGGCCACGTCGTTGGGCACCGTGATGACGATGTCGCTCGCCGTCGCGAGCGTCGGCGGCACCGCCGCCTCGACCGGCGCAATCCCTACCACCACGTCATTACTAAGGCCGCCGAGCATTCCAAGCGGGGGAAAGGAGTTGACGATCGACGGGCTAAACGAGTCGCAAAGCACATTAGACCCAACGGATTCGAGCGTTGACTCACCGGGCAATTGAGTGCTTCCGAGGTCGGAATCCGCTGAAAGCGAGTTGACGCGACTGACGCAACTAACGTCGGCTGAGGCGTGAGCATGGTGCTTGCAAAAATCGACCTCGTCGCCACTCCCACCCCCACCCCCAGAGTTCGCAGTAGCGACTGCTTCGCCACGAGCGGTGCTCGGTCTGGGCGCGTCTTCATGCGGCTCCGCCAGGAGCCCGGTCGGATCGAGCTGAGCCAAATGCGTGTCCCACGAGGCGGCCGGCCCTTTTGGCCTCTCATCCTCCGCGCCCGGTTTCGCGGGATCGCTCGCAGGCAGCTCGTCATTTGTCCCTTGCGGCCCCGCACCTGCTTGAGCGGCTGTCGCGTCTTCTTGCTTGGCCAGCGCAGATTTGAACGGGGCGGCAAGAAACTCCTCGCAGGCAACTAGCTGGGCAATAAAGAACGACCGGGTCAAGAAACTGAAAGAGCCGGATCGCTTGTCGGCGCGCTGCACTCCGGCTTCGAAAATCTTCCGCTCTTGTTCGAACAATTCGCGCTTTTCTACCTGGTGCATGACCGCCGCCTTTCTTGATCAAAAATCACCCTCGCCCGGCAGCATTCACCGCCAGGCGAGTCTCTTCGGCATGTCAGGCGTCCGTGTCGTGCGACGTATCCGTCGCCGTGTCGAAATGCCCTACGTCGAAGTAATCCATTGGGCCCATCAAGCCGATGGCGTATTCGAGCGCATCGTCGCAAGACATCGAAGCTAGCGCGCCGTGTATGTCACCCGAATGATCTGGACCGTGCGAGCTGAAATCACCCGCGAACTCACTATGGGAGAAGTCGAACTTGGCCAGCGCGTCACCCGGACTGCGATCGGTGTCGCCCCTGCTGCCATCGTCAGCCGGCTCGAGATCGCAATGGTCCTTGGGCTGGTATTCGCCGTCGTTGGCGTCCTTCCAGCCCCCATCGTGCTCTGGGTAGTCGCCCTTGGGGTAGGCGCCGCTAAGCTTGGCATAATTGTCCTTGCCGTCGCCGTTCTTCGAGCAGTCGTCGTCAGCGCTGTGATCGTCGTTCCATTTTGACAGCCTGCCGTCGTCATAATCGTCGGGCTTGGTTGACGTGCATTGCTCGGGTGGGGCGCCCTTTATCAGCCCGAGAATGCTCGTAACACTGCTCAGGATAGACATGGCTTCGCTCCTCGCTTCAGCTTTGCGACAGTCGCGGGCACGTGCGTCACGCGCGCGTGCCCTGCCCGGATCACCGCGCCATCACCCCTACTGTCGCCGAAGCACGCCGATGGATGCAGCGGCGAAAAAACAATTCACGCGTCATTCGAGCTGCCGGCGCATGGCCACAAGCTCTCTCCGGATCCACGCCTTGACGGTTCCGACAGGAACCCGGAGGTATTCGGAAATCTCCTCGTGCGTGCGCCCGTCGACGATCGCCAGAAGCAGGCTCGCGCGGCGCTGTGGCTCGAGTTGATCGAGCATGGTTCGCAGCGTCATGCTGTCTGGGATACAAGAGGCAGGGTTCGGAGCGGCCTGCTCGCGCGCGCAAATGGCATTCAATGCATCGTCCTCGAGCGCGAGTTCGCGCCTGGCGTTCTGCCGCATCTTGAGCGCCGTGTTGCGGACGATCGCGTAAATCCAGCCCCGGGCGGATCCTCGTGCAGGATCGAAGTTTTTCGCATATCGGAGAATCTGCGCGAATGCGTCGTGGATGACGTCCTCGGAACGCGATCTGTCGTGCACGATACGGTGCGCCATCGCGCGCAACTGTTCCTTCTCCCGCGCGTAGATCTGGCCGACGGCAGACTGCGATCCGGAGGCGCACTCAAGCAGAGCTGTTTCGTAATTAAGAGCCGTCTCGCCAGTGAGATAGCTGTCATGGCGCGCTACGCCGCAGCGAGACCTTGCCTTTGTTAAATCGAGGCACTGATGGGGCATGGTCGAAGTCACCCCTCATAAGGCAGAGCAGATGCGCGACATTTTCACGCACAGGGCCTGCGGCATTTAATATCGCGCATTTAATTCATTTAAATGATCGGTTTTAACAAAATACGAAATCGCTGTCGGCGAACTCAAGTCAGCAAGCATCGACTTCGTTCCCGGAAGTTTTCAAAAATTTTTTTCCCAATCGCCAAAGGGTGACGTGGTCGTCAGAGTGCAGGCGGACCATAGCACGTCGTTCTCGGCTGCTAGGTGAGCCGCTGAGAGGAGCAACGTAAGTCCTCGAGCCAACTTCCAAAATGGAGAGCGTCAACATCGTCGCTAGTCGCGTTTATAACTTCAGAGCACGCATCGGATCCGACCACCATGTAATGCCATCGAGGGACATTCGAAGCACCTTCAACACGCTATGTGACAGGACGTGACAGGGCGCGGCGACTTGCGCAGCTTCCGCGATGAGTGCAGCGATCGAAACAAGCTAAGGCGCTTCTTGGGCCGAGCTCGCCACATGGCGCGTCATCGCGCTTTCCTTCGAAGGCGCGATGTCGCATCTCAGCCGCGCAGAACATCCAGCAGACCAGACCGTCCAACTCACTGTGACGAAGCCGCCACCGAGTCCCACTTTAAAGCGCCTTGCACACGACGCTGCAGAACGCGATACAACAAGCGTCAAACACGTGCCGCTCACAAAATTTACGCGACCGTGCATCCAGATTGGCGTCTCGCACCTAGTGATGACGTGGCAACAGTTACATCAATGTTCCGCCACTTACATCGAAAGGAGACCAACATGCTGGAGATGACCAAACTTGCTCACCCTATCGAACTGTCTGATGAGGAGCTCGACCTCGTGGCCGCCGGCACCGGCGGCTGTGGCTGCCAGGATGGCGGATCACTGATCCGAACTGGCGACATCAATGTGCTCAGCGGAAACCAAGTTCAGGTTGGCCTGCTGTCCAAGCAGTCCCAAGTCTTTATTGGGTAAAGGCGGGATGCATCGGCGAACCGCTTCTCCAACAGGGGAAGCGGTTCTCCGGTAGCCATCCGCAGTCTTGTTTTGGCGGAAAGATACTCCGCGCAGCGCTTCAGTAAGGTGCGTCCATGGCGAACCGACCAACTCTGTTTCGTAAGGAAGCCGTCGACTTTTTGCATCAGCGCCACACCTGGGGTGAGGTCGTATTGCTGCAGCCGCTGTCGAGCACACTTCTTAGCTGGAGCCTTGCGGCGCTCGTTGTATTCATTTTGTGTTTTCTCTCCATCGCGCAATACGCCCGCAAGGAGACCGTCTCCGGGTATCTGACGCCGACCTCCGGCACAGCTAAGATTTTCATATCACAACAGGGCTTCATCAAGGCGATACACGTGAAGGAGGGGCAAGAGGTTGCGGGGGGCGACCCGCTCCTGACCATAGTTACTTCCCAAATCACGGCCAATGGCGATGACGTCAATGCGACCGTACTTGCGGTGCTGACGCAGCAACGCAATGTGGTCGAGCGACAGATCGATGCCGAAGATCGCCGAACCGCCTCAGAACGGGATCGCCTCGGTTCCACGATCAAGGGGATTGAAGGAGAGATTATCCAACTCGAGGACCAGCGGAACATCCAAAACGAGCGACTGAAACTTTCCGAGAGCTTCGTATCAACGGGCGCTAAGCTAACCGCGAGCGGCGCATTACCAACGATTGAGCTCAAGCGCCGCGAGCAGGCCGCACTTGAGCAAAAGCAGAGTGTGGTGTCGCTCGATCAGCAGATCACCGCGCGACACACCCAGTTGACAGACGCTCGGCATACACTCGAGCAACTCCCAACCATCGCCGCAGAGAGGATCCGAGGACTGCGTAATGAACTGTCCTCGATCGAACAGCGCGTGGCCGAAGTGAATGGGCGGCAGGCTTACGTTATCAAGGCGCCAACGAGTGGGCGCGTATCGACGCTGCAGGCGACAATAGGCCAAATCGCGGATCCCCGGCATATGCAGCTCGAAATCATTCCCGTTGATGCGCCCTTGCAGGCCGAGCTGTTCTTTCCGACACGCGCGTTTGGTTTTGTGCGTCCCGGCCAGCAGGTTCGGATACTTTACGATGCATTTCCTTATCAGAAATTCGGCACCTACCGCGGCAGCGTGACCAACGTCTCTCACACCATTCTGACCGGCAACGAAACGACCGGGCCGATCGCCCTCAAGGAACCGGCTTACCGTGTGACTGCGGCTCTCGAGCGGCCCGACATCGACGCCTATGGCCGTAAGATGCCGCTTCAGCCGGACATGCTGCTCAGGGCCGACGTGATCCTCGAGCAGCGGTCCCTGATGAGCTGGCTGCTTGATCCGGTGTTAAGCGCAAGGATGTAGCCCATGCAGGGACTATTGAATTTCAGCGGACGCAGATCCCTCCCGGTCATCCGGCAGACGGAGGCGACGGAATGCGGGCTCGCATGCCTCGCCATGGTGGCGTCTTATCATGGTCATCGAACTGACTTGAACAGCCTGCGGCGGCGGCATCCAGTGTCCCTAAAGGGCGTCACTCTCCGCGACCTCATGCAGATAGCAGCTCACCTGGGGCTGTCATGTCGGCCGCTGCGAATCGAGATCGGCCATCTCTGCCAATTGCGTCTGCCGGCTATTCTGCACTGGGACATGGCTCATTTCGTTGTACTGAAAGCGTACAGGAGGAAAGGGATCGTGGTGCACGATCCGGCAGCCGGCGAGAAATGGTTTCCCCTCACTGAAGCATCAAGACATCTTACCGGGGTCGCGCTCGAACTCTCGCCTACTGAAACGTTCTGCCGCACAGATGAGAGAATGCGATTGCCGTTCTCGGTTTTCTGGAGCGGAATGAACGGAAGCAATTATGCTCTGGCCCAAATACTAGTTCTGTCAGTGGTCATCGAATTGCTTCTCCTCGCCGCCCCTTTCTATATGCAGCTCACGGTTGACGAGGTCATCGCCAGGGGAGATGTCGATCTCCTGGTCGTACTCGGGCTAGGATTCGCGCTCCTTCTCCTGATACGGATCGCCTCGACCGCAACCCGCTCCTTCATTATTCTCGTTCTGCAAAACACGTTGAGCTTTCAAATCGGCGCGCGGCTGTTTCATCATTTGGTGCGCTTGCCGCTCTCATTCTTCGAAAAGCGGCACATCGGCGACATCCTGTCACGCTTCAATTCGATCGAGCCCATCCGCAACGTGCTCGCGGAGGGATTGATCACGGGGTTGATCGACGGTCTCATGTCGGTGTTGATGCTGGTGTTGATGTTCACCTACAGCATCCAGCTCGGACTTGTCGTCCTGCTGGCGTTCGCGTTGTATGCCGCCCTGCGGCTCGCTCTCTTCGGGATGTTCCGACAACGGAGCGAAGTGGCCATTCACAGCAAGGCAGACGAGAACTCCACCTTCATCGAAACCGTGCGAGCGGTGCAAAGCCTAAAGTTGCTCAACCGAGAGAACGAACGGGAGGGCCAGTGGCTGAATCGCTATGCTGCGTATATTAACGCCAACGTGC
Source organism: Bradyrhizobium sp. 87 (assembly GCF_023073015.1). Taxonomy (NCBI): domain Bacteria; kingdom Pseudomonadati; phylum Pseudomonadota; class Alphaproteobacteria; order Hyphomicrobiales; family Nitrobacteraceae; genus Bradyrhizobium; species Bradyrhizobium sp. 87. The sequence goes on from NZ_JADPIQ010000036.1 coordinate 36,762, forward strand.
GGCTAGGCCGGGCCAGGATCAGCTTCAAAGCGATGAACGACACGATATTCGGCTTGGAGAACGTAATCACGATCTACCTCGCCGCTCGTCTCGCACTGGACAACCTCATCACGGTTGGAATGATATTCGCGTTCGTCAGCTACAAGCTGCAGTTCGCTGAGCGGACAGCGCTGTTGATCGAGAAGCTGGTAGATGTCCGCATTCTCGGACTGCACCTGGAGCGTCTCGCCGACATTGCGCTCACCCCGCTCGAGCGCGGGCACCACCTGGACCTGTCGTATATCCGGCAGATTCGCGGCGCGATCGAACTGCGGAACGTGTGCTTCCGGTATGCAGAAGGAGAGTCTCTGATTCTTAACAACGTCAATCTGTGCGTTGCTCCCGGACAATTCGTGACGATCATGGGACCATCGGGCTGCGGCAAGTCGACTCTTGTCAAGATTATGCTTGGGCTGCTCGAGCCAACGAGCGGAGAGGTTCTGATCGACGGTCTTCCGCTAGGCCAGATTGGACCGCGCGCTTATCGCGAGCAGATTGGCGCGGTGATGCAGGAGGATCAATTGCTGTCGGGATCGATTGCCGACAATATCTGCTTTTTTGATACAACCTTCGATCTGCAAGCGATGATCGATTGCGCGCGGATTGCCGGCATCCACGACGACATCATGGCAATGCCGATGAGCTACAACAGCCTCATCGGTGACATGGGAAGCTCGTTGTCTAGCGGGCAGAAACAGCGAGTATTGCTTGCGCGCGCGCTCTATCGCCGACCAAAGATCCTGTTTCTCGACGAGGGCACGGCACATCTCGACACCGAGAAGGAAAAGGAAATCAATGCGAATCTCCGGCACCTTAGTATGACTCGCGTGAGCGTAGCGCACCGACCGGAAATTACCCATGGAACAGATATGATCATCCATCTTGCCGCGGCGGCCAGACCGTTTCGGGCCGGAATGACGAGCCTCAGACGAGAAGCGGGGCCTGCGCAAGATGTCGGCGTCACCGGGTTTGCCGCCGAAGGTGCGAAATCGGCCGAGACCGGCCACGATGACTGCCCCGGTGCCCCCACGGGCGATTGCTCGAAGCGCGATAGTGACTGGAAAGACGCCAAGGACGACGACTGCCATTCACAGAAGGACTGCTGCCAGCCGCGGAAAGACTGCAACCCCAAGCCGTCCGACGACTGTGGCAAAGCCGACAACCCCGGTGAAGCGCTGGCCAGGATCGACTTCTCACGATGCTGATTCGGCTCGCGCAGTCCGGATCCTTCGCGTGACATGCAAGGCGCACTCGCTTCGATGACCCGCTCGGATACGCCATCGGCTGGCCAAACGCCTGCTGAAGTCGCGCGAGGACGTCCTGGCCGGATAGGACTCAACAAGCCGATTCATTGTTGCCTGGATTCCGATGTAAGGCCGGGCTCAACTTTCCCCCAGCCTTGAGCCTGGGTCGCTCCGAACCTCATGGAATTAGTCTCGATGCTCACGCTCCGGTTGGCTGCTGCCGCCATCAAGGCATTCGAAGAACGCCTCGAACAAACCAGTCGCGGTCTCGCCTGTTCACGCGTGTCATTCCCCCTAAGCCGGGGGATCGGCGTCCAAAATTTGAACGCCGATTGACACACGCGGGCGGGGCGCCATCAATATGCGAAACACCGACGTTTTCGCAGATTGAGACGAACGCCCTCTTCGCGTCAGCGTCCTCAAAGCAAAATCGTGTGCCTTGGACTCCGCGCTCGATCCACCAGTCGATTTTGTTTGCCCGCGAAAATGCGGGATGCCTCTCCGCGCAACTGATCCAATTGCCTTCCATAGGCCCGAACGATCACACAATTTGTCATTCTCTTATCCCCCAAAAAAGCGCTGTTCTAACTATCCCTGAACGCAAGAGTGCTTCCGGCTGCTCATCGCGCACGCGCGGTGAGCTATCCCTTCAAAACGCCAGAAAGTCATACAGTCAGTCGCTCCGCAGCGATCGCACGTCAATCGCTCCTGGCCGAGCATGTAGCGCCCGTGGATCCCGGTAGCGGCATTTTTGCACGATGGACAAATCAACAAAAAATTGCGCATACGCCAGCGCATCACCAGACCGCCCAACACCTTCGACGCCCCTTCGTGAATCAGGTATCTCGCTGAGGAGGAGCTTAGCGAAACTTTGCACGCCTGAATGTTCGATCGCGAACACAGGAACCGCCCTGCGCTTGCTCAGAGCGTGGTGGTATCCTTTCGGAAAGCTGCTAGGCTACCCTCAACTGCGAGAGAGCGAATGAGCGATGACGCGAAAGATGCAGGCCTTGCGGCGTTAATCAGTGGTATTTTTGCTCGGTCCGCGTCGCCCGTCGCCGCGCCTCCGGCGCCGGAGATGCCGTCAACACTCCAACGGGAGCCCGCGGTCGCGGCAGCGCCGCCAGCCAAGCCGCTCGTTCCCTTGTCCCCGGGCGGCCCCGATGAAAAACGAGCGCGACTGCCCGCGGTGGCGATCGCCGACCTCGTCCTTGGTGAGCTTCGCAAAATGGATGGCTTTCCGAAATCCGGAGTCTCGATCACCGTCTACGGAAGTCGACCTTGGAACGCCATGATCAGGTTCGCACCGTTCTCGACTACGTCGCAAGACGCTGCACGCCTGCGCCACGCTGTGCCCGACATCGTCTTCAGGCTTCGGGGGTACGTCGAGCTCGAAAACTAGGTTCTGCCGATCACGTTCGCCAAACTCGCCTCCTATCCCGCCGGGCTCGGCGTGACTTCCGACAATTGGACTTGCTGCGCCCATCCCCCTGCCGGTGTGAAATCTAGGAAGTCGGAAAAGGGCGCTCATAGCCCTCAGCGGAAGTATGGATGTGCCCTCGTTTCGTCCGCGGCCTAATAGCACGCCCTGTTCCCGCGAGTTCCGATTTCGCGGACTGGCCAGCAGTAGTATGATGGAGGTCACTAAGCCAATTCTGAGGGAGGGAATCATGCCGAACCTGGCCTCCTCGACGAACTCCGACGTGAGAGCCGAAGTTACCGGAGCTTATGCCGCGTGGGATACGGCGTTCAACAAAGCTGACGCCAAAGGGGTCGCCACAGCGTACGTTTCAAACGCGAAAGTGTTACCACCAACGCATCAGGTTATATCGGGTCCGGAAGAAATCGAAAAATTCTTTGCTGGGCTGTTTTCAGGCGGATTCACTGATCACAAACTAACAATCATAGATGCGGGTGGAGACGAGAAGGTCGTCTACAGTACCGCAAAATGGACGGCCAACGGCAAGGGACCGGATGGGAGCCGCCAAAGTGCCGGCGGCATTGCCACCCATGTGTTCGAGCGTCAAGCGGATGGCTCACTGAAGCTGAGGTTACATACCTTCAACTGAACTCGCCGTCGTATCGCTTGGCGCCGCGCGAGTAGACGTCGCGTGGATATAGCCGAATGGCTTCGCAGTCTTGGGCTGGAGCGCTACACTCGCGCTTTCCAGGAAGCCGAAGTCACGCCTGATGTCCTGCAAGACCTGACTGAAGCCGATCTGCGAGAACTCGGCTTGCCGCTCGGGCCGCGCAAGACCGTATTGAAAGCGATTCAGGCGCGCATGTCATCGATCGCTTCCGTCGCCACTGATGCTGGTGAGCCAACCGAACGGACAAGGCCGTCACTGCCCTCAGAGGCGGACCGTCGGCAGCTTACGGTCATGTTCGTCGACTTGGTCGGTTCCACCGCGCTCGCCTCAGGGCGCGACCCCGAGGAGCTGAGTGACCTCATGCAGGCCTACCACAACGCCGTGGCGGGCGAGATCGCCCGGTTCGAAGGCCACATAGCCAAGCTCCTGGGCGACGGCGTTCTCGCGTATTTCGGTTGGCCGCGGGCGCATGAAGATGAGGCGGAGCGTGCCGTCCGCGCCGGGCTTCGAGTGACAAAGGCGGTCGCCTCCCTTACCGAGCCGGGCGGTGTAGCGCTTGCCGCACGCGTCGGCATTGCAACCGGTCTCGTCGTGGTCGGCGAACTGATAGGCGAGGGAGAGGCTCGCGAGCGCGCCGTGATCGGCGAAACCCCGAACCTGGCTGCCCGACTGCAGAGTCTGGCCGAGCCCGGTGATGTGGTGATCGCCGAGTCAACGCGCCGCCTGCTGGCCGAAGCCTTCATTTACCAGGACCTCGGCACAGTGCCGCTCAAAGGTTTCCCGGAGCCGGTGCAGGCCTGGCTTGTCAGTGGTGAGGGCGCAGCCGAGAGTCGATTCGACGCCCAGCACGGCATGGCAACGACCGCGCTGGTCGGACGAGACCAAGAACTTGCATTGCTCCTGGAGCGCTGGGAGCAGGCGAAAGAGCGAGAGGGACAGATTGTCCTGCTCGGCGGCGAAGCAGGCATTGGCAAGTCCCGGCTCGTGCGGGCGCTGCGCGACCACCTCGCAGGTGCGCCGCACACGCCACTGAGCCATTTCTGTTCTCCGTTCCATACCAGCACCGCCTTGTATCCTGTCATTGGGCTCCTTGAGCGGGCAGCAGGAATACGACGGGAGGACGCTCCCGAAGAACAGCTCGATAAACTCGAGGCCATGCTCGCTCTTGCCACAAACGACGTGCATGAGAGCGCGCCGGTTCTTGCGGACCTCCTGGCAATCCCGACGGGGGAGAGATACTCGCCACTTGCACTTAGCCCACACCAGAAGAAGGAGCGAACGTTCCAGGCTCTCCTGGAGCAGATACAAGGCCTGGCGGCAAGGCAGCCGCTGCTCGCCGTCTACGAGGATGTTCACTGGGCAGATCCTACCATGCTCGAACTCCTCGACCGGGCCGTTGACGAAGTGCAGCAACTCCCGATTCTGATCATCATCACCTTCCGGCCTGAGTTCGTTCCGCGCTGGGCAGGTCATGGGCACGTGACGGCGCTCTCTTTAAGCCGACTAGGCCGCAGGCAAGGGGCGACTGTCGTGGACCGGATCACTGGCGGCAAAATACTTCCACAAGAAGTGCTTGAGCAGATTCTGGCTAAAACTGATGGCGTGCCGCTGTTTGTCGAGGAACTCACCAAGGCCGTCCTCGAATCCGGGTTGCTCAAAGACCGGGGTAGCTACTATGAGTTGATTGGTCCTTTGCCGCCCCTAGCGATCCCGACGACGCTCCAGGACTCGTTGATGGCGCGCCTCGATCGATTGGCGCCGGTAAAGGAAGTCGCCCAGATCGCGGCATGCATTGGGCGCGAATTCGGACACGAGCTTCTAAGATCGGTAACGGCGCTCGACGAACACGCGCTGCAGCGTGCTCTCAATGATCTAATGACAGCGGAACTCATATTCCGCCGTGGAGCACCTCCGGATACGGGCTACAGCTTCAAACATGCGCTGGTCCAAGACATCGCGCATGAGAGCCTTTTAAAGAGCAAGCGGCAGCAGATCCATGCTCGCATCGCTGCAGCTCTCGAGGAACATTATCCTGCCCGTGCAGAAGCTGAGCCGGAAACGATCGCTTTGCACCTCACGCAGGGGGGACTGGCGGGAAAGGCGGTCGGCTATTGGCTGCGGGCGGGCCGGATTGCCGCGGGGCGTTCCGCCAATCTCGAGGCGATCGCTCATCTCACAAGAGGGCTGGATGCACTCAAGTCGAATCCAGAAGGGCCGGAGCGCGATCGCCAGGAACTCGCCCTGCAAACGGCGATCGGAGGTCCGCTGATTGCCATTCACGGATACACGGCTCCGCAGCTTGGCACGGCCTTCAGCAGGGCCCATGCGCTCTGCTATGAACTCGATGACACGGATGCCTTGTTCGCCACCCTTAGCGGCAAGTTTGTTTTCCACTTCGTGCGAGGCGACTTTGGTGCCATGCAGAGCCTTGTCGCCGAGGCCCAGCGCGCTGCCGAGCGCACCGGGGACACGGCGCTCAAACTAGCTACGCATCGTTTGGCGGCGCTCACCGCCATGCACGCCGGCGACTTTCTTACGGCGCGCTTAGAGCTCGAAGCGATCGTGAGGCGCTATCAGCCGGATACGCATCGGCCGCCACCTGTCCACTATGTACATGACCCGAAGGCCTCGGCGCTACCCTACCTGGCGATCGTGCTTTGGATACTTGGCTATTCCGAACAGGCGCAGAGGGCCAGCCGCGCGGCGTTTGAATACGCTGCGGAGTTAAATCAAACGAACCTTACGGCGCACGTGCAGGTCTATGGCGGAGCGGGGCCTGCGGAGCTGATGGGTGACGTGGCGGGTGTGCATGCGCACGCTGAAGCCATCATCGATCTCGCCGATCAGCACAGTTTGAATTATTGGCGCTTGAGCGGTCTCATCCTACGGGGTTGGGCAATGGCCCAAGAAGGTAACGTGGAGGGCGGCCTGGCCCTCATGCGCCTCAGTCTGAACGAGAGGGCCAGGCTCGGAGCCAGTTGGTACCAGGTCCGGTACTTGTGGATGCTCGCGGCGATGCACCATCAGTTAGGTGACGACGAAAACGGGCTGGCCACCCTGGCCGAAGCGAAGGCCATTGCTGCGCGCAACGAAGAACATATGTGGGAGGCGGAGCTTGCATGCATGGAGGGCGAACTGCATCGCACTCGTGGTGCTCCAGCTGAGGAGGTCGAGAACTACTTGCAAGCTGCGCTCAAGATTGCTCAAAGCCAAAGCGCGAAAGCCTTTGAATTACGTGCGGCCATGAGTCTGGCTCGGCTTTGGCGCGACCAGGGCAGGAAGGCCGACGCGAGAGGCCTCCTTGGTCCCGTCTACGGCTGGTTTACGGAAGGGTTGGAAACATCAGACCTTCGTTCTGCCAAAGCACTCTTGGAGGAAATCGCTTAAGTTTAACGTCACGTGTTCAGCGGTGCACCATTCGCATGGTCCGGGGCTTCCGGTGGACCGAAGCTTCTGCTGAGGCTCGCGCAAACTGGAAAACTAAATTGGTTGTCGGTGGGCACCCGGGTGTCGCGCGCCATGGAAAACTGCCCCCTCAGCGTCACGAGGAATTGCCCCCTCCTCGGATGGCTGAGGAGAGAGTGAATGAAGCGGGAACGAATCGCTGAAAGCTCGGCGTGGAATGATCCACGGGGGCAGGTGATGAAGACGCCGGATGACGTGGCGGAGATGATGCGCCTGAGGGCGTGCGGGTGGGGTGTGA
>NZ_JADPIQ010000023.1:0-40858 GCF_023073015.1 Bradyrhizobium sp. 87
CCAAGACAAAACTCGTAGAACAGTGACCTTGGTCACTCTTCAGACGGCCCATCATGGATCGACCTCGCCGAGATTCGCGTCAACACAACGGAATCACGCTTCGTGACTTGTCTCAACCGACTTTTGCAACAAAATCGGCCCTTAACAGTCAGATTCGCATTCCGGGCGGACGTCTGCTTTCGAGGCCAAGCGGACTGACTGTTGCTAACGCCAGAAGTTCTTGAAACGGGTTGGGGAGAGCTCAGTGTAGCGCACGGTGTGCTGAATATTCTTGTGGCCCAGATACGCTTGCACTGCGCGCGTGTCGTGGCCTTTGTTAGCTAGCGTGTAGCCGCAAGCGTGTCGCAGCATATGTGGATGAACTTTGAACCGAAGCGTTGCGGCTGTACCTGTTCGCTCAACCATTCGCGCAAATGGTGAAAGGACTGCCGCGCTCCGATGTGAACACAAACGGCGATTTTGGTTTTTGCTCTCGCTGAAGCTTGCGCAACGCACGTAGCTCATCTCCGAGGATGGGGTGCGTACTCGGCGTACCCTGCTTGACTCGTCGGACATGGAGAGCGGCTGCCGAGAACTCGACTTGATCCCAGCGAAGATCCGTCAGTTCGGAAGCGCGGAAGCCATGTCGATAAGCGACGAGGATCATAGTGCCATCGCGATGACCATGGCGATTGGCTTTCGCAGCAGTGATCAGCGACTGCACTTCGTCGTCGGTTAGGTACTCTGTTAGCGACCACGGACCAGAAGCATCCGTTGGCCGTGCCTACGCTGCTGGCATAGGGGGGTTCTCCGTTTTGGTTGATCGTCGGTGATGACCATCATCCCTGAGTCGACAGAAGATCACGAATGCTCCTAATATGTAGAGGAAGTAAGTTCGCGGAAGCCGGTACGGGTGGGGCAGTGAACTTCCAGGTGACGGTTCTCAAGGTGCTGGTCAGCTATCCAGACGGGTTCGCCCTTATGGCGGACCTCAAGCGCGATATGGCGACTCTGGCGACCAGCGGGCGGGATTGGACCGAACGCACGAAGCGATTGGCAGCCCGCGTGCCTGACCTGGATATCTTCTCCCAAGATCTCATCGAGCGGTTGAACGGCGGCTGGCGTATCACTGACAAGGGACGCGCGGTTCTCGAGACCATGGAGGCTCGTGATGTCCGCGCGGTCGAGGAGCCGACGCCAGCCACGACTCTGTCACCGATGCCTTCGATTGCTCTAGTTCGACGCGTGCGGAAACGAAGCCGACGCCAACGCGACGCTATCCGGAGAAGACAAGCGACCGCGTCGTAACAAACCCGACTACGGACGAGTTTCGGCGTTCGGAAAATAGGAAGATATTCCATAATCTATGTTATGCGAACCAACATATGCGTGCTGTGTCAACTGGATAGGCATAACAGTTTCCATAACTGGATCTAGAGATCGATCCTACCCTGCTCGTCCGTGTCCGCGGCGTTGTCGATCAGCGCGATCCTGATCTTTGCGCGCGAGAGCCAGTTTTGCGATCAACTTGCCCCAGGTCTCGGCGTCCAGGCTTGTCGCTGATCGTTGCCGCTTGGAAGCTGAGACCCGGCGTCAGGCCATCGGAGCTGATGAGACGGTGGATCATTCCCCTGCGTTCTTCTCGCGCGCCGTCTTCGAATAACCTTCATTATGGAATATCCGAATTCGAGTTTGCGTCAAGATCGTGTTGCCAAAAGGGCCGTCTTAGTTTCTGAGCTAGAGGGATTCGACGAACTGCCGCCGGAAAGTCCTTAAGGTTTTCCGTTACGATCATTGCGGCTTGCGTCTTGGCCGCCGCAGCAACAACGTGGTGATCGTTGGGATCGGGCAGACCCGCCGCAACCGGCAAGAAGTTATCAAAATCCGCAACCATGGCGTCTTCGAAGGCAGCTTCCATGCTGGCGCGCGCCCGCTCTGCGCGCGCCTTGGCATCGTTAAAGCCTTTGCCGCTCAAGATTTCTCCGATAGCAATTTCGGTCTCGTCCAGGACGCGGCTCGACCAGCGGAGACGAAAAAAAAAGTCCGCCTGGCGAGCACGCATCGACGAATGCGGTGAAGCGGTTTGCAAACAAGCTTACAAGTGCTCCGCGTCCCGCTCAGCGAGATTCGCAAGCGCTTTGCCCCGCTTCTCATCACGCGTGCGCTTATAGGCGAATAGGTCCTCTGCCTTAATCCTGCGATGACGCCCCACTGTTCATGTTCCGTCTTTGAATTGGGACGCCCCGACTAATGGTCGGAGCGCTCGTCGATTTCAGATCATCCGCCAACTAGCCCTTGGACGCTTGTCTCGCCCATTCCAGTGAACTCGCGTTTATCGGCACTGACTCGCTGATATCGACGACCGGAACGACATCAATGTCATTCCAGAAGTTGTACTTTGCCACGAAGGCGGTGATGGCTTTTGGGTCGTTGGCTTCGACCAAAACATAGCCCCCTCGTCCCGCCAGGTTCGCTACGAACGCGTGTATCGTCAGCCCCTTCTCTTCATCCGGCTTCCACTTGCTGAACGCAGCAAGAAGCGATTGCGATCCTGCAAAGTTTTGGTCTAAGGAAAGGCCGGCAGTGCGGACTGTATATTCGAGCATGTATTTCATGAAACACCTCCTTCAAAACTGGACAGTGAGCCACGCGACCCATCTAATCCGAAGTGCGAGCGATCGCGCAAGTGTTTGCAGCGGCGAGAGCGGTCTCATTGGTCGAGAAGTTGTCCGGTCATCGCTCATCGCGTCGGTTGGCGCAGCGACCTATCCAGAAATTCGGCGCAACCCGGAAGTCACCGTCACAGCGCAAACCGACGCGATCGGCGCGTAGCGGTCCCGCACGGGAATGGCGCGCCGTCGCGTGCACCATTCGCTGCTACAATCATTCTTACGGAATAAGCGAGCCTCAAGCCTTCAGGTCCGTGATCCGCATGACCGCGACCACGTTCCCATCATTGAACGCCTGCTCCTTTGTGTCCTTGTTGCAGGTCCAGACAAAATTCTTCTTGCCGGTAAAGGTCTTTTCGTCCTGCGCAAGCCGAAGCTCTCCTTCGGTGATATGGCAGACCATGGCATTCATCATCGGGGGACCCATGGTCTTCGATCCCGGCTGCATGATGATATCGCGCATCGAGACGGTCTTAAAACCGGGGATCAGTGATGGTGTCTCGCCATCATATTCACGCACCACCACACCTGGCCACGGAGTTGTGTCCTTATAGCCCGTAGTTTGAGCGGCGGCCGGATTTATCATGGCCGCCGTAGCCGCCGCCAACCCGAACCCCAATGCAGACCTTCGATCGATCTTGCTCATCGCTTTTCTCCTTAGGTTACAAACCGCCGCAGCTGCGCGCGTGTGGAATGTGAAATCGTGGTGTGAAACCGAAAAGGGGGCGGTCTCTGAGGGTAGCGCACCTGCCGACAGCGCTAGAACTGCTCGTTCGTCCCGAACGGTGACTTCGGCACATCCCGCTTCAAGGGCAACCACATTCTACGAGGCTGGACGCGTCCTAGAAACGGGTGTTTCGCCCAAGAGGCATAATGCCTCAGTTTGCTTAGGGCCAGAAGATCGGCCCGGTGTCAGCAACTTCACACTGCGACCAACTGAATACGCAAGTCAGCGTCGCTGACTTGTCCTGCGCTGGTCGCAGTAAGGCGCGGCCACGACCTATTGGCGTCGAGTGCGGAGGCGATGATGCTGCTCCTGCGGAGTGGCCCATCGCCTATGTGGCGGCCCCCTCCACGAGGTCCCCTCAACGAGGCATGACGGACCAGATTTGCTCACGTTGAGTTCTTCGCATTGTGACCCATAGCGTTCATTTTTGATCGCTTCATCATTTCGCAGCTGCTATTAGTCGCACTTGCCGGACAGACGCTCGGCCTGTCGACCCGATCGCCTTTGCAACGATACGGGGATCGCATGAGACGGTTTGCCGTTACAGTATCCGCCGTTCTGGTTGTGCTGCTTTCCTTCGCGTCGACAGCCACAGCTCAATCGCTGCGAAGAATGGCGCGAATCGGGATGCTTTGCGCGCCCGCCTGCAAGGTCTCCTTTGATGAGGCGTTTTTGGACGAGCTTAAAAAAATCGGTTGGGTGGAGGGCACCAACATCACGATCGAGCGGAAGGACCCGGATTATCACCTCGACCAGCTTCCGGCGCTTGCGTCCGACCTCGTGCGGTCGAAACCCGATCTCATCGTCGCGTTCACCCCTCACGCCGCGCGGGCTGCAAAGAACGCCACTTCCGACATCCCAATTGTAATAGTCTTGGTCGCCGATCCGGTCGGTATGGGACTCGCGTCAAGCCTTGCCCAGCCTGGCGGTAACCTGACAGGCGTCGCAACGATGGACCGGATCGATTTTGGTGGCAAGTTTCTTGGTATTCTTCGAGAAGTTTTGCCACAGGCCAAGCGCGTAGCAGTTTTCCTCAACACCTTAAACGAGATGCATCGGCTGGTGTTTCCGGAGACACCAGCTGCGGCAGCTAAGCTCGGCTTTCAGTTAGACGTGTTTGATTTGCGAGAAGCAGGGGAAGTGCCTCGCGCCATTGCCGCTGCAAAAGCTCAGAGAGCAGAGGCACTGGACATATTTAGCGACCCGATATTTTCCTTTCCATCGAATCGTGTACCCGACCTCGCGGTACAGGCCGGCTTACCATCAATCTCCTTCGACCTCGACTTTGCGCGAGCGGGTGGATTGATTTCCTATGGGCCGGACTTTCTTGCTTTGGCTCGAATTGGGGCTCGCTATGTCGACCGAATTCTGAAGGGCGCCAAAACGGCCGAGCTTCCTATCGAGCAGCCCACCAAATACCTGCTTGTCATCAATCTAAAGACGGCGAAATCGCTCGGTATCGAAATCCCGGCGAACGTCCTCGCGCGCGCGGACGAGGTGATTGAATAAGGCGTGTCACTTCCGGTTTTGGTCCACCGGTCCATCGACGCCGTGCCCTACATGTCGGCTCACAAGAGCAGACCGGAAGTTAGCAGCCGAGCGCCAAATCGACGCTTGTGGCCCGTTTAAGACATGCTGAGGGCGCTCTGACCTGTCCGTTCACAGAGGTAGATCGGACGAGAACGGCATGCGGAAAAGGACGCGATTGACCCGTTGCCGCTGCGGCCTTTGTTCATATCGGGTCTACTGCGACGTCGCCTATTGGCCGATTTTGTTGCAAAAGTCGGCTGCAATGGATTTGGCCGTTGGGCCTTTCGTTGAGCCGCGCTCTGAAGCGCTGGCCCTGACGCATTCTACGTAACTTCGACGCTACGCGATGCGCAGAGCCTGAGCCGGTGGCGGTCGTGCGACCAGCGATGCAAACCGCCTCAGATTTCCTCAACTTCATTTGCTTCGCTAAACCAGAGCCCGTGCAGAAACGCCTGCCCGCACCAATTCGAGCCGCGCCGGAATGTCGTCCACGTCCACCAGGATTGCGCTCTTCATCGATGGCCCCAATCTCTACGCCACCGCCAGGTCGCTCGGGCTCGACATCGACTACAAGCGCCTCAGTGAATTCCAGAACCCCGGGACCCTGCTCCGCGCGTACTACTACACCGCCGTTGTCGAGGATCAGGAATTCTCCTGGATCCGGCCGCTGGTCGACTGGCTCGACCACAACGGCTACACCGTCGTCACGAAAGCGACCAAGGAATACGTCGTCGCCTCCGGACGCCGCAAGGTCAAGGGCGACATGCACGTCGAGCTCGCGGTCGACGCCATGGAACTCGCCGGGCGGATCGACGAGCTGACCCTGTTTTCCGGCGACGGCGCTTTCCGCACGCTGGTCGAGGCTGTGCAGCGCCGCGGCGTCCGCGTCCTGGTGGTCTCCACCACGATCAGCCGCCCACCGATGATCGCCGACGAGCTCCGCCGCCGCGCGGAGGTCTTCATCGATCTGGTGGAGCTGCAAGCCAACATCCGCCGGGACTTGTCTGAGCGGGGGCCCTCCAGCGAGGGCAGCGAGACCCACAGTCCGCCGCGGCGGCGCACCACCACGGCAGAGCCGGACGAACTCATTCCGTAGGTCATCGAACTCACCCGGCGGAGCGCGACTTCTTGGGAAGTCTCATGGCGGTCCTTCGCACTCAGCCGAGCTTCGATCACGAGTTCGTCGCCGATCGCCGAGCTCGGTCTGCCCGAAGCCGGCTGGGCGCCGCTCGGCTGACGGTCCGGCCGCCACATCGTGGGCACCTCACTCAGTGCTCTCCGACCGACTTGCTTGAGATCACCCCATTGAAGTCTCGCCGCGAGTCGCGGCTTCGAGGATTTTCGAGGCGACGTGCGGCGAGCGGAGGTCTCGTCCCGGGAATATTCTCGTACGGCGTCCCTTTCTCGCGCACCGAAATTCCCATCGAGGCGATCAGTTCTTTCAGCGTCTCGCGCGATGGTCGCGTCTTGAGATACTCGATGATCGTTGGCTCGATGCTGCTCTGCCGGATCATCGCGAGTGTGTTCCGCGAGGTGCCGCAATCGGACTGTGGTAGATAGTGACGCTTATGGACGTGTGGGCTGGCACCGTGGTGGTGAGCGCTTGCCAAATTGCGCTCGACCTCCTGCGCATTATACCAAGATCGACTATCGCGACCACAATGTCGATATCCATGCCGAAGCTCAAGCGGCGGTGGTCTCAATCAGAGCGATGGCGGATACAAAGGTTTCATTGCCGGATGTTTTCAGTCGATTGCGATGAAGTGGCGAGGGGTGAACGAACGACGTCAAGCCATCCTTGGCCTTCATTGTGCTCAAGGCGGCTTCCCGATCAACGTCGCGACGCACCGACAACTAGCGACACGAAAGACGCGCGTGCGAACTCCGATCCGGTTCAGGTTGCGTTCGCGAATATGCTCAACTTGGACAAAGATCAATCTGAAGCTCAGTGTCTTGCGATACATTGGCAGACAGCAAACCTCCGACATCCCAAGCTCATGGCCGGTCGCGGCCCGCGCTTGGCGCCAACGCTCCCTCGCATGCGGCCAAAAGGAACGGCATCTGGGTGCCCTGAGCAGGTCGAGATGCTCGTTCGTTGCCGCTGCGAGGTAGTTTGGCAGGGCCAAACCTCAGTGCAGTGATCGAAACGACTCTGAGATTCCGGCTTGAAATTACATTTGTCACCATCGTCATTCATATGTATAGTTTCGAAAAACATTCAATCCGCTTAGCGACTTCACCAAGGGAGGGAGAGCGCCAAAAACCTCAGATCCCACGATTGCAATCACCGCCAAGTCCGCGCTGCGAGGAGCAGCGCGTTCGATTCGAGCGAGACCGCTGCGCGACCGACGCACGGCGTGACACGCGAGCCATAGCAGAGGCGTCATGGTCCGAGTTGTTCAGATTTCCGATACGCATCTCAGCCCGACCAAGCAGCACTTCGAGGCAAACTGGGCGCCCCTTGCACGCTGGATCGCGCAACACAGGCCAGATCTCGTCATACATACCGGCGACGTAACGGTCGATGCGGCCGATCAGGAGACCGACGCGGCATATTGCGCGGCCCAACTGGCCTCGCTGGGCGTTCCGGTCGTGGCGGTACCGGGCAATCACGACATCGGCGAAGTTGGCAATCCCCACCAGCCGGTGGATGACGAGCGGCTCGATCGCTTTCACCGCCACTTCGGTGACGACCGCTGGCTACGCGATGTAGGCGGCTGGCGCCTGATCGGGCTCAATTCGATGATCTTCGGCGGCGGCCCCCAGGAAGCGCAGCAAACCCAATGGCTCGAGGCCGCGATGGCCGATGCTGCGGGGCGTCGCATTGCCTGGTTCACGCACCGGCCACTCTTCATCGAGTCACCGACCGAGGCCGACACTGGTTACTGGTCAGTCAAGCCGGAGCCGCGCCGGGCCCTTCTCGATTTGCTGCATCGCTATCGGGTCGAGATCGTGGCAAGCGGACATCTGCATCGCTGGCACGAAATTCGGCTGAACGGCACGCACTACGTTTGGGGGCCGGCGGCCGGCTTCCTGGTCGGTGAGAAATTGGCGCCGCCGATGGGCGGCGTCGCGCGGCTCGGAGCCGTGATCTACGACATCGACGGCGAAAACATCGACGTGAGCATTCGTGCGGTACCCGGCCTTACCGATTACTGGATCGACGACGTGGTGCACGAGGTCTACCCGCCGCGCGTAGCTAAGGCGTGATCGCGATGGTCGGCCTCACATTGCGCGGCATCCATAAGGCTTTCGGCGACACGGCCGTCCTCAACGACATCGATCTCGATATTGCGGACGGCGAGTTTCTGACGCTGGTGGGTCCCTCCGGATGTGGCAAGTCGACGCTCCTGCGCATCATCGCCGGCCTCGAATCGCAGGATCGCGGCTCGGTCTCGATCGGCGGGACCGCGGTCGACCATTTGCGCCCTCACGAGCGCAGAATCGCCATGGTGTTCCAGAATTACGCGCTCTATCCCCACATGTCGGTGTTCGACAACATCGCGCTGCCGCTCACCATGACGCGCCTCAACCTATTCGAACGCCTGCCCTTGATGCGTCATTTGTCGCCCCGGCGCAGGCGCGTCATGGACGAGATCGCGCGTGAGGTGCGGGTCGTCGCCGAGCAGCTTCGCATCGAAACTTTCTTTCGCCGCCGCCCCGGACAGCTTTCAGGCGGCCAACGGCAGCGCGTCGCGCTCGGCCGCGCAATGGTGCGTCATCCGCAGGTTTTCCTGATGGACGAGCCCTTGTCGAACCTCGACGCCAAGCTGCGCGTGCACATGCGCGGCGAGCTGACCGAGTTGCACGCGCGTCTGGGCGTCACGATGATCTACGTGACACACGACCAGATCGAGGCGATGACGATGTCCGATCGCCTCGCCGTGATGGATCACGGCGACATACTTCAACTCGGCACCCCCGCCGATGTCTATGAACGGCCAGCTACGACCGCGGTCGCGCAGTTCATTGGCAGTCCTGCGATTAATCTATTTCCGGCCCGCGGTGGGCCCAGCGGCCAGGTCGAGCTGCTCGGCCGGATGCTGCCGATCGATGTTCGCAACGCGCCGGCGCCGGAACTGACGGTCGGCGTGCGCCCGGAAGCGATGCGGATCGGGGATGGACCGTGCGTCGTCACGTGCAGATTCCGGCGCCGCGAAAATCTCGGCTCGGAAAGCATCCTTCACTTCGACCTCGTGGCCTCTCCGGAGGTCGCGGTGCTCTGCCGGGTCGACAACAACATGCCGATTCCCGAGGGCGAGGTCACGCTCGCCTTTGAGCCGCGGGATTGTCACGTGTTCGACCACAACGGCCGGCGCATCGAGGTGGAAAGCCGTACGGCGGCCAGCCGCGATGTGCGCCGCGGGAGCGAGGTCCGATGAACGCGGTCGCGGCTCAAGTCACTCCGCTCGACCTGGCGCCGCCAGCCGGCCGCCAGAAATGGGGCGAGCGGTTCGCGGGCGTGGGCTTTGCGGCGCCGGCCTTCATCCTGCTGGTCCTCACGAATCTGCTGCCGCTGGCTGCTCTCGCCTTCCTGAGTTTAACCAACTACGAGTTGGGCGCGCTCGATTTCTCGTTCGTCGGTCTCAAGAACTTCAGCGCGGCGCTGCAAGATCCCGTGATTCGGCGCTCGGTGACTAACACGTTGCTCTATGTGGCGATTGTCGTGCCCGGCGGCGTCCTGATCTCACTGCTTGTCGCGATCCTGATCCACCAGCGCCAGCGCACGCGCAGCTTCTATGAGGTTATTTATTTTCTCCCGGTCACCTCGACGCTCATCGCGATGGCCACGATGTGGCAGTTCCTGCTGCACCCGACCCTGGGACTGATCAATCAGACCCTCAAGGGGCTGGGTTTCGCCGAGACAGCGTTCCTGAGCGAGCCGCGCCTCGTCATACCGACGCTCGCCGCGATCGGCATCTGGCAGCTCGTCGGCTTCAACATGGTGCTGTTCCTTGCCGGTCTCTCGGCGATCCCCCGCGACCTCTACGAAGCCGTCGCCGTCGACGGCGCGAGCCATCCCATCGACCGCTTCTTGAAAGTGACGTGGCCAATGCTTGGTCCGACGACGATGTTCGTGACCGTGACGACGTTCATCACGGCGTTCAAGATCTTCGACACGGTTGCGGTGATGACGCGTGGCGGCCCCGGAGGCGCATCGGAGGTGCTGCTCTATGCCATCTATCTGGAGGGGTTTCAGTACTTTCACATGAGCTATGCGGCGACGCTCACGCTCGTCTTCCTCGCGTTCACCCTGGTGTTTTCGGTGCTGCAGACCTTCATCCTCGACCGACGGGTGCACTATTGATGCGCATATCGGCCACGATCGCCCGCCCGCCTGCGCCGGTCGCGGTCCGGATGCGGCGCCTCGTGTCGCTTGCGCTCGTCCACGCAGTGCTGATCGGCGGCGCCGTCTTCATGCTGCTGCCCTTCGTGTTCATGTTGACGAGCGCGATCAAGCCGCCGGGCGAGATCTTCGAGGCGACGTTCCGGCTCTGGCCGCGCCAGTTCTACGGATGGCAGAACTTCGAATCCGCCTTGAGCACCGCGCCGCTGCTGCGCTTCCTGCTCAATGGTCTAATCGTCTGCGGCGGCATCCTCGTCGTCCAGCTGCTGGTCGCGATCCCATGCGCCTATGCGCTCGCCAAGCTGAGGTTTCCGGGACGGCCGATCCTGTTTTCGCTGGTCCTGCTCGGACTCTGCATTCCGGTCCAGGCGCCTTCGCTCCCGCTCTACATCGCGTTCGCCGAACTCGGCATCCTCAACACTTACCTGTCAATGATGATGCCGTTCTTCCTGTCAGTGTTCGCGATCTTCCTGTTCCGCCAGTTCTTCAAGTCCTATCCGGACGAGATCATCCAGGCCGCGCGGCTGGACGGTGTCGGCGAGTTCGAGATCGTGTGGCGCATCGTGGTGCCGAGCGCCTGGCCGGCAATCGCGGCGTTTTCGATCTTCTCCGTCGTAGCGCACTGGAACGATCTGTATTGGCCGCTCATCGTCGTCTCCGACACCAAGCTCGCGACGCCGCCGCTCGGCATGATGTACTTCGCCGATTCCGAGTTGGGCTCGAATTACGGCGCGCTCGCTGCCGGCGCCACCATCATCACGGCACCGCTGGTCATCGCCTTTCTGATCGCGCGGCGGCACTTCATCGCCGGCATCACCATGACCGGAATAAAATGACTTCAACCACTGCCAGGGAGACACCGTCATGCTGCACCGCCGAGACCTCCTGAAGAGCGCCGCTGCCGTCGGGACCACTGCGCTTTCAAGTCCGTTTCTGACACGGTCGGCCTACGCGCAGGACGTGACGCTGGATGTGCTTTATGCCTTTCCCGCCTTCGCGAAATTCCATGAACCAATCGCCCAGGAGTTCATGAAGCGGCAGTCGAGCATCAAGATCCAGTTCCGGGCGCCGGCAGCGAGCTATGACGAAGGTCATCAGGCCATGCTGCGGCAGGCCGTCACCAACCAGCTGCCGGACGTCTACTATTCGGGGTACCACCTGCTCGCCGAGCTCGTGCGCACGCTGGTGAAACGCAACCAGATCACCGAGGTTGCTCCGATGCTGCAGAAGGAGGACGCCGCCTGGCGCAAGGCCAATTACTCCGACGGGATCCTGGCGCTCGGAGCGGTCGACGGCAAGATCTACGGCCTCGCGTTCAATGCCTCGCTGCCGATCATCTATTTCAACGCGCAGCTCGTGAAACAAGCGGGCGGCGATCCCGACAAGATGCCCGACAACTGGACGGACATGATCGCCCTCGCTGTCAGCATCAAGAGCAAGGGCTCCGACGTCGCCGGCATCGCCTATAACATCCACGACTGGCCCGACGATTGGCTGTTCCGTTCCCTGATCCTGCAAGGTGGTGGCCAGATGCTCGATGCATCGGAAACCGCTGCCGGATTCGGCAACGACGCCGGGCTAAAGGCCCTGGCCCATTGCCGGCGGTTCGTGGCCGACGCCAAGATGCCGCTGATCGATTGGGACTCCTCGCGTCAGCAATTCATCGCCGGGAAGATCGGCATTTTTGCCGACACCCCGGCCCGGTTGCGCCAGGTCACGGACCTGATCGGCGACAAGTTCACCTTGCGCACCTGCACCTCCCCGATCGACGACAAGCAGAGGGGTGGACTGCCCACCGGCGGCAACGCCGCGATCATCACGGCGAAAGATCCGGCGAAGCAGCAGGCCGCCTGGGAGTTCCTGAAATTCGTGAGTGGCCCGGAAGCGCAGAAGATCGTGGTCGAGACGACGGGCTATATGCCGACCAATTTGCGTGCCTCGGGGTCCGAATTCCTGGCCCCGTTCTACGACAAGAACCCGAACTTCCGCACCGTGTCGCAGCAGATCGAGCGCGCGAAGCCGTGGCAGGGTTATCCAGGCGGACAGTCCGTGAAGATCTGGCGCACACAGCGCGAGATCATCCATGCCGTCATGCGCGGGGAGATGACCGCCGAGGCCGGACTCGATCGCATGGTCAAGGAAAGCAACGCCCTGATGAAGAGCTCGTAGGCAGCGGGCGATCGATTGCGGCAAGCGGCCTGGCGCTGGCCGCAACTGTTCCCTTCGGAGGCGGAATTCTGTGTTCATCATTGCCCAGCTGAGCGATCTGCACGTCCGACCGCTCGGCAAGCTCGCTTACGGCGACGTCGATACCAACGCGATGTTTCACGACGCCATCGACGCCGTGCTGAGGCTCGATCCGCGGCCCGATTGCGTCGTGGTCAGCGGCGACCTCACGGATGGCGGGCTCGAAGAGGAATATGAGATCGTCGCCGCCGGCCTGCCCAGGCTGCCGATGCCGGTGTTCGTCATTCCCGGCAACCACGACCGCCGCGAGCAGCTGATAGCTTCGCTACGCTCTCGTCACCGCTATCTTCCGTCCGAGGGCTTCATCAATTTTGTCGTGGACGATTTTCCGGTCCGGCTGATCTTCCTCGACAGCGTCGAGGCCGGAAAGATCCACGGCACCTTCTGCGCGGCCCGGCAACAATGGCTGCGCGACGTGCTCGCGACCGGGCGCGGCAAGCCGACGGTCGTCGTGATTCATCATCCGCCGTTCCTTGTCGGGGCCGATGGGATGGACGATCTGCGCCTCCTCGGGGCCGACGCGCTCGACGCAATCATCAAAGGCCATCCCGAAATCGAACGCGTGCTGTGCGGTCACTATCACCGCTCGATCACCGCGCGCTATGCGGGAACCGTAGGCTATGTGGCGCCAAGCACGGCGCATCAGGTTGCGCTCGACCTGCGGCCCGGCCACACCAATCGCTTCATCATGGAGCCGCCGGGATTTGCCTTGCACTGCTGGCGGCCAGACATGGGCATCACCAGCCACCTCGTTCCGGTCGGAGACTACGGTCGCCTATTCGAGATCGCGGCCGACCAAGACCATCCGGGAACGGACCGGGGCGACGGCCTTCCGGCACTGCTGAGGCGCGCAGAGGCCGTCGTCGGCGAGGCGGCGGCCAAGCTGGTCGCGATGCAATCCACGCCGCTGCGCACGGAGCGCAAGGACCATCTCGACATAGTCACCGAGGCGGATCTCGCCTCCGAAGCGATCGTGGTCGCGGGCTTGAAGGCGCTGACGCCGGAGGCCGGCATTCTCGCCGAGGAGAGCGGCGCGAGCCCCGGGGACAATGCTGCGCGCTGGATCATCGATCCGCTCGACGGCACGATCAACTACGCCCGGGGGCTGCCGTGGTTTTCCGTGACGGTCGCCTACGAGGTCGACGACGAGACGAAGCTTGGCCTGATCAACGCGCCCAAGATCGGACTGACGGCGCGCTATCTCGCGGGGGAAGGCGCGACCATCGACGGCTTGCCGGCACGCGTCTCCACGACACGTTTACTGTCGGATGCGGTGATCTCGGTGATTCTGACCTCGCATTTCTCGCCCGACGAAGTCCAGCGGACGACGCGTGTGATCGAACTGCTCGGCAGAGTGGCCCGCGGCGTGCGTATCGTCGTCTCCGGCGCCCTCGAGACGACGATGGTCGCCTCGGGTCGTCTGGACGGCTTTGTTTCACTGAAGGCCGACATCGTCTCGCACGCGGCCGCAATGCCGATGGTGTGGGCCGGCGGCGGGCAGGTCACGACGCTGACAGGGCGTCCGTGCCGCAATGACGATCTCGACAAGATCGCTTCCAACGGATTGATCCACGGGGAATTGCTCGCTCTCCTGCGTCAGGCGCTGCAATGACGAGCGGTTCCAGACCCGCATGACGGACGAACCTTCACGAATGACGCTCGCGCAAGCGACCTAACGGCGGCCCCGCCTGGGGAACAGCTTATCGCGGATATAGTGCGAAGTCGGCGTCAGTCTGGCGCCGCGCGGCTTACGCCAAACCGCCCTGTCGATCTCCTTTTTGTCGCCGACCTTCAGCCGCCCCGACACCTTCTTGGCCAGGAAGATCGCATCGCTCATCCGCCGACCGGTCTGGCGCTTCCGCGCTTTGACTTCCTTCCAGAGTTTCAACGGCCCGAGCTTCAGCTTCGGAAGCTCCTCCTTGATCTCGCGACGGAGGCAGCTCCTGTCGCTCTCGCCTGCCCGCTTCCGGCCGCCGGGAAACATCCAGAGCCCGTCGCGTCTGCGTCTCACCATCAGCACGCGCCCTTTTCGGGCGACAACCAACTTCGACGATTTCGCCATCACGACCGGTCCTGCTTCTGTGCCTGCTCCATTGCACCAGGCGCTTGACGAGATGGCGCTCCATCTACGGGCAGATGATCGCCTTGATGATGCCGTCGCGCCGCGCGACCTGCTGCTCGAACGCGGCGGGCGTCTGGTCGAGCGAGAAGCGATGCGTCGCCAGTGGCGCCAGCTTGACCTGTCCGCCTTGCGCAAGCGCGATGGCCCGCGGATAAACCTCCGGCATGCGACGTGAAAACTTGATCGACAGGCCCTTCCGGCGCGACTCCGCGCCGCTGAGGATGTACTGATTATTCTCTGGGATGCCGACGAGCACGACCCGGCCGCCGATACGGGCACACCGCGCGGCGTGCTCGAAGCCATGCGAGGAGTCGGTCGCCTCGATCACCAGATCGACGCCGCGGCCTTCAGTAGCCACGCCGACCTCGGCGTAGCTTCGGCACGCAACGTCCGCACCGAGGTCGCAGGCCAGTGCGGTACGTTGCGCGACCGGGTCGATCGCGATGATCTTTCCACTGCCCGCGAGCCGCGCCAGTTGCACGAGCAGCAATCCAACAGGGCCGCAGCCGAGTACCGCCACGCTTTCCAGAAGTCGCGGATGCGCCAGATCCATGGCATGGATCGCGACGCCGAGCGTCTCCAGGATCGCCGCGCCGGCCGGGTCGATGCTGTCAGGCACCAGATGCACGGCGGATCTGGGCACGCAGACGAATTCGGCCATGGCGCCGTTGTGAGGCGCGTAGCCCAGGAATTTCACATTGGGGCAGAGATTGGTGTGACCGCGGTGACACCATTCGCAATGGCCGCAGGGAATGGAAGGATCGACCGCCACCAGCGCATCGGCCGAGAACCCCGCCTTGCGCGCCGAGTCCGGTGTGAGCACGCCTGAGAATTCATGCCCCAGAACGAATGGCTTGACGCTGGTCGGGCCGGTTGTTCCGCCCTCGAGATATGAATGCAGGTCGCTGCCGCAGACACCGACGGCCTTGACGCGGACGATGAGTTCGTCCTCCGCGAGCGGCCTCGGCTCGGGGATATCGAGGATGCGGATATCACGAATGTCCTGGAGCACCGCAGCGCGCATGTCAACGCCATCCTTCTGAGCAATTGTTCTCGACATATTACATATGTAACAACAACGTGACAAATGCTTTTGCAGCCCTTCCGCGGGTGCCACGGGCGGATGTAATAGCGGTAGCGGAAAGTACGGCTATTTCTGCTTGTCGATCAGTTTCAGCGCGGCGATGGCGGTGTTCTCGTCTGTCACCAGCACCTTGCCGATCCGGCCGCGCAGCACCGCAGCGATGATCGGCGCCTTGTTGAGCCCCCCGGCGATCAGGATCGATGTCGGCACGCGCGCCAGCTTGTCGAGCGGCATCGCAATGGCGCGGCTGTTGATGCCGTGATCGATGGGCCGGCCGGCCTTGTCGAGAAATTGCGCCAGGACGTCGCCGACGCCACCCGCCGCCCGCAGATGCTCGGCGCGGACGTCCGGCGGCAGCCCATGACGCATCAAGAGCGAGCGCGGCGTCATGTCTCCCATGCTCAGAAGCGCAAGATCGATCCGCTCAACGCTGTTCAGCACCTCCTGATAGACCTCCTGGGCCAAAAATGTGTCGCGCGAGCGCCGGCTGCTGACAAAGATCGGGGCGGCCAGATAGCTGCACTGGGCGTGCAGCCGGTGCGCAAGCTCACCCGCGATCTCGAAAGTGTTGAGCTCGAGTCCGTGCGACAGGCCGCCCATCATGGAGACGATGGAGAGATCGGGATAGTCCGCCGGCGTAACGTAACGGATGGTCTCGCGCAAGGTCGCGCCCCAGCCGATGCCGATAATACGCGGCCGCTTCTGTTCGAGGAATTTCGATAAATAAGCTCCCGCCGCCATCCCGATGAGACTGCCGACCTGCTCGGGATTCTCCGGGCTTGGAATGACGACGGCGTCCTCGAGGCCGCATTCCCGGCGCAAGCGGTGCTCCAGCTCCGTGCAGCTTGCAAAAGCGGAGTTGAGGCGAATGTTGACGATGCCGGTCTGCCGCGCATCCGAAAGCATGCGGTTGACGCGGGCGCGGGTCAGCCCGAGCCGCTCGCCGATCTCGGCCTGGGTCAGGTTCTCCATGTAGTAGAGCCAGGCGACCCGCAGGATGGTTTGATCAGTCACGGCGCAGCCCCCCACAGCGGCCTCAAGGCACAGTCAGACGTCGAAGCATTTGAGGCGATCTTTCGTTGGCCGTCAAATCTGCAACACACGGATTTCGTCATGCTGCCTTCACGCCCGGCACGCCATCCTCGACCACAAAGCTCGTCAACCGGCGCACGGCGCTCGCGGCGTCCTTGACGTCGTCGAGCGCCTCGAATCCCACGGTGCAACGCCGGGTGTCGAGCTCGACGGTCGCATAGCCGCGCTTGTCGCCACGCGCATAGACCAGATGCGGGTTCTCCGCCAGCGACTTGCGCACGCTTGCTTGGCTCGGCCCGTCTGAGGTGATCGACGTGCCGACGAACTCGGTCGCAATGGTCGGGCCATCCGGGCGGGCGTAATCCTGCTTGAGATCGGCGGTAAAGAAGGCGTGACGATCGCCGCCGATCACGATCGGATTGCGCCGTCGATGCGCCACGAGCGAATCAAGCAGACGGCGGCGTGCATTGGGATAGCCGTCCCAGCCGTCCATCCAGAAACGCTCGCCATCGTCCGCTTCACGCTTGTCTTGCGCCATCAAGGTCTGCTGCGCGACGATGGTCCAGCGGCCGCGACAGTCGCGCAGGCGCGCATCGAGCCATTGCTCCTGTTCCTGGCCCAACATCGTCCGCGCTTCGTCGGTCCGGCTTGCACAGTCCGCCACCCAGGTCGGCCGCCCACTTCCGACGCATGCCGATGCCGAGCGATATTGCCGGTCGTCGAGCAGCACCACGTCGAGCATCTCGCCGAAGCGGTAGTGCCCATAGATCGTGGCCTCCGCGCCGCGCGGGCGCGCCGAAGGCGGCAGCGGCATGTGCTCGTAATAGGCCTGGTAGGCGGCCGCACGGATCTTCAGGAACTGACCGGCGTCACGTACGGCGTAGGAGCGATCATTGGCATAGTCGTCCATCACCTCGTGATCGTCCCAGACCGAAAGCCAGGGAAAGGCGGCGTGCGCCGCTTGCAGATCGGGATCGCTCTTGTAGAGCGCGTAGCGGTTGCGGAATTCCTCGAGCGTCGTCGGAATTCCGACGCCATGCTGGCGGACGTGGCGCGATCCCCAGGATTTCTCATAGATGTAGTCGCCGAGATGCACGACGAGGTCGAGATCGCGTGCAGCCATGTCGCGGTAGGCGGTAAAATAGCCCTGCTCGTACTGCTGGCAGGATGCGAAAGCAAAACGGAAAGGCCTCGCCGAACCGGCGGGCGCGGTTCGGGTGCGTCCGACCGGGCTGAGCGCCGGGCCCGCGCGGAAGCGATACCAGTAGACCCGATCCGGCCGCAGCCCCGTCGCCTCGGCATGCACGGAATGCGCAAGCTCTGCCGTCGTCCGCACGACGCCGCGGGAGACGATCCGCGAGAAGGCCTCGTCGTCGGCAACCTGCCATTCGACATCCACTGACCCATCCTGCACGCCGCCGCCCTCGAGCGGCTGCGGCGCAAGGCGGGTCCACAAGATGACGCGATCCTTCCGCGGGCTTCCGGACGCAATACCTAGCGTGAACGGATCCGCAGTGAACGACGCCCGAGCTTCCCGCACGAACCCGGCGGGCGCAGCCAAGGTGGCGCTCGCCAGCGATCCCACGAGAAAGCGACGGCGGGGAATCATGAGCGCGCCGGCATCGTTTCGAGCCTGCGGCGAATGCTCACGGCGAGATCCGGCCGATCGGTCGTGATCTGCCGCACCGGTTGGGCAAGCCAGTAGGCGATATCCTCCGGCTCGTTGGTCACCCATGCACCGAGACGCTCCGAGCCGAGCATCTTGAGGGCGAGCGGCAAGGCGAGCCCCAGCAGCGATTTCTCGACCGCGACGATGCAGCCGGGAATGGCGGACAATTGCGCCAACGCAGGCTCAATTCCCCCCATCATCTCTGCCGAACGACGGTCGAGCGAAACGAGCACCCGCGCCTCCGACCACAGCCGGCGCACGGTCTCGATCACGCCGGGCACGAAGCAGGTGATGACGGCGCGCCGTTCCAGGCCGCGGCGCTTGATCTGGTCGACTAGGCGCGCCTCGAGGCCCGAATAGGGATTGCCGAGCGCATCCGTCTTGATCTCGATATGCAGCTCGAGCGTGGTTTCGCTGAACACGTCGAGCACCTCGTCCAGCGTCGGAATGCACTCATCGCCGGCATCGCGAAGACGCATTGCCGTCAAGCCTCGCAAGGTGCGCTCGCCCACCGGCCCGCTCTCGAATGTGGTGCGATCGAGCAGGGGATCATGGATCACGACAAGCCCGCCGTCCGCGCTCTGATGGACGTCGAACTCGACCGCGTCGCCCCCTTCCCTGCAAAGGTTGCGGAAGCCCGTCAGGCTGTTCTCCGGCCAAAGATTGCGTCCGCCGCGATGCCCAGCGATGAAAACCATGATCAGAGCCTATTTGCTGCTGTCCACAAGACCCTTGATGAACCAGCGTTGCAACAGCAGAACGACCAAGATCGGCGGCAACATCGTGAGAAGCGCACCGCTCATGGCGATGTTCCAGGCCGGCTCGCTGTCGGAGCGCGGGATCAGGCCCTTCAACGCAATGACCGCCGTTGCCATGTCCTTGTCGGTCGTGAACAGCAACGGCCAGAGATACTGATTCCAGCCGAACAGGAACAGGATGATGGCGAGCGCCACCATGTTCGGGACGGACAGCGGCAGCAGGATGCTCCAGAAGAAGTGCAGCGGCGAGGCGCCGTCGAGCCGCGCCGCCTCGCAGAGCTCCTCCGGAATCGTAAGGAAGAACTGGCGAAACAGGAACGTGGCGGTGGCCGAGGCGATCAGCGGGAGGATCAGCCCGGGATAGGTGTTGACCATGTTCCATTCGAGCGCGATCGCGACCTCATGACCGCTGATCCAGGTCCAGATATCCGCGACATGCAGGGTCTCGAGGAGCCATTGCAGCGGCAGCGCCGCATTGGCCACGGCTTCGAAGGTCGGCACGATCCGAACCTCGATCGGCAGCATCAACGACATGAAGATGAGCCAGAATGCGAGCATTCGGTAGCGGAATCGGAAGTAGGTGATGGCGAAGGCCGAGAGCAGCGACACCGCGATCTTGCCGGCGGTGATGCCGAGCGCCACGATGATCGAATTGGCGAAGGTGCGGCTAAAATTGCCCTTGCTCCAGGCCAGCTGCAGATTGTCGAAGAACTGGCCTCCCGGTAGCCACGGCAGCGGCACCTTCTGCACCTCAGCCACCGTGAGCGAGCCCGCCACGAACGCGAAATAGAGCGGCACGCACACCATCAGCGCGCCGGCAATCAAGACGGCGTGGCACATCAAGTTGAGGACCGGTGAGCGTTCCACCATCCGGCTAGACCCCGTAATTGACCTTGCGATCGAAGTAGCGGAATTGCAGCAGCGTGCAGATCAGCGCAAAGCTCATCAAGAGAACCGATTGTGCGGCCGATGAGCCGAGATCGAGAGTGACGAAGCCGTCGACGAAAACCTTGTAGACCAGAATGTTGGTTGCACCGGCCGGGCCGCCTTTTGTCACGGCATCGATAATGGCGAAGGTTTCGAAGAAGCCATAGATGAAGTTCATCACCGTGAGGAAAAAGATGGTGGGCCCGAGCATCGGCAGCGCGATCGAGACGAAGCGGCGGATCGGTCCCGCGCCGTCCACGGCGGCGGCCTCCATCAGCGACACCGGCACCGCGAGTAACCCCACGACCAGAAAGATGTAGTCGTAGCAGATGTGCTTCCATGACGCGGCGAGCGTCACCAGGATCAGCGCATCGGTCGGATTGAGGTTGGGGTCCCAGGCAATGCCGAAACTGTGCAGCACCTGCGCGAGCGGGCCGACCGCAGGATTGAACAAGAAGGCCCACAGGATGCCGGCGATCGCGGGCGCGATGGCATAGGGCAACAGGATGATGGTGCGATAGGCCGAGCGGCCGCGCACGATCCTGTCCGTGGCAAAGGCGAGCACGAGCGCGCTGCCCAATGTGAGCGCGTTCTGCGCCACCGTAAACCAGAACGTCACCGCAATCGATTCGCGGTAGTCGCTGCTCGCAAGCAGCGCCTTGAAATTGTCGAACCACACGAACTGGACGTTATTGCCGAAGGGATCGCTGAGTAGGACCGATTGCATCAGCGCCCGCAGCGACGGAATGAAGAAGAAGAACAGCAGGATCAGCAATTGCGGCAGCAGCAGCAGCGTCGGCAGGCCCGGTCCGTCGCCGAAATTGGCGCGCTTCAGTCCGGCCTCCTCGCGCCGCCGCGTCTTTCCCGACCTGCGCGAGCTGCCGGCGGCCGCCGCCGGCAGGGCCTTGGACCCGCCGCTCCCGTGCCTTCGCAAAAGCACGGGGGCGCGCGCGTCACGCCACGGCACGGACAGGCGCAACGTCATGGACGCTCGGTTTCCGGAGTTTTCCCGGCATTCAGCTTCTCGAACTGCCGCAGGATCTCGTTGCCCCGCTTGACCGCGTCATCCATGGCCTGCTGCGGCTGCTTCTGACCCGTGAACACCGCCTCGACCTCCTGGCGCTGAGCCAGCATCGTCTGCACGAAGTTGCCGAAGCGGAAGCCGCGCGAGTTCTCGTTCGGCGTGCCTCGCGAGAGCTGCAGCACCGCGACCTCTCTGGTCGGATGATCCTTGTAATAACCCCGCTCCCGCGCGAGCGCATAGGCGCGATTCGTCGCCGGAACATAACCGGTCGCGCCGTGCCACCAGACCTGGGTTTCCGGCTGGGCGACGAAATCCAGAAAAGCCGCGACGGCCTCGTAGCGCTCCGGCGTGTGACCCTTCATGACCCAGATGGCGCCGCCTCCGATGGTGCTGTTGAGAGGCGGATTGATGTCGCTTTCGTGCGGCAGGAAAGTGGCGCTCCAGCTGATGGTCGCGTTGCGCTCGATGTTGCCGTGCGATGCGGTCGAGTTGACGAAGGTCGAACACCGGCCCGACGTGAACAATTGCTCGGGACTGAAGCCCTGGCCCGCGATCTGCATCACGCCGTCATCGAGCCATTTCTTGAGCCGCGCGACTTGCGACACAACCTTCGTCTTGTTGTAGACGAACTCGGTGCCCAGCCCGTCGAAGCCGTTCGCGAGCGTGCCGTAGGGCTGGTTGTTGATGGCGCTGTAGTTCTCGAGCAGGCTCCAGTAGAAATCGCCGGGCAGCACCGTGCCGCAGTCGCTGATCCCCTTGGACTTGATGGTGTAGAGCTGCTTCTCCAGCTCCTGCCAGGTGTCGGCCGGCTTGTCGAAGCCGGCCTTCTGGAAGTGATCCTTGTTGTACCAGAAGATTGGCGTCGACGAGTTGAAGGGCATCGCCGACATCCGCCCCTTATAGCTCCAGAAGCTCGCCACTGGCTTGATGAAATCCGAAAAGTCGATCTTGTGACCCTTCTGCTCCACCAGATCCTGCACGGGAACGATGGCTCCTGAAAGCAGCATCGTCATGTAGCCGCGCTCCGCGATCTGCACCATCTCCGGCGGCCGCTTGGCGCGATAGGCGGCGATCACCCCGTTGGTCACCTCGTCATAGTTTCCCTTGGCAACCGCGACGACCGTGTACTTGTCCTGCGAGGCGTTGAACTTCTCGACCAGCTCATTGAGCCGGTCGCCGAGGACGCCGCTCATGGCGTGCCACCACTGGACCTCGACCCGTGCCTGCGCCGGACCAGCCAATGCCAACGCACCGAACAAGGCCGCAATGAATGCGACTTTCCTTCCCATGGGCAGCCCTCCCTCGCCCGGCCGAGAGGCCAGCATATACATTTGTACTGCTATAATGACATATGTGTCGAGATGATGAAAGAGGGGCAGCGGCTTTTCGGTACCACGCGATCTGTCGGTCGTTGGGTTCGACGATCTCGACTGGAGCCGTCATCTGCGACCGAGCCTGACCACGATTCACGTTCCGACCGGAGAAATCTGGCAACGAGCCGGCGAATATCTAGTGCGCAGCCGCGCCGGCGAGCAGGCCATCATGCACCGCGAGATCGATTTTTCAATGGCGGTCCGCGAGTCGACGGCGCCGGCCTCCAAAATCCCTGAAGTGAGACAGTCCCGATGAGTTCCAATTTCTCTCTCGCCCCCCGCTTTCATGCGATCGTAATCGGCGGCGCCGGCGACCGGCGCAGCAATCGGCAACCAGTTTTGCGATCTCGGCGCGACGGTGACCGCAACCGGCGCCAACGATGCCGATCTCGCCCGCACACTCCTCAAGCCGCGCGCGGGCTTCACGCTCGGGACGCTCGACGTCACCGATGATGCGGCCGTCAAAAACTTCGCCAACAAGCACAAGCGGGTCGACGCGCTCGTCAAATTGCGCCGGGATTCTCGCCCGCGACAAGGAATTCGAGATCGAGACTTTCGTGAAGAGTTCTCGACGTCAATCTCACCGGCACCTTCCGGACCTGCATGGCTTTTCGCGCGCTGTTTGCGGAGTCGAACGGATCGATCGTCAACATCGCCCCGATGAACGTGGTTTTGGCGCTGCCGCGTATCCCGGCCTATTGCCCAGTAAGGGGGCGTCGTGATGTTGACCAAGGCACTGGGCCTTGAAGTGGGCCGAAGAGGGCATTCGCGTCAACGCGGTTGGCGCCCGGCTATATCGAGACCGCGATCAACGCCGCCGGCCGGACTGATCTCGCGCATTACCAGCGGATCGCCGACCGCACCGCGTTCAATCGGTGGGGACGGCCGGAACATATTGCCGGCGCCGTCGCGTTCCTCTGGTGCCGGCGTCGCAATATGCGACCGGTACCGTCGTTGCTGTGGATGGCGGGTTTCTCGCAGGCTGACGTCGCGCGAGCACCGGCGGCTGGACATCGACGGATACGTCAAGCGGCGCATCGTCGGGTTCGAACTATCTCTGGTCAGGAAGCGAGCGCCGGAGTTCCGAGCGGCGCAAGATGACGTTCCAATGTCAATGACCAGCGGCAGCCTTGCCGCGGTTGACTTGTTATAACATTTCGGCAAATGTTCTGACTAACCGGAGGAAAAATCCGGATTTCGGGAGGACAGTATGACGTCATTCAGGCCGACACGACGAACGCTACTCAAAACCGGAACCGGGGCTGCTGCGCTGGCGACGTTTGGACCCGGAATTTTGCGGTACGCGTCGGCGCAGGACATTGACTTTGCGCCCTACAAATCCGCGCAGATCGACTGGCAGCAGGTCTCCGGCGAGACCATCACCGTCGCGGTGATCCCGGCGAGCTATTTCGAAAACCTCATCACGCTGGCGCCGCAGTTCAAGGCGCTCACCGGCATCGACGTCCGTTTCGAAAAAATTCCGCCGGCGCAGATCCGGCAGAAGAGCGTCATCGACCTGACCTCGAAAACCGGCACCTACGCGACCCACGCCGCGGATCCGATGTATTATGCGCTATATGCCGCGAACAAGTGGGTTGAGCCGCTCGACACTTATCTGAACGACAAATCGCTGACCGATCAGGCTTGGTTCAAGCTCGACGACATCATTCCGGCCTGGCGCAGCGCCAACGGCATCGACGGCAAGCTCTACGGCATGCCCTATGACGGCGAGGTCACCATTCAGGTCTATCGCAAAGATCTCTACGACGGGAAGGGCCTGAAGCCGGCCGACACGCTCGAAGCCTATATGTCGAACGCCGCGGCGCTGAACACGCCGAACGATCGCGTCTGGGGCGCAGCGTTGCGCGGCGTCGCCGGTGCCGGCCAGAACATGTACATCTATCCGTCGATTTTCCGAGAGTTTGGCGGCGACTGGATGAAGGGCGGCAAGCTCACCGTCAATGGCCCCGAGGCCGAGGCGGCGCTCGCCTGGTATATCGACATCATGAAGAAGTACGCGCCGACGGCGGCGGCGAACTGGAACTGGCCGGATATCGCCGACGCCTTCTCGCAAGGCACCGTCGCCAGCTACATCGACGCACATTCGTCGGCCTCGGTCATCAACAATCCCGAGAAGTCCAAAGTCATCGGCAAGGTCGCCTATGCGCGCTGGCCGAAGGGCCCATCGGGCAAGCGCACCACCTCGATCTGGAATTGGGGTTTTCCGATCAATTCCGCGCTGCCGGAAAAGAAGCGAAAGGCGACCTGGCTTTTTATCCAGTGGGCCGCGAGCGCCGAAACCCAGGCCCGCACCGCGCATCGTTTTGCAGGTCCGACCAAGCGCTCCGGCGTCAACCGCACCTCAGTCTGGAAGAATCCCGACTACATCAAGCTGATGAACGGCTTTGGTGAGAATTTCGTCGAAGCCACGATGGGCGCCCTGCAGGAGGACACCGACGTCGACTGGCGTCCGCGCGTACCGCAATGGCCGGCGATCGGCGACACCATGGCGACCGCGATCCAGTCGGCCCTCTCCGGCCAGGCCACAGTCAAGGCCGCACTCGACGACGCGCAGCGCCGCATCGAACCGATGATGCGCGGCTGATCTATGGCTAGGACAGTGGTGACATCAGTCGAGATCGCGAGCGAGGTGCCTCGCAGCGATTTCGGTCGGGTCTTGGCGCAACGCGAGCGCCGGTTCGCAGCGGCCCTGCTTGCACCGGCGTTTCTCGCCCTGCTCGCCACGACGACGTTCCCGCTGCTCTTCCTGGTCTATACCAGCACGTTCCGGATGGATCTGGCGATGCCCTTCACCAATGGCTTCGTCGGATTCGAGAACTACCAGGTGCTGTTCTCCGACGAGCGCTTCTGGACCTCGCTGCTGGTGAGCCTCGTCTACACCGGCTCGACCGTCGCGCTTCAGGTCATCATCGGCCTGGCGCTCGCCTTGCTAGTCATGGACATGAAGCGCGGCCAGGGCTGGTTTCGTGTCATCGCGATCCTGCCTGTCGTGCTGTCGCCGGCCGTCGTCGGCATGATTTGGCGCACTTTCATGCTGGCACCGGAATTCGGGATCGTCGACTTCCTCGCCATCAACGCCGGTCTCGGCAGCAAGAACTGGCTCGGCGATCCCACGCTTGCGATGGTCTCGGTGATCGCAATCCATACCTGGCAATGGACGCCGTTCGCGTTCATGGTGCTGCTGGCTTCGCTGGCCTCACTCCCCGAGGACATCTATGAGGCCGCGCGGCTCGATCGGGCCTCGGCCTGGCAGCGCTTCCGCCGCATCACACTGCCCTTGCTGCGGCCCGCGATCGTCATGGTCATCATCATGCGGACTATGGTGGCGCTGACCGCGTTTGCTGCGATCTTCACCGTCACCGGCGGTGGCCCCGGAACCGCGACCGAGATCCTCAATCTCTATGCCTACAGGAAATCCTTCACTGAGTTGTCAATCGGGTACGGTGCGGCGCTGGCGGTGGCACTGCTGATCGTGACCATCATCATCTCCGGCATCCTGTTTGCCCTGCGGAGGGCGAAGTGACGGCAAAGCGCCTCCGCGCCATCGCCCTGCTCGCGATTTCCATGGTCTTCCTGCTGGCCTGGGCGTTCCCGATCATCTGGAGCGTGCTGAATTCGCTCAAGACCGATTCCGACGTGCTCGCCTATCCGCCCAAGCTGGTTTTCTCGCCGACGTTGGAGGCCTATCGCGACGTACTGTTCGGCTCCGGATCGATCCTCCCGAACCTCCTTTCGAGTGCCATCATCTCGGTCGGCACTACTATCGCCACCATGTTGATGGCGGTGCCCGCGGCCTATGCGCTGGCGCGCCTGCGCTTTCGCGGCAAGAAGTTCGCGGGCTTCTACGTATTGGCAACCCAGATGCTGCCACCAGTCGGCATCATCATCCCCTACTTCCTGGTGCTGCGGAACATCGGCTGGATCGACACCTATCAGGGCATCATCCTGATTTATCTGTCGTTCTCCCTGCCGTTCGCGATCTGGCTACTGGTCTCCTATTTCGAGGACATTCCCTTCGAGATGGAGGAAGCCGCCTATCTCGACGGCGCCAGCAGGCTCAAGACGCTGTGGCGCATCATCATTCCGCAGGTCCGCGGCGGCATCGCCGTAACCGTCGTGTTTGTGTTCCTCAATGCGTGGAATGAATTCCTGTTCGCCGTTGTGCTCAGCGGCAACACAGTGCGGCCGGTCACGGTAGCCATGTTCAATTTTGTCTCCGTCGAGCAGACGCTGTGGGCCAAGCTCGCAGCGGTCTCGGTCCTTGCCATGCTGCCTGTCGTCGTGCTCGGCGTGGTCGCACAGAAGCATATCGTTAAGGGCCTGACAGTCGGTGCAGTCAAAGGCGGAGGGCGCCGATGAGCGGCCAGGGTCAGGTCAGTTTTCGCAACATCGTCAAGATGCACGGCGAGTTCGCCGCGCTCAAGGGCATCAATTTCGACATCAAGCCGGGCGAGTTCTTCGCGCTGCTCGGCCCCTCTGGTTCGGGCAAGAGCACCACACTGCGCATTCTCGCCGGCCTGGATGCGCCGTCCGCCGGCCGCGTGCTGATCGACGACAAGGACGTCACCTCGACTGACGCGCGCGATCGTGACATCGCCATGGTATTTCAAAGCTACGCGCTCTATCCGCACATGACGGTCGCAGAGAACATCGCCTTCCCGCTTGAGATGGCCAGGCTGCCAAAGGCCGAGATTGCGTCCGCCGTGCAAGAAGCGGCAAGAAAAGTGAAGATCGACCATCTGTTGGATCGCAAGCCGGGTCAGCTCTCGGGCGGCCAGCAGCAGCGCTGCGCGTTGGCCCGCGCCATTGTTCGCAAGGCGCGCCTGTTCCTGCTCGACGAACCTCTCTCAAATCTCGACGCCAAGCTTCGGCTGGAGACCCGTGCCGAACTGAAGAAGCTGCAGCGCTCGCTTGGCGTGACTGCCGTCTACGTCACCCACGACCAGGAAGAAGCCATGACGCTCGCCGACCGCATGGCGGTGTTCATGGGCGGCGAGATCCAGCAGGTCGGCACGCCCGCAGAAGTGTTCGCCCGCCCGAACTCGATAGACATCGCCGGCTTCATCGGCAATCCCCCGATGAACCTCGTTCCTGCCCGATATGTTAATGGCGACGTCATCATTGCCGGGCATAGCCTCAAGACTACAGCCGCGATTGCGGGAGAACGCGATGTAGTCGTGGGCCTTCGTCCGGGCGCATTGCGGATGATGGCAGGCGGACTAGGTGCACGCGTCGACCTGATCGAGGATCTCGGTGATACCGCCGTGCTCGATCTCGACTGCGCCGGCACCATGATCCGGATGCGCGTCAGCGACGGCAACATTCCCGGTGAAGGCGAAACAATCTCGATCACCGCCCGTCCGCAGGACATTCACCTGTTCGATCCCACGACCCGCATGCGGCTCTGACACCATGGCTGTTCAAACGCGCAAGAAGAAGCCCGCTGCGCTCGGCAGCGATGTCGTCACGGAAGGCGCGACGCCCCTACATATCCAGATTCGCGAATCCATTCGCAGCCAGGTTCGCGACGGCAAGCTGATCGACGAGACCGGTCGCCTAATGACCGAAGCCGAGCTTGGGCGTCATTTCGGCGTCAGCCGCATCACCATTCGCAACGCCATCGCGCCGCTGGTGAACGAAGGTATGTTTGCTCGCTCGCGCGGCCGCGGCACGTTCCTGCAGACCAACCAGCCCGAAAACTGGGTCGGCCACCTCATGGGCTTTTCGGAGACCATCCGCGATGCCGGCTACCAGGCCGGCGCCAGGATTTTGCAGCAAGGCATGACCAACCGTCACGATGCCGCCGTTCGCGAGCAGCTGCGCGAGCGCGCTGTCTGGCAACTCAAGCGTCTGAGGCTCGCAGACGACACGCCGATCGCGATCGAGCACGCCTTCTATCCGCCGGACATCGGTCTCGAGCTCGAAAAACGCGACCTGGTTTCGATCATCATGTACCGCGTCTTCGAGGACGAACTTGGCTTTTCCATCAAGGATGCGCAGCAAACCATCAGCGCCGATCTCGCCGACGCCAGCAGTGCAAAACTGCTCGGCGTGAAAGTCGGCTCGCCCCTGCTTGCGATCGAGCGCGTCACCTTCGGCAAGGACGGACGGGCGCTGGAACTTCTGCGCGCCATCTACCTGCCAAAATACTTCCGCCTCAGCATCAGCCTGACGCGCCGCCACTGACAACACCACACGACAATAACGAGGATACAAACATGCCGAATGGCGCAAAGACTCCGGATAGCCCCAACATCCTGCTCATCCTCAACGACGACATGGGCTTTTCGGACATCGGCTGTTACGGTGGCGAGATCCAGACGCCGAACCTCGATCGTCTTGCGGCGAACGGGCTGCGTTACTCACAGTTCTACAACACCGCCCGCTGCAGCCCCTCTCGCGCCTCGCTGCTCACCGGCCTGCATCCGCACCAGACCGGCATCGGCATCCTCACCTACAGCAACGGTCCGGAAGGCTATGCCGGCAATCTGAACAAGAGTTGCGTGACAATCGCGGAAGCGCTCAAGAGCAGGAACTACACGAGCTATCTCAGCGGCAAGTGGCATATCGCCAGCAGCCTCACCGAGCCGACCGACGCTTGGCCGATGCAGCGCGGCTTCGACCATTTCTATGGCACCATCATCGGCGCCGGCAGCTTCTATCACCCGAATACGCTAACCCGCGGCAACGATAATATCGAGCACGAGGCCGTCAAGGACCCGTCGTTCTTCTACACGGATGCGATCAGCGACCAGGCCGCCGCCTTCATCCGCCAGCACAAGGCGGAAAAGCCCGACGCGCCGTTCTTCCAGTACGTCGCCTACACCGCCCCGCACTGGCCGCTCCACGCCCATGACGAGGACATCGCAAAATACAAGGGCCGCTTCGACGCCGGCTGGGACAAGCTGCGCGAGGAGCGCCTCAAGCGCCTTGTCGAGGCCGGCATCATCCATCCGAACTGGCGTCTGACCGATCGCGATCCGACCCAGCCTGCGTGGACCGACGCCGAGCAGCGCGAATGGACGCTGCGCTGCATGGAGGTCTACGCGGCCCAAATCGACCGGATGGACCAGGGCATCGGGCGAATCTTGAAGGCGCTGGAAGAGACCGGCCAGATCGACAACACGCTGATCATCTTCCTCTCGGACAATGGCGCGTGCGCCGAGGACATTCCGGAAGGCGTCACTGCGAAGGAGCTGGTCGACCAGCTCATGATCGCACAGGCAAAGACCCGCGACGGCAGGCCGGTGCGCTTCGGCAACGATCCAAGCCTTATGCCTGGCGGCGAGGACACCTACCAGAGCTACGGCACCGCCTGGGCCAATCTCTCCAACAGCCCGTTCCGGCTCTACAAGCACTGGGTCCACGAAGGAGGTATCGCCACGCCCTTCATCGTGCACTGGCCGCGCGGCATCTCCGAGAAGGGAGGCCTGCGGCACAATCCAAGCCAGCTCACCGATGTGATGGCGACCATCCTCGACGTCGCCGGTGCCACCTACCCAAGTGAATACAACGGCAACACTATTTTGCCCTGCGAGGGCGAGAGCCTGGTGCCATCTTTCGCTTCGGCCTATGGCAATCGCGGCCCGCTGTTCTGGGAGCATGAAGGCAATGCGGCTGTGCGCGTCGGCAAGTGGAAGCTGGTGCGGAAATATCCGGGCCCCTGGGAGCTCTACGATATGGAGACGGACCGCACCGAGATGAACGACCTCGCGGCGCAGCATCCAGATCGGGTCCGCGAGATGACGGCGCAGTATCAGCAATGGGCCAGTCGCTGCGGCGTGATCCCGCGCGAGAAGATTCTCGAGCTGATGAAAGCCGAAGGCGGCACGGCCTTCTGGGAGGACGAAAAGCAGAACTAGGACATGACGAACGACCACTCACATTGCTGCCTCCAAAGCGCCGCCGGCAAGGGGCCGGCGGCGGCCAGCGATACGCAAGCGGCGATCCCCTGTAGTTCAACCCCGATCTCGCGCCGCTGGAGCTCACCAATTGGGGGGACCTTCCACATGGGATCTGCCGACAGGGGTTTCGTTGAAGATGGCGAAGGCCCGGTGCGGCCTGTTACGCTGTCGCCGTTTGCCATCGCTTGCCACTCCGTGAGCAATCTGCAATTTGGCGACTTCGTCCGTGCCACGGGCTACACGACGGAAGCCGAACGCTACGGCTGGAGTTTTGTCTTCGACGGGCTCCTGTCCGAAGAGACGCGCACCGCACGCACGACACGCGTTCAGGAAACGCCGTGGTGGGTTCCAGTGCTGCACGCCTACTGGGCGCAGCCGGAAGGGCCGACGAGCAGCATACTCGACAGGCTCGATCACCCCGTCGTCCACGTCTCATGGAATGACGCGAAGGCTTACTGCGAATGGTCCGGCACGCGCCTCCCGACCGAAGCGGAATGGGAGATGGCCGCACGCGGCGGGCTGGACCAGGCCACCTATCCCTGGGGCAATGAGCTGCAGCCCGACGGCGAGCATCGCTGCAACATCTGGCAGGGCAACTTCCCGAAGCGCAATACCATGGATGATGGCTATTTCGGTACAGCGCCCGTTCATGCATTCGCCCCAAACGGATATGGCCTGCACAATGTCGCCGGAAATGTCTGGGAATGGTGCGAGGACTATTTTTCGGCGAGCTATCACCACCTCACGCCATCACGAGATCCCTTGAACCGCGAGCCAACGCCAACTCGCTCGATGCGCGGCGGATCCTTCCTTTGCCACGCATCCTACTGCAACCGCTACCGCGTCGCGGCGCGAAGCTCCAATTCACCCGATTCGTCATCGAGTAACATCGGCTTCCGTGTCGTGCGCGCTGAACCGCCGCGGGATCCGGCATAGGATGGCGCCAGCCCCACATGCCGGGAAGCCGGCTCAAGCTGCCGGCATCCGTTTGCTGCCGCTCTTTCTGCGCAACTTCGTGCGCAATCGCGAGACCGGCCTTGTGCTGGTCGCCATTGTCATCGGACTGCTCAGCGGCGTTCTCGTCGCCACGATCTCGGGCCTCAGCCAGGTTTCACATGCGCTGCTGTTCGATATTCCCTTCGACGCACATCTCAGCGCCACCGGGGTGATTTCCTGGCAACGAACGCTGCTGATCCCGATGCTCGGTGGCCTGGTGCTCGCGCTCATCGGGCTGTACTTCGCCCGGCGCGTGAAGGGCCAGCAGCTCGCCGATGCCATCGAGGCCAACGCGCTCTATGGCGGCCGGGTATCGTTTCGCGGCAGCTTGCTAATCTCGGTCCAGACCCTGCTCTCCAACGGGTTCGGTGGATCGGTCGGACTGGAAGCTGGCTACACTCAGATCTGCGCGATGTTCGGCTCTCATATCGGCCAGCGCCTGGCCGCCCGGCGTAACGACATGCGGCTCCTGGTCGCCTGCGGCGCCGCCGGCGCGATCAGCGCCGCGTTCTCGGCACCTCTGGCTGGCGCCTTCTACGCCTTCGAGGTCGTGCTGGGCGCGTATACCTCCGCCGCACTCGTTCCCGTTACCGCAAGCGCTGTTACTGCGTGGCTGGTCGCGCGGCAATTGACGCACCAATCGTTCCTGATGGTGCCCGGCTTCCCCTCGCCGGTGTCCGTCGAGATGATTGGGCAAACCGTGCTGATCGGCGTCATCTGCGCCTTCGTCAGCATCCTCGTCATGCTCGCAGTCGCGTTCTCAGAGCGGTGCTTTCAGCGCATCGCGGTATTCAAGGGATTTATGCGGCCGATCCTCGGAGGCTTGCTGCTCGGCGGTCTTGCGCTGCTGACGCCGACCGTGCTGGGCGCCGGCCACGGCGCGATGCAGATCCTGCTTGTCAGCAATCCGACCTGGCTCCTGCTTACCACGACCATCGTGTTCAAGATCCTGGCCTCAGCCATCTCGCTCGGTTCTGGGTTTCGTGGCGGACTTTTCTTCGCTTCGCTGCTGCTCGGCGCGTTGATCGGCAACTCTACAGCATCGTGCTGACCGGCCTCCTTCCTACGCTCGCCCTGCAACCGGGCACCGCTGCCATTGCCGCGTTGGCTGCACTGGGCACCGGCGTACTGGGCGCGCCGTTCAGCATGGTCTGTCTCGCGCTCGAAATCACCGGCGACTTCTCCGTCACCGTTGGCGCGGTAGTCGCATCATCGGTCTGCGCGCTCATTGTCCGCGAGCTTTTCGGCTACAGCTTTGCGACGTGGCGCTTCCATTTGCGGGGCGAGGTCATCCGTGGCCCGCAGGACATCGGCTGGGCCAGGCAAATGAGCGCGGCGTCCTTGATGCGGACGGACTTCGAGAACGCCCCGACGACAATGCCGATCGGCGAGGCGCAAAGGCTGTTTTCTCCGGCACTGGTACGCCAGATCGTGCTGCGTGATCCCAACGAGACTTATGCCGGCATCGTTCCGGCCGCCACGCTGCATTCGGTCGCCAACAGAGACGACGAGCCGCTCGGATCGCTGGCGCAGCAACAGGATGAATGCCTGTTTCCGACTACGTCGGTTCGCGAGATCCTGAAAGCCTTCGAACGCAGCGAGGCAGATGTCCTTGCAGTCGTTGACCGCGCTGACAGTCGGACAGCGATCGGAACGCTAAGCGAATCCCACGTGCTGCGGACCTATGGCGAAGAACTTGAAGGTCGGAACCAGGAATTGTTTTCCCGGTAGATGGTCAAAGTCCGGGTTTGAGCATGACCTTGCCCGAAAGCCGCTCCGCGCTCTTGCGGATTAGGCTCTACGGCCGCAGGTCCATGTCGATACGCACGAAATCGCCGCGATAGGTGACCTCGCCGAGATAGATCACGGTGCGGTCGCTCGTTGTGAAGACACGACGGACTTCGGCCACGGGCGAGTTCAGAGGCATGCGCAGCAGCCGCGCCGCCTCAAGATCCGCGGTGCCGATCGTCAGCGTCTGACGGGCGCTGGCGATCGCGGGATCCCTGAGATCGTTGAGGATCGGGATCACGGTCTCATTGCGGAAACGCTTTGGCGACGTGCGAAAGATCTTCTCGTCGAGATAGATGGAAATCACGCAGTAAGGCAGCTTCCGGCGTGAGTGCAGGCGGCGCATGAAGACGTATTTCTCGGCCGGCTTGCCGTCTTCGGGAAGCAGCGGCGCATTACTGCGGCTCTCCGAGATGTTGATGATCTCCGGCGAGGTGTCGCGGTACATGTCCGCAAGATCGGACAGCGTAGTCTCGACCTTGAGCCAGCGATCCTGCCGCACGGTGCCCGTGACAAACGTGCCTCGTCCCTGCTGGGCCTCGATGACGCCGTCGCGGGCAAGCAGCTCGACCGCCTGACGGATCGTGACACGCGACACGCCGAACTCGGCCGCAAGGTCTTCGTTGGCTGGCAGGCGAAAGCCATGGGTCCAGGTGCCGCGCGCGATCCGCTGGCGGAAGATGTCGGCGATTTGCGCGTATTTGGGGACGTGACTGTCGGAACTCAATTCCATCTCGTCCTCCCGATTCAGGGCCGCGCCTTCAGGCCATGACCAGCGCAGCGCCACGTTCGCCGATCATCAAGCTGGCTGCATTGGTGTTGGCCGAAGTGATCTGCGGCATCACCGAGGCGTCGATCACGCGGAGCCGCTCGACGCCGCGCACGCGCAGCTGCGGATCGAGCACCGCTCGCTCGTCCCGGCCCATACGACAGGTCCCGACGCAGTGGAACACCGTGCCACCCGTGCTGCGCGCAAAATCCCACAACCCGGCATCGTCTCTTGCTGCGTCTCCTGGCACCACCTCGACGTCCCACAGCGGACGAAACGCCTTCTGTTGATAGATCTCGCGCAGGATCTTCAGGCCCGCAACGATGGTCTTGCGATCGATTTCTTCGGCGAAATAGTTGGGCACGATCCGCGGCTG
Source organism: Bradyrhizobium sp. 87 (assembly GCF_023073015.1). Taxonomy (NCBI): domain Bacteria; kingdom Pseudomonadati; phylum Pseudomonadota; class Alphaproteobacteria; order Hyphomicrobiales; family Nitrobacteraceae; genus Bradyrhizobium; species Bradyrhizobium sp. 87. The sequence goes on from NZ_JADPIQ010000023.1 coordinate 34,343, forward strand.
CTCGAATGGGTCAGTCGAGCTGATCGCAAGCTGGCCGCGCGACTTTCCGTGGCATTGCCAGACCGAAGCCGTAAATCCGGAATAGGTGTGAAGGGGCTCACCGGGCTTGTCGACGGACAGTGGCATCACGTTGAACTGCACGTCCGGCCGGCCGCCGACGGCGTATTCGGTGCAGGCTGCACCGCCCACCTGCCCTGCGCCGACCGTCAACGGACCGCTGCCTGCCAGGATCCATTGCAGGCCCATCTTCGCAAGCTCGACGGGATTTCGGACCTGATCGTTGAGCGAGATCCGCTCCTTCAGGCGGACGATCAGCCGGGCTTGATAGTGGTCCTGAAGATTGGCGCCCACTTCCGGAGCATCGGAAACGACGGGGATGCCGAGCTTGCGCAGTACATCAGCCGGACCGACGCCGGAGAGCTGGAGGATCTGCGGCGACTGCAGGGCCCCACCCGACAGGATGACCTCGCGATCGGCTGTCGCGCTGTGCACCTGTCCATTGCTAATCCATTCGACGCCGCTCGCGACGTGACCGTTGAAAACGACCCTGCTGACATGCGCATGGGTGATGATGGAAAGATTCCGACGGCCGGCAACCGGTTGCAGAAACGCGGAGGCGGAGCTGGTCCGCCAGTGGCGCCCGATGCCGAGCTGGTAAGTGCCGACGCCGAGCGTGGTTGCGCCGTTGAAGTCGGGATTGGGTGGCAGGCCAAACTGCACACCCGCCTCGACCCAGGCCCTGGATGCCCGATTGTCGTTGCGGAGATCGGAGACCTCGAACTCCCCAAGGCCACCGTGAAACTGGCTCTCGCCGCCGCGGTAGCGTTCGTAGCGCCGGAAATAAGGCAGGAGTTCGCGATAGCTCCAGCCATCGGCGCCGAGGCGGTCCCAATCGTCAAAGTCTTCGTGCTGGCCGCGGATGAAGATCAGGCCGTTGATCGATGAGGACCCGCCGAGCACACGACCGCGCGGCCAGACAATGGCGCGGCCCCCGCTTCCCTGCGATGGTTCTGTCCTGAACAGGCGCGAGAAGCGTTCGTTGTAGATGGTCCGGTAGTATCCGACCGGAACCCTGAGCCAAAAGTTCCGGTTCGATCCCCCGGCTTCCAGCAGCAGCACGCGGCAGGCGGGATCGGCTGATAACCGGTTTGCGACTACGCAGCCGGCGGAGCCCGCTCCGACGATAATGTAATCGTAGCCGTGCGATGACATCAGGCGGTCCGATACTGTTCGATCGACGCGAGATCAGGCGTGAGGCCGAGACCCGGCCCGTCGCCGAGCTCGATCGTTCCGTCCCGGACTTCAAGCACGGGGCCACAGAAGCGATCGCGGAGCGGGTTCTCATTGCAATCGACTTCCAGCAGCCCGTCCCCGCCGACGCCGGCCAGAAGGTGGGCCGACGCAAGAAGTCCGACCCCGGCGCCAAGATAATGCGGACAGAACATCTTTCCTGACTGCAGGATGTCGCGCGCGATGCCCGCGCAAGCCGACAGTCCACCCCATTTCGCGATATCCGGCTGGACCACGCCGAGAACCGGCTCGCCCAGCACCTCGGCAAATCCGGCGTGGCTGGCGATGTTCTCGCCGGCGGCGAGCGGAAAGCGGATCTTCTGACGGAGCTGCTTCCATTCCTGCCGCGGGCGGTCGGCGCGGATCGGCTCCTCGAGCCAGCCAAGGCCGAAGGCCTCCAGCTGCGGAGCAAGCTCAAGCGCCTGCGCGATGGTCCAGGCCTGGTTGACGTCGGCGGCAAGCAAGGCCTGGCCAACAAGCCGCCGCAGGGCCGCCAGATTGGCACGGTCGGCCGCCGGATCAAAACCTATCTTCAGCTTCAGGGCGCGGTAGCCGCGTGCGAGGGCTGCCTCAGCGGCGCGCTCTGATCCTGCGGGATTGATGCCGCTGGCATATACCTTGATCCTGTTCCGGGATCCGCCGAGCAGCCTCCACAGCGCAACGTTCTGGCGACGCGCGTGAAGATCCCAGATAGCAAGGTCGATGCCGGCGATGGACTGTGCGAACGGACCCGCTTCGCCGGATTGCAGCGCGAGCACCGAGGTTCCCTGCGTCAGGCGCTCGAAAGCAGCTGATGGACCTTGCGCCTTGAATCCGACAAGGGCCGGCGCGAGCACCTCGTTGACCAGCCGAACACGATGCTCGGCGCCCGGCGCTGGAAAATTGCACCACACCTCGCCCCAACCCACGTAACCGTCCGTATCCTCGACGCGAACGAAAACAGCAGGACGATCGGCCATCCGCCCGAACGAGGTGATGACGTGTGTCGTCAATGGATAGCGATAGCCGAAAGCCTGGAGGCTGCGAATGGTGAAAGACGACGATGTCATGCTCAAAAGGCCTGCTATGCCTATGACCAAAGGCGCTCTTGTATGGTCATCCTATTTATAATATGAATCGGGAAACATCAACCGCTATCCGGGTGGACGCGTCGAATGAACGGAGCTGGCGTAAGACGCTTTGGTCTCGGATTGATTCCGTGGATCGGTGCAATCCTGCTCTGGTACACGGTGCGCTGGAGCGGCTTCGTCAACGTCTCGCTGATCCCCGCGCCGCACCAGGTCGCCGCCAAGTTCTTCGAGCTACTCACGAAGGAAGGCCTCCTCGTCGACATCTTCGCCTCGACCAGACGCGTCTTCTTCGGCGTCGCGCTCGGGATTCTTGCAGCGGTGCCCGTTGGCTTCCTGCTCGGCTGGTATCGCCCGGCCCGCACCTTCGCCGACCCGATGATCAACTTTTTTCGCGCGCTGCCACCAATCGCGCTGATCCCGCTGGTGATTGTCTATTTCGGCGTGGACGAGGTCGCAAAACTGGTCATCCTGTTCTACGCCTCATTCTTCTCCGGCGTGATCGTGATGTATGAAGGCGTCTCGCAGATCACGCCCCTCTACATCCGCGTAGCGCAGACGCTCGGCGCCAGTCAGGCAGAAATCTTCCGCAAGGTCATCATTCCCCTCACCGTCCCGCATATCCTCACCGCGCTGCGGGTCGCATTGGGCGTGGCCTGGGCGACTCTCGTTGCATCCGAGCTGATAGCGGCCCAGCGCGGACTTGGCGCGATGATCCAGAATGCCTCGACCTATTTCCTGCTCGATGTCATTTATGTCGGCATCATCTGCATCGGCCTGATCGCCCTGATCATGGACATGATCCTGCGCAGGATCACGGCGCGGTTGCTGGTGTGGCAGGATCGGGTCGTCGCATGACGAAGCGTGCGCGATTCGAAAACGTTTCGTTGTCCTTTGAGACCCCGAAGGGCCGCCTCAATGTCGTCGAGGACGTCAGCTACGACATCAACGATGGCGATTTCATCGCGGTGATCGGCCCCTCCGGCTGTGGCAAGACCACGATGATGAGCATGCTCGCGGGTTTCCAGAAGCCGACGACCGGAAATGTGCTGTTCGACGGACGTCGCGTCGCGGGTCCCGGACCCGAGCGCGGCGTCATCTTTCAGGAATATGGAGTCTTCCCGTGGCTGACGGTGAAGCAGAACATCGCTTTCGGCCTGACGCTCAGTGCCAACCGCGTAGCGGCAGCCGAGCGCGATGCCATCTGCGATCACTATCTTGACTTGATGGGATTGACCGACTTCGCTGGCTCCTATCCCAAGCATTTGTCCGGCGGCATGCGTCAGCGGCTCGCGATCGCGCGTGCCTATGCTGTCAAGCCGCAGTTCCTGCTGATGGATGAGCCGTTCGGCGCACTCGATGCCCAGACCCGTTCCAACATGCAGAACCTGCTGCTCAAGGTGCTCGAGACCGAAGGCAAGACTGTCATGCTAATCACCCACTCCGTGGAAGAGGCGATCTATCTCGCCTCCCGCATCGTGGTGGTGACCGCGCGGCCGGCACGGATCAGGCAGATCATCGACGTGCCGTTCGCCTATCCTCGCGATGAATCAATCCAGGAGCGGGCCGAATTCGGCGAGTTGCGAAGCTACATCAGGCAGCTCGTCATGGACGAGTATCGCGCCCAGCAGGCGCAAATGCGTCCGGCATCATTCTCGGAATAACAAACAAAACGGAGGATACCATGGATCGCAGACAATTTCTAACGACCACCGCGGGCCTTGCCCTGGGATCTCTCACCGTCGCAGCGCCCGCGATCGCGCAGGCCAAAACCAAGGTACGCGTCGGCTATCTCCACACCGTCGCCGTTGATGGCCAGATCTGGACCGGCATGGATCGCGGTTCTTTCGAAAAGCAGGGCCTCGATCTCGAGCTGCGACAATTCAACACCGGCTTGGAGATCTTCCAGGCGCTGATCGGCGGCAGCCTCGACGTACTGGCCACCGGCGCGGTGCTCTCGAACTTCCCTGCCCGGGGGCAGGGCAAGGTGTTCCTGATCAACGACATTGAGGTCGCGACCGCACAGCTCTGGGTTCGCGGCGACCAGGGCATCAAGTCGTTTGAGGACCTGAAGGGCAAGCGGATCGCGACCGCGACCGGTACCACCGCGCATGTGTTCCTGGATACCGCGCTTCGCGCCAACAAGGTCGATCCGAAGGAGGTCGAACTCGTCAACCAGACCATGCCAGCCGCCGTGACCGCCTTTATCTCCGGCGCGGTACCGGCCGTCGCTCTTTGGGTACCCTTCAACGTCACGGTTCGGGACAAGGTGCCAGGGGCGGTCAAGCTCGCCGATGCGTCGGCCTACTATCCAAAGGCCGCTATCATCGGCGGGTGGGCGGCGGCCAACGATTATTACGAGCCAAACAGGGAAACGCTGGCGAAGCTGATCCGTGGCTGGGCGGATGCGAATGACTACATTGTCGCGAACAGCACCGAAGCGATGGAGAAGCTGCAGAAGGGTCACTATAGCCAAACCCCGCCGGCCGACATCAACGAATCGTTCAAGGCCCAGAAGATGTTCACGTCCAGGGAGTGGAAGCGCATGTACTCAGACGGGACGGTCACCAACTGGCTGCAGCAGTCGACAGATTTGTTCATGGCCAACGCAGGCATCAAGGATTTCACGCCGGCAAGCAAATATTTTGATCCCAGTCTGTATCTAAAAACAATCGTGTGATCTGATCGCGGAAGCTGGCGGTTCCTTGCAAGGAGCCGTAGCACCCGCGCTCTCTTCATGTTGAAAAGGCCTTCGTTTCGAAAGCTGATCAGTCGATGATATGGGGTCCCGTTTAGTTGAAGCGTACTGGCGGCGAACCGCCTCCGTTTGCATGACACTGAGCGATCCTGCGGCTTCATTGGCCCTGCTCATCACTGTAGGACCGCAGTTGCCCTGTTTCGGCCGTCTCGTTCGAGGCCAAGTGCTATTCGACTTTTCGAACTAAAGCCGTTTTGTGCGGGCTTGCTCCAGCCGCGCCGGCGACGCGGGGGGCCGATTTGCTGCCGTCGGATGCTATCTTCAGAGTCTATCTATTAGGTCGGTCCAATCGAGCCGGGTGCGCCTCCGCCGTGAATGGCGCCGTCGAGGTCCTATAGTCGGCACCGTCATCAGTTCAGCTTGAAAAACGTATGCCCTAGCCGCTCCTTGAGTGTTTCCAGTAACGACATTCTCGTATCAGGCGCGGCAATTTGCGCTCCCGTTGCGGGTACGGGAATAATATTCAACGGTTTCGCTGCTCGATCGTTAGGGACCGTTTTCCCAGATGCGCCTTTTGCAGCATGCTTCCGCTTCAAAACCTCGCCGCCTGATTTCGGAGTGACCGGTTTCGGGGCAACGTCGAGTTCAGACAATGCGCTCTGCAGAGGCCAAGCAGATTGCACCGACGTCATCGATGTAGAAGGACTCATGTTCGACGGAGCCACAATGGTCGGCAAGCTGGCATCGATTATGACCCGTTCAGGTGCCCGCTCGGCTGAGCTGATCCTTATGGACGGTCGCTCTACGTCACTATTACCGGGGCCCATCGCCTGCTGCGGGAAGCACCAGCCGATCGCGATCAGCAACAGGACGAGAGCGCTGCCGACGAATGCGAAATATTTCATCAAAGGCATAGGCCGCCTCCGTTTGGCAACGACCTTGCGACCTGGATTGTTAGTAAAAAGCTAAAGGTAGATTAAAACAGAAGACATGGTTATCACGCATGCTGCGACGCAGCGGCTATTTCGCGGGCCACGTGACTTCGATGCTGCATCGTAGATCTCGATCTTCAGCATGGGATACTTGGCCAACAGTTCAAGGGCCGCTTGAGTCGCGGCGTCCTGATCAAGAAATTCGGTCTTGAAAGGACCATCGACGAGCATCGCATAACCGGTGGCCGGCGCGAGGTCAGCACGCCGAACTTGGCTTGGTTGCGGACGTTCAAGGTGGCGGGTTGTTTTGTTCATTCCTTACTTATCCGGTTGGAGAACGCCCTTGTTGCTGAGGTTCTCGCAATTCGCCGAATGAATGCTTGGGGTTTCCCAACCGGCGTAAGCACAGGACAAGAGAACAAACATTCGGAATGCAATCGACATGCCGCCCGCCTTTTCTTGTTGGTGACGACGGTACAAATAACGTCTTACGGGCAGCTTAGGAGAAAGGGTTTGCGCAAGGTATACG
>NZ_JADPIQ010000063.1:0-40698 GCF_023073015.1 Bradyrhizobium sp. 87
GACCAGCTCCGCCGATCGCACGTTGTTCACCCCGCGCCAAACGGCGTAACATCCGCCGAGACTCTAATCGCCAATGGATGAAAGTTCAGCGGCAGGTCAACATCGGCCGCTCCGAAATAACTTCAGATCGTGCTCATGGGGTCGCGTTCTACTCGATGGCTGGCAGCATCCGCGCGGGTCCGACGTGCTCAGCTCGGGACCAGGCGCCCCGGCGATTTCAGATACTTCGTTGTGATTGCATCGGCCGCCCAATAGGCCAGAGCTCCGACAGTGCCCGTCGGATTGTGCGACGGGTTTTGCGGAAAGGCGCCGGCGCCCATAACAAACACGTTGGGAACATCCCAGCTTTGCAGATAGCGGTTGACAGCGCTGGTTGTCGGATCGGCTCCCATAATGGTGCCGCCTGTCGTGTGCGTCGTCTGGTAAGGGACGATCGAATAAGGGCCCTTGCGATAGTTGATGCCCATTTTATCCGGGTTCATGTGCTTGGCAATGTCGGCTGCACGATCGGTGCAGTACTTCGACATGTCCAGATCGTTTTTGCTGAAGTCGAACGTCATCCGCAGCAGGGGATTGCCGAAGCCGTCCTTATAGTTCGGGTCGAGGTCAAGATAGTTGCTGCGCTGGGCTGTGACGCTGCCGAAAGACGCGATCACGAAAGTTCGGCTATACCAGTGGGCAACCGATTGCTTCCAGCCTTTGCCCCAGCGAGGCTCCCCTGGTGGCAGGTTGCGGAAATCGATCGGCCGTTGCCCCTTGCTCTCGACACAGATGTAAGAACCACCCACGAAGCCGAGCGGCCCATGATCGAAGTTGTCGTAGTTGAAATCATCTATGATCATGGCGCACGCACCGGCGCCCATAAACGGATTGAAGACTTTATCGTTGAAGTGCGCGGTGACGCTGCTGGACATCTGGTAGGCATAGTTGCGCCCAACGCCACCCTTACCGGTTTTAGGATCGTAGATGCGACCGATTCCCGACAGCATCATCAGCCGTGCGTTATGCAGACCAAATGCGCAGAGCAGTACCATATCGGCGGGCTGTTCGAACTCCCGACCTTGCGAGTCGATATAGGTAACGCCGGTTGCCTTTTTGCGGCCGGAGTCAAGATTGACCTTAGTGACATGAGAAAGCGTGCGTAATTCGAATCTAGGGTCTTTCAGCAGAAGTGGCAGAAGCGTCGATTGCGGGCTTGCCTTCGCTGACATTTCGCAACCGAAGCGCTCGCAGAACCCACAGTACACGCAGGAGCCCATGTCCACACCCTCAGGGTTCGTGTAGGCCTGCGTAACGTCGGAGGATGGCTGAACATAGGGGTGAAACCCCATTTCCCGCGTAGCATCCTCGAACATCTTCATTTGAAAGCTGCGCTTCATCGCCGGGTTCGGATATTCGCGCGCACGGGATCCTTCGAAAGGATTCCCGCCCTCCTGGATCACGCCCTTGATGTTGCCGGCCTTCCCGGCGGTGCCGCAGAGATATTCGAAGCGGTCGTAGTAGGGCTCAAGTTCGTCGTACGTAACTGGCCAATCTTGTATCGCCATTTCTTTAGGAATGAACGTCTTGCCGTATCGTTCGCCATAGTGGCTGCGGATCCTGAACTCGCTGGGCGCGAACCGATAGTGCTGGCCGTTCCAGTGGACGCCTGCGCCGCCCACACCATTTCCCGGCAAGAACGATCCCCAGCGCCTGATCGGCAGCGCCGTCTGGTCGACGTTGTTGCGAAAGGTGAGAGTCTCGCGGGAGGCGTCCTGCATTAGGTCATGACGGATGGCGAAACGCAATTCGTCATGTATCGTCGGCGCCGCAAAGTTCGGGATAGTGTCGCGCATCCCGCCGCGCTCAAGCGCCAGCACGTTGAGTCCCGCTTTTGTGAGTTCCCTGGCCAGCACAGCCCCGGTCCAGCCAAAACCAACAATGACTGCGTCGACGGGTTTCAACTTCGTCGCCATCGGAATTCTCCTTCGACCTGAAAATCAGCTCAAGTCAGCGATGCTTTGGCTTGGTTCGGTGTAAGGCTTGTTGTAAGTCGTCTCGATCAGGTCGACGAAGTTCCCGGTCGCCCCGCTATAGCCGATCATCTTCCACGCAGCCTTATCGCGATTGCCGCCGTAAGCGGGATCGCTGAAAAAGCCTTCCATCACGTTCTGATAAAGCAGATCAAGGAAGAGGCCAGCAGGAAGCGGTCCCGAATCCGCTTTGCCTGTGCCGAGATCATTTAAGACCTCATCGCGCTGACTTTCCGTGATCGATGAAAAGTCCTTGCCGTAGGCATTGGTGCAGTATGCGTTGATCGCCGGGATGGCGGCGCGATAAGCTTCCGCAGGAGAGAGGCGAACCTGCCATCCTTGTTGGGGCACCCCAGGATGCCATGGACCTTGCATAAACATTTTACCGCCTTGCCCGAAACCGCCTGCCAATTGCTGATCGATGAAATAGGCAATGCCCAAATCGACGCCGCTGGCCGTCAAGTCATCGGCCGGAATCATATGATTGACCGCCGCCTCGACCCAGGTGGCCTCATCGGGATTGAGGAACGTGTAAGCGCGCTTCTCGGGTGGTGCGGAAGTTGCCGTCTGTGCCGGTGAGGATGCATGAGCAGTCTGCTTCGCGCCCATCTGCATCGCATGCTCTGCCGATGCGGGTTGTGGGGCGACTGATCCGCCAGTTACGCCAACGACGCCAATGACGCCCGCTCCAACAACGAATTCACGACGTTTGATGGTCATGGCTGACCTCGACCCTTCAAGTTGTGACGGCCCGCAAGTGTCAAGGTGCCGCCGGAGTATCAACTGCTCGCGCTGCTGCCATGCCTGCCATGACAGCGGTCTTGCCTGCTTTGAGTTTGGCCGCTGCCGCGGCGTAACCTCCGTCGGCCCCATCAACGAAGTGGACGTGATCTGACCGGATGTTTGAAGGCACGTAACAGGTGAGATGCGCGCTCGTCTGACGATGTGTGCCCGCGACACAAACGCCAGAGAGCTGGGCCGAAACCAGTCGAGCCTCGATAGCGTCTGCGATTTCCGGCGAACAGTCCACCGTCATTTTCAGGCCATCGTCGAACTTTCTGAAATCCGTATTGTTCGAAATCTCTCGTCGATATTTGAGGGGTTTGAACTGGCCCATGCGAATACCTGCCGCAAGAACGAATCGCGTCTTGATGGCTCGTAGTGCATCTGCGATGGCCCTCAGAAGGTGCGCGTGTGAGGAGTTCTTATCAAGCAATCTCTGGATTTTGCCTCCGAGCCAGGCGGGCAACGGACCGCCCTCCGGCAACGGATGGCCCGATCGACGCGAGGAAAATTCGATCAAGGCCAAAACATCCGCCACCAAAGCCGCGTACGACCTTTGCTCTTCGACCGGAATGGCGATGATGGAGAGGATGGTGCCCTGCTCGGTAGGGATTGGCCCGAATCCGCAGTAGAGCCCTGATAAGTCGGGCTTGGCATTCAACGGTGCGCGGCGTACTTTGAATTCTCCCTTCTTGAGTTGTCCTTCCGCCCACGCCATGCCGCCGCCGGTGAACATGGCGTACGAGACGTTCTCGGACGCGGCATATCGCGCGACACGAACATCGTGACCGGCTGCGCGGATTGCAGAAACCGGAACGATCGCGACTCGAAGTACAAGATCGAGAGTATCGTCTGCCCATGCCGCAGTTCGTGCCAATGCATACTTCACTTCGTCAAGATACTTGCCGGGGATCGCTACGGTCGCTCCGTCGCCGCCGAAAACATAGGGAAAGCGGAGTTCGGGTAACGCGTTGGTTATGGCGACCAGCACCGCAGCGCCCACCGTGTTGACGGCTTTGTATCGGCCGGTCTTGATCGCCGTCGTCGATTGGACGACATCGGCAATTCCGATGAACCAATCGCGCGGTAAGGGGCGATAGCGGTCGAAATGCGTTATTTGTGAGAAGTTATCGAGCGGCTTCAGATTGGCGTAGAAATGCTCTGTACTCGCGCTTCCCGTATTCGTGCTTGAGCAGGCGCGTTCATGAGCTGATTTGCCCGTCAAGCTGTCTTGGAGCGTCATTTGCTCGCTCCTTTGTCGTTATCCCAAACCCTCGCAACAGGACCGGGATGCGCGCGTGAGCTTGCCAATAAGCCTGTTTCACCGTTAGCTACCACGTCGTCACCGTCATTGATGAGCTTCCGTTGATTCTTTGTTGCGATATCCTCTTTGGACCACTCGGCCAACTGAACATCCCGCATTCGGTGAATAACCAGCACTGAGCTCGATGAAATGCGCAAGGATAAGGCAGAAGACATACGCTCGCGCTGAACGCATTTCAGCTTGCTCCAAGAACGACGTGCGAATGATCGAGGAACGCTACGATGTGTCAAATACATGTTGGCTAGCGGCAGCTCGAGGGAGCCGCACACGGCCAAGCTTTGGCCTCACCGGGATGGAAGTAGTCATAGGTCGGATAGCCCCGGTACGAATTATCAGTAGGATAACCTCGCCGCACCCGATAGCGCACGTCCGCCGTCGCGGCTGGTACCGCCGCCTTGATCGACGTGCAATTGATCGGAGCAGCAGACGATTCGGCCGTTGCAGCCACCGCGATAGGAACAGCAATTGCGAGCGCAATCGCGAGGCCGCGGACTTGAATAGTCACGGTAGCTCCTGTTCGCTTTGAAGATGACTATCCACCACCCGACGAGAATGACCTTGCAACGCCGGAGAGGGAAATCACCTCTCGCCATAGAGTTGATAGACGATCGTTATTGCCGCCGCGCCGCGTGATGCCCGAGCGAGGAATGCCACCAGCTGCATCTGCAGAGACTTGCCGCCCTTTGCCCAATCGAGGTCGCGCGTGCCAACGCGCGCCGCCGTCCGAAGCAGACTGCGGCAGGGCCATTGAAGGATAGGCTTATTGCCGAACTGACTGAGCACCGTACGAAAGTAATAACGTCGATTGGTGGATCGATCGCGCTGAAGTCGGCACTCGCTTCTGCTTCGAGGATACAAAAGCAAAAGAGTCATTCGCTCTCGCTTGTGACAACTTCGGTGTTCCCTGCCAAGACGGCTAGCCCGCGCTTTGGCATCAGGCCCGCTGGTCACGGCGGCGGGCCCGGTTTGCCTAGGAGCCCGGGTCTCCAGTTCCCGCTGCAGGTCCTACTTTTTCCGCTCGCGATGTTCGTACTTTTCACTACAGCGGGAATCGCCACGGGTTACGAGATCAATTTCTTGAAGGGGCGGATAACAGTGAAGCAGCGCGTATTCGTTGGTATATGGCGCGGGTGAGCGGACGCAGACGTTTGCGCCAACCGGTAGATCCACCAACTGCCCGTCCATAAGCATGTAGCTGCAGTTGTCCGTTTTCTTTGCCTTTTCTGCCGTACTGTCATCGGCCCAAGCTGCGCCCAGCGATGCAAGCGCGACGCCTGCGATTATCAGTGTACGCATCTCATTCCCTTTCCTGGACGCGCTCCGGACCTTCGATCCTGTGTGGCGAGGTGGTACATGGTCAGCATAGGCGAACCTAAAGGCAAACTCGGTGCGATGGCGCGCCTTAGCTTGCCCATTGGGCGATCTCCAGGCCCGCGCAAATGATCATTCCCCACAAGGCGAAGCTAACCTGCAAAGAGATTGCCATTTTCGGTCTCCCGACGACGCCTGAGTCGCACGCACTCTGCAACCGGGGGTCTACGCAATCGGAACCGCGACTTTGGCCCTTACAGGAGGCGCGCGAGGTAGCTCGAACATTGGGTCCGTGACGGGTCAAAGGCAAATCACCTCTCGCCATGGAGTCGATAGCCGATCGCTATCGGCAGAGACACGCTTGAGACGCTCCGGGGGGCAGGCCTGGCCTTCGAGTACGAGGTGATAGCCCTGCAGCCATGAAAGAGCCCGCCAACTGAGGCGGCTTTATCGTGGGTTATGGCGCGCAATTAGAGGAAGCGGAAACTGAGCGCATCAAGGCCGACCGAGGCCGCGGTTCGCGGCGTAGCTGCTCAAGGAGCGCGATTCGCCCCGGCCTTAGCCACCGCTTCGCGAGTTTGGAAACGAGGGCTGATTTAATTGAGGATCGGAGCGCAGGAGCCTCAAAAGTGAAGGTCGCAGGAACGGGTAAAAGGCTGCTCCTGCGACCGACGCCGCGAAGTTCCGCACGATCGGCACGGCACCCGCGGTGCTAGCACAGTGGCCCGCCAGCGTGAACCGGCCGGCCTTTTTGCCTGGATTCTGACGCGCAGGAATCCTGGTCTATACTCACGCGATGCCGGACGCCCCTGACGCCGAGATTCAATTGAGGGACATCTTCGAAAAGTACCCGACCCACGTCGAGCGCTATCGGGCAGCGAGTCGTGCATTCGCGATCAAGCCAGGGTCAATGCAGGAAACCGTGTTTCGCCTATGGTTTGACGAACGGCATGCAGAGTACGAGAAGGAGCAACGAAAATAAGGGTCGTCGCGGATGGCCAAGAAGCCCGCCCTATCGCTGAGGCGGGCCGGTGTGTGCTATGAGGGTAGACGACTGAGCCGCAGCAGAAGAGGTCTCCCGCAGCGCCTAGTCGAGATCGGGCTGAAGAAGAAATGACCGACGACTCACGAGCCGGGCAAGTCATGCAGCGCCCAAAGTCGTTCCCCTCCTTTGCTCCCCAAATAACAAAAACCGGACGTTGGTTTGTGGCTGTGAAAACTGGTGTTGGTCCCGTTTCCCACATTGCCGACTTTGCGATGGAAGCGGATGCCATGATCGGAATACTGGCCCGGCGGACCGAGAAACGGAATCCAAAAGAGACTAGCCTAGCAGAACGTCCCTCTCGGCCAGAGGCAATTCGCGGGCCTGGTGGAGATCGGGCTGAAGGCAGAAAAATGAGTCAGGTGCTAGACGAACTAAAAAAGCAAGCCCAACACGCGGAAACGAAAGCCCTCGCGCTTCCGCAGAATCCCGAGCGCGACCAGCTGCTCTGCGATCTCGCCAACTTCCGCGCGACGCTCGCAAAGCCTAGGCACGAACGTGAAATGGATCAAGGCTAGGGTGGCTGTTCAGGCCGAGGTGCGACCAAGATGGTGTGGAATTTCCCCGTTATCCACAGTCCCGAGGCTGCCGCAACTTGACAACAGCGCTTGAATTGACCCTGAGCGGGAGTAACCTTTGTCTTTTCCGATTGGCTTTCTTGCGGGGGAAATTCAATGGACAAGATCGAGCGAGCTTTCGTGCTTATTGCACTCACGGGCTTTTACGGCACGATCGCCGGGGTGACGTGGCTGATCGTCGGCTAAGAATGCCTACCGCAAAAAGAAGGGCCCGGTGTATAGGAGCCGACATCAAGCTATTCGGACGCTGATGCGGCGAGCGTTAAAGGCTAAAAATAGATGCCACCCCGGGCGAGCCATCTGCCGACCAGCGCGGAGCGAGATGCGTTGCAGAAGCTGCGCGCGGGACGTGAGCTAACGCCGAGAGCTCTTGAGCCTACCGGCAAGCGCACCGTCTTAAATATGGTCTCCAAGGGCTGGATCGAGCGCGGGAGCACGGCCGCGACGTATCGGATCACAACGGCGGGTCTCGCCGCCTTGCTCGTCAAGCTACCCCAGAGCGGGAAACCTGACCTCTATTTATTCAGGCAGGAACCATCCTGCGCTCCCCCATTACTCAAGTTGCTTCAGGCCTTCCCCGGGGGCTTGGAGCTCCAACAGCGGCCTCCGCGTGCCCCCCGCGAGGGTCGTTTTGCTGCAAGGCACCAATGGACGAGGCTTGGCGCGTCGTGTTTGCGCTAAGTGTGACGCTCCTGCTATTTTTCCCAAGTTGCGGCAATTTACGCGCGCAACCTATTGATCTCGCGCAGTGGTTGAGGTTCAGTGCGCCCTGTTGTTTTTGGCCGGGGGGCTTTTCAAATGCGTAATTTATGAATCGTGGCGCTTGGCGCCGCGTTGGCTGGCTGTGCGTCAGCATCGTCAGATATCGCGCCGTCGTACGTTTCGCCGGTCGTATACCAATCCTACAACTGCCAGCAGCTGGGGCTTGAGGCTCAGGGTATTTCGCAGCGAGCGGCCGCACTTTCCGGCGCCCAAGACAGCCAGCGGTCGAAAGACGGCTTGGTCACCGCGGCTGCTATCGTCGTGTTCTGGCCAGCCGCATTTTTTGTCGGCGGTGACAAACAGACTGCCGCGGAGCTCGCCAACATGAAAGGCCAAATGGTCGCGATCGAGCGATCGAGCAGGCGAGCATTCAGAAGAAATGCAACATCCAATTCCAAGGGAAGCCGCCGGCGTGAGAGGGGGCGCCGATCGTGGGACGGCCGCAGGCGCCGGAAGGCGTGTCCTGCGGCCCCAGCGCCTACGCCCAAAGGCGGTCCGCATCCGTCTTGGAGTCGAGCCACGTCACGCCGTCCTCGTCACCTACCGGGCTGTTCAGGCTGTAATCGCCGTAGACCCGAGGTCTATGCCGCTGATCAGCCAAGAATTCGTCTACACGCGCTCTCACGTCACTCAACCTGAGGCGCCCCTCCGCTATCGCAACAAACATCCGAGACATGACGTCTCCGCGCTCGTACTTAGAAAAATGGGCGGTAGCTTGCCGTACCGCTTCGTAGGCATCTTCACCCTCGTTTCGGGTCAATGACGCCGCAGCAAACCGACGCCTGGCCCTCTGAGCAGCGCTCCGCTTTGCGAACGCATTCTTATCGGAGAGGTTACGCAGCCGAGTACCCAGGTTGGGAGTCGCCTTCATGAAATTCCTCATCGTTTGCTGTATTTGCGACGTTAGACCCGAACTCAGCGTTCCGCCCTCATGAAGCACTGAGATGGAAGATCTCACCTGTTCTGCGCTGGGCATAAGCAGTTGATGACGGGTCTTCATACAATCCTTGCAGCGTCTGACGAGGTAACCCAGATGCTGCTCATAAAATGTACTGTCCATCGTCCGGATATGGCCGTTCTTGCATCTTTCCGCTGTTCGGCGATTGTCAGCCGACCGCTGTATCGCGAGCCTCCACGTTACGGTTACTCGGACTTGCGCCGCGGCTTGCTCATTGGCCTTGGCAAGCCGCCTCGCCTCGTCAGCCCACTCGGGGTGCAGCTCGCAATGCTTCCTGAAACGCTGAGGGTGACCAATGCAGGGCCGCATCGCTTGTCGCCAGACGTGATCCTTCGAAGCGTCTCCCCTGCGTTGAGCCGCTGCATGAACTCGCCGGCAAGCTCGGATGTCATTCTGGGAGGGACGTTCATCCACTTCCGTCTGGCCGCGCTACGCTCCTCATGCGAACGATAGCACCTACATGCGATGGACGTTCTAGCTCGACCTTACTGGTTCCGAGACCTGTCGGCTTCAAGATGTGATGGTCCGCCAGATGATGATGCGCGAACGGCAATCTCGATTCGACCGTTTCACAGAAGCACGACGGCGAGCAAATACACGGCGACCAGCAACGTGAGACTGCTAACAGTAATCGTGAGATAGATCTGTTGCATTGCGACCTCCCGGAACCGGCGCCATTCAGTGTTTGTGATTCAGGAGCCTCTTCTTACCGGTCGTTGTTATCCGAGCTATCCATAATTGGGACCCTTCAGTGATCGGAAGCGAGCCGAGAAAAGGCCGACGGGCGCTACGCCGCCGACCTCTTCTTGCAACTGCCGGCTCGCGGGTCCGGTTCCGTTGCGACTCTCGGCACTGAGCCGTTGGACTCACTGCTATCTCAGAACGATTTCTTAGGCCATGGCACGCTTGTATCGCGTTATCGTGCTGAGGGAGGATCGCATTCCACAATCGGAATGGCCTGATCATACGTTGGTCTAATTCTAGCCTGCGATGAGCAGTATCGGCATAGAAAAGCTCAGTGTCTTCGGTTTAATGGCTGTTGGACAAAATGGGAGGTTGCTCCAGCTTATCCTAAGCGCGTGCACCCTAAATGCCGTGCTCGGCGACAGGAGTTCCTGCGCTTTCCTGCATTTCTCAGGATCACCGCCCGCACAATGTGCGTGTCGGCTGTCATGGCGGCGAGTTGCGCTATTCCCCGCGAGATCGCAGATGCGGTTCGCTGATGAGATGTCGCTGTCCCGAGTAGCGAGCCTCTAACACATCAGCCTCGGCCACTCGAGGGCCTCCCGCCGTCTTGGGGCCGATGTTTTGTGCGGCTATATCTTGTTTTCCACTTCGGCACGCCGCACGCGCTCGATGATCAATTATTGTCCAAGACGTCCGAGAAGTCACATAGTTCGGTAGCAACTTGACAAGCTCGCGATGCCGGTCTCAAGCGCTGCGTTTCCCACCCGATCCGGAGCCGTTCCGTCGGGCCTGACGGAGGCGGCCAGTAAGGTGTGCACTTTGTTGACCCGACCCCGACGAGGCTGACGAGTCGCGGGCCTCCAGCCGTCTGATATATGCGCCCTCAATTCGGCTTGCCGAGCACGGAGGTGAAGGGCACTACGAAGAGCTCATCGCCGCTGTCGTCGCTGACATGCAGGACCCAGTCACGCCAATCCTCGAGACTTCGCTCGCGGGTTAAGGATTGGACGACACGGGTTGCGTGATCGCGTGCCTCAGCAAGATCGTCCACCACAGCGCCGCGGCGATCGACGAAAACCGTCTTCGTGTTCGAACAGTGAAAATATACCTGAGCCATGGTCAACCTCCTGCAGATGTGACGGTTCGCTGCGATACCTCAGCGCGTTGGTGTCCTCGACGGCGGGATACAACCGACGGAATCGATGATGTCTCGCGGAGTTGGCCGTCAGCGACTGCGACTCTCATTTCCATGGGTAGAATCATCCAAAAATATCCGCGATTCCGCATAAGCACCCGCGGAGTTCGACACTTGCATGCCGGTGCTCTGCCGCGCCTCTTCGATAAGCTCTTTGCGCGGAGCTCCCCAGAGCAGGGCAATCCCAACGACGGCGGAAAGAATTGACGCAGCGAACACGGCAATCTTGGCGGCCGAGAAGTCAGTGGCGCTTGGAAACGCTTGCCCGGCGATGAAGAGCGACATCGTGAAGCCGATCCCAGCCAGGGATCCCGCCCCGGCCAACTGCCGCCAGGTGTACTCCGCCGGCTTCACGGCTATGTCAGCGCGCACGGCCGCAGCGGCCGCGAGGAAAATGCCGACCGGCTTTCCTATGGTGAGGCCCGCAATGATCGCGGCCATGAGCCAGTTATGCCCAACGAAGACGCCGGGGTTGATTGCCACACCCGCATTCGCCAGTGCGAAGATCGGGAGCACTGCGTAGCTCGACCGCGCGCCGGCGTGTCGCAGCAGCCGGTCGGCGGGCGATTCAAGTCGGTCGTAGATCGCTTCGAGCGCGTGCAGCGCCGGGGTGGAGGGGCCGTGCCTGAGAACCTCGCCCTCGTGCTGGGCCTCGGAGGCAATGATCGTGCTGGCCTGCGTGATCAGGGCAGCCAGGTTGGCAGGCGGGCGCGTCGGAACGAATAGCGCCAGTACCACGCCAGCCACCGTCGCGTGGAGGCCGCCCGCGTAGACGAACGCCCACAACGCGACGCCTAAGAGAGCATAAGGCGAGAGAAGGTAGACTTTCGACCGGCTCAGCAGCGCCAGCGCGACGACCACGGCCGCGGCCGCGGCCAAGTAGCCCAGTTGGTTATCGCCGGAGTAGAACACGGCGACGACGACGATCGCACCGATGTCGTCAACGATGGCCGCCGCGGTAAGGAAGATCCGCAGCCCAACAGGAACGCGGGCGCCCATCACGGCGATCAAGGCAATCGCGAACGCAGTGTCGGTCGCCATCGGAATTCCCCACCCGTGCGACCACGGCCCCGCAGGGATGACCAGCGCATAGAGAAGCGCCGGCACGACCATCCCGCCGAGCGCGGCGGCGATCGGAAGCGCCGCGGAGCGGCGGCTTGCGAGGTGGCCAACTGTCATCTCACGCTTCACTTCCAACCCCACGACGAGGAAGAACACCGTCAGCAGGCCGTCGTTGACCCAACGGAGGATGGGCATCTGAAAGGCCGCGTCACCCAAGCTCACGCCCAACTCCTGGCGCCAGAGCGCCTCGAATGCCGGCCGGATCGGCGAGTTCGTCAAGACGATGGCCGTCAAGGTCGCGAGGACTAGCAAAATGCCGGCGGACGGGCCCCAGCTCGCGAACTCCAGGGCTGCCGTACGGACGCGGTGGCCAAGCGTGCCAAGCATCGCGTCGACGAGAGAGCTCTCGTCCCAAGGTCCGTCATAGCGTCGACGGTTGATGTAGAAGGTTGGCGTGATTCTCACCCCGCTTGCGCGTGCGCTTGCGACGTCCGCCTCCACCCTCGCCCTCGCGCGCCGTAAGGCGTCGCTGTTGCCAAGCGAGAAATCGGCGCTCACACCGAGGTCCGCGGCCACCGCGACGAGGTCGTCCTCTGTGAGCTGCATCGACCTCGTCATCAGCTTGATGTGCGCGGACCAGAACGCCTCGGGCGTCTGAGCATGCTCAGCGAGCTCGGCGGCCCGAAAGGAAATGCTGTTGTCCGCGAGCGGCTTGTGGCGGAAGGCATAGCAGACGCGGTTGCCAAGTTGGTCGCGTGCTTGCGCGATGCGCTCGTTGGCAGCCCTGCAGTGCGGACAGGCGTAGCTGCCGTACTCGACGAGCGAGATCTCAGCATCCACGGCGCCGAGCACGTGGTCCGTCTCTTGGTCGACCGGACGGTCGAGACGGCCCGGGGGGATCATGAGCTGCATCACTGAACGGTCGGGTGTTCGCGCCGGCTACGACGTCGGCGCAGCTGTCGCCGGTTTGATGACGTGGAATACACCGCCGTCAGGTGACGGCGCGTAGGCTATTTTCGTGCCGACGATGCTGCTGGGGAGCCCAGCCGCGTGTACGCGCGGGAGGAAGAGGCGCACCAAGGTGCCTAAACCCTGCTTGCTCTCTATACTGATCGCGCCGCCGCGGCCTTCGGCGAAGCGCTGGACCTGGGGGAGCCCGAGACCGGTGCCGCTGTCCATGGGTTTTGTGGAGAGATACGGGGTGAATGCCTGCGAAAGGACCTCCTCAGGCATGCCCTCCCCGTCGTCGGCGACGATGATCTCAATGAATGCCGCGGCCGCGCCGGAGGAAGGTTCGACGTTCCGCGCCGCGACGGTGATCACGCCGAGGTCCGGCATGGCATCGGCCGAGTTTCGACAGAGATTGAGTAGCGCAAAGTACAGTTCTTCCGGATCAGCGTTGAAGTTCCATAAATCAGAGGCAATCTCCGTGCGGACCGTGATATCCGGACGCAACGCCCGGTCAAGCGTGCCCGCTATTGCTGCGAGGCGACTGCCTGAGACGAACTCATCGGTCGACTTGGGGCGCGGTCGCGCAGCGTCGAGGAGCTGCCGCGAACGCAACGCGCCTCGCGTGATCGCCTCCTGCATTTTGTCGGCGGTGGCCTTTCGGTGCGCGGCTTCGCTCTGGCACTCCAGCAGCTGCAGTCCGCTCTCGATAACGGCGAGAAGGTTATTGATGTCGTGGACGAACTGCTTCAGGTCCGCTGCCCTCATCCCTGCCCGCTCGCCAGCCGCGACCGCCCCTCCGGTGTCGGGCCGCGGACTGGTGCGGCACAAAATCCCCGAGACCTTGCCGTCGGACCCGACGAGCGGGATCTCAACGTACCTGGACGCGATGAGGCCGCTACCGTCATCGCGTGCGCCCCGCACGCTTGCGTTGCTCGCACGCTGCACTCCAAACGCAAGCCCGGCGCGGTCCTTGAGCACGACGACGTCCTCCAGCGGCGGGCTTTCGACCGCGCCGGGGAATGAAACGCCGGTTGTCTCTTTGATCTGCATGTCGGACCTCTTGGCTTGCGACTGTTCAACGGAAGGCCGATTTCGGCTCTTACCCGAGGGCCGGCGACCATGGCTCGAAGATTGAATCCATGTCGATCAAAAGGAAAATCACCTCTTGCCATGGAGTCGATAGCCGACCGTTATCGGATCGAGAGAGACGCTTGGCGCCACCGCGGGCGCGCAGCGCTGCCCTCTGCAACACCTCACCAGACCAGAACTCTCGGCCACCGAAAAGGTGTTCCACGTGCCTATCTGGATAACCTAAAGCGGTTATCGAGACGATCATAGCTTTACCGGTCCACTCCATGGCAATGACATTGGTGCCGCGAGTGCGGTCGTGAGGCCGAAGCGCCGCCATACACCCGCCCCAATTAGAATTGGGAGTATAGCCATGCGCAAGCATCGCAGGACAGTCTGCCCACGAACTCGAGCCCTACTGGATCGAAGCTCGGGGAAAAGGAACGTTCGCCTCTCACGAGGAACTCGCCGCGCGCCACAGGCTTCTCTCTTCTTTCAGTGTTGGTGCGGTGGCTACCCACTCGCACCGACTTCCAATTCTCCAGGGTTTGGCTCACGATCCCCGCAAATGAGGACCTCGGAAACACCGCAGTCCAGACTGCATCGAGGGGGCCTACCTCAATGCGCGCGACAAGTTGCCCTTTGACCATTAGCGCTACCGCCCGGACCTGTCGCCCACGATGCCATTCGTCGCGGGGGGGCCTTACCACCACCATGGCCCACTACCGCACCGGTGGCACACCGCGGTTCGTTGCCATCGGACGCAGATCACGCCTTCGCAGAGCGGTTAAGGCTAGCGGAGCGTTGTCCTCCAGCGTGGCTTCCAATTCTCTCTGAAGGAGCCGAGCCTGCCGACAGCCGCAACAAATCTTGGTGAACTCAATCCCGAGCAGCGCCGTGGAGCAAAGCCAACACGCTAGCTGGTCGTGTCGCACACCTTATTGTCAACGGCGCGGATCCGAGCCGAAGACTCTCAATGACCTTCTCGCGAAAAGCGGCTACAGAGATGGCCGACCAAGTCCACGTCTTGTCGGTTAGCTCGGGAAGCAATCCATCGCTCTTGAGCGTAGCGCTAGCCGGAACTTTCCACGCCATCCCCTGTCTTTTGCGAAAATTTGCCGAGCGGATACTGTTCGATCCCGCCTTCACCATCTCTGACCGAAAGACTCGGCCGGCCCGATGAATTTGGTCCGGCTGAGCAGCGATTTTCCACCACTGAGTGCCAATGGCACTTGCATCGCCATGTACTCACGTTCCGTGAACGCGCAAACGTCACGGAGGGGGCCCTGGACCGGTTCTCTCCTTTCCGCCAGCAGGACCAGTGAGCTGAAGCAACCGCTCGCAGCCTACGCGGAGGTAAAGCAGGCGCAGAACGCGAACTTAGGACTGGCAGAAGAGACTATCGACGTAAATTTCAGTGCTCTTCGCTCTTGAGCTCACCGACATGATTCTGGGTGTAAAGCTCGATCCCGATCCGGTTGATCAAATCAAGCTGCGTCTCGAGGAAATCGATGTGGTGTTCCTCGTCCGTCATCAGGTTCTCGAACAAGTCGCGGGTGACATAATCCTTCACGGAATGACAATGCGTCGCCGCCTCTTGGTACAGCGCACGCGCGCTCATCTCGGCGGCGAGATCGCACTCGATGATTTCGTTGACGTTTTGGCCGATCCGCAAGGGATCGAGTATCTGCATGTTGGGAAAGCCGTCTAGGAATATTACACGGTCGGTGATGCGATCGGCGTGCTGCATCTCCTCCATTGATTCCTTGCGCCAGACCTTGGCCATCTCCGAGAGGCCCCAATTGGCCAGCAGCCGGTAGTGCAGCCAGTACTGGTTGATGGCAGTGAGCTCGTGACGCAATCCCTTGTTCAGATACTCGATGACTTTGGGGTCGCCCTGCATGATGAACTCCAACAGTTGAGGCGGGTCTTGGAGCCTAGGAGTTTAGAATGCTTCTGGCAAAAAACAAGCAAGCAGGCATTCCAGGCGCGAACGAGCGGCAAATCCACCGAAGTCAGGGCGCTGCGGGCGCGACTTTGGGCTCATCCCCCGCGTCATCCATGATCTGGCTATGCGGGCAGCCGGCCTGACAGGCTAGCGCACATTCCCTGTATGCCTCGTTGATGATCGTCTTGATGGTGCGGGCGCAGCGGCCGCATTCAGGGCTACAACCAAGGCAGTCATAGATCTGCTTGGCATTGCGCGGCGCGTCATCGGCCGTGTTGACGGCGTGGCGAACATCGTGGTCGCTGAGGACATTGCAGGAGCAGACGATCATGAAGCGCAAGAGACCTCCGGTGATGCGGCGTCGTCGATACGGGACGGCGTCGGAGCGCGTTGAAGGTCCCAAACAACGCGGAGATCAGTGAATGGCGCACTCCAGGGAAAGCGAGCCCTTGATCCTTAGATCTCAGCAGAACTCTGTTTGATGACTCGCGGCGGCGGCCAGCTGCGGAGCCGACAGAGCACACGGCAGCGCACCGTCGCGTATCGGCGAAAGGTTAATGTTCTCGGTCAGCGTAGACGACACAGCTGGAATTTGTTGGCCCTGGGTAGCAGCCACCACGGCGTTTCGCGTGTTGTTGAAGACCTCCTCGATTCCTTTCGAAGACCCGATGCGCTCAAGAAGAGCGGTCATCAGCTGGCTATGTAGTTCGTCCACGTCTTCGACCATTTGGCCAGGCGCCGCTGAGCTCAGGATGAGCGCGTTTTCACTCGTTTGAATAGGCGCAAGTCCGTGTGAGTAATTCCTGAAGCGCCGCTCGTAGGGGTTACGCCGCGAGGCCTCAATCACTACGAGCCGTACGCGTGCTCCGGAAGACTTGAGTTGCGAAAGGAGGCGGTCAATACTTACGCCTTGTCGGCGGACATCTTCTTCAGTCCAGATCTTCGCATCGACCGGAATCAGATAATTCTGTCCGTCAGATTGGACACCGTAACCTCCGAAATACACTAACACAATTGAGTTCAAATGTACTTTTGCCGTTAGACGATCAATTGCGCGGGTAATGTCGAGACGCGCCGCATTGTCAACGGCGTCGACCAGAAAACCGTCTTTGCGAAGAGCATTTGTCAAACCTTCCGCATCGCGTGTCATTTGAGAAAGAGGAGAGTCGGCATCGGGATAGGTTGAATTGCCAATCACTAGAGCTAGCCGATTAGTACCGACGGGGGCAGATTCACCCGACCCAATGCGCGCGCTCATAGACCGAGGCGTCTCCAACCGCATTGTCCTGTCGAGGCCGGTTGAGAACAGGCCGAGCAGGACTGCGATGCCGACTAGCATTCTGGGAACTGTCATTTCATTACGGTCTCCAGTTCACCGAGGAAATGCTCCTTTGCGTAAGACTTGGCGTTAACAGCATTCGCGCACTCGCACCCCGTCGCGTGCCCGCCGTCGCGTCCTTCAATTGCGGCGCGCGGTCCAGTAGCCCGAGCATCGTGCCATTCCTGAGTGGCCGCTCCAGGTCCCCCGACCGGACGTTGCGAACAATTTGCCCGCACCGGCGGCAACTTTGTCTTGGACCGTTACCGAAGCGCGAACCGCGCCGGACCTTGCGACGTAACCTCGAAATTTTACGAGATTGGGATGCGTGACAATTCCGTTGGTCACATCGACAGTAAAGCTGTAACTGGAATCGCAGGTTCCCCTTTGCGTCACGAAGACGAGATCCCAAGAGCCGTCGTAGGCCGAGCGCCCATATGCTGCCGGTGCAAATGCAATGAAACAGCTTGTGGCTGTGATCATAAGCGAACGTCTTGTCATGATAGTTCTCCTATCTAGTTAGCAAGAGTTTGTCTCGATCGGTCCAGTAGTGGCGGGCATTCGCCCGGAACCGGTACGGTCTCGGATCAGAGCCATTGGGACGTTTCGTACGCACGCGGTAGTCCTTCAAGCTTTGGGTATACTGAGAAGACGACTTCGAAGGCGTGAAGTGCACTTCAAGCTTTGGCGGGCGACGATGTTTCCATGAAACTCGGTCATCCCGTTTCGCTGTCGAGCTTGTCGAAGCATGCGAATAGCGGCTCGCTGGAAACGTCGATGTAGAGACCAGACTTCCTGTTGTCCCAGTATTCGTTGGAGAAGGGAACGCTCGGTCCCATCAGTCTGCGTCTCGCGATACTGCTCGGAGTCAACTTCGAGACCGCTTCGGCGGTGTTCCTGTAGGTCGGCATCCGCCGTACTCCGTGGTGTGCTACATTGAAGATATGTACCGGGTCGTCGACCGTCCAATCACCTCCAGCTATCGAAACGATGCCATGAGTTTGCGCGAGCGGTCGCCGGCGGCGTCTGCTTCAGTCCGGCTGAGGTCGGGTTAGGCTCTTTGCGTCCTGCGAAGTACCGGCCGAGAAGGTTGTCGCGTTTGTTCTCGGGCATGTCCCCCGGTCTCACCGCGGGTTTAGGAAAGGCTGCGCGGTTTCGTGCGACGTATGCGCACCGCCCGCGCAGCGAGCGCGGGGGTCAATTCGCCCACTGATGCTCTGAAGGATCATTTCCGAGCCCGGTGCCAGAGCCATCAAAGCGGTGACCGAGGCGAGCGCCGCCGCGGTCCATATCACGTGCCGGCATGCCTGAACAACAGTAACGGATGCAAAGGGCTGACGCGCAGTACAGGATCGGCAATGGCGGGGCCAACGACGGTGCCGCCGTCATGTTGATGGACTAGCCCAACCGCCGGCGTCTCGAGATCTAAAGCGCTCGCGGAATCGAGAGAGTTGAAACACGACGCCGATCTGGCGCGGCGCGTCGCGTCACTTGGCAACAGCGAAGGTTGATCACGGGGTCTTGCTGCGGCTTAAAGTGCCCGCAGCACATCACGCCCGCTTCCGCGAGCTCGAGCAAGCGCTCGATCCGGTCAGGTACTGCATCTTAGACTGGAAGGCTAGATGGGGGCGTTCAGAGCCGCCGGTTCCACCCCGGTCGGCGCGGCGAGCAGCTGAGCACGAAGTCTGGGACTGCGACATCAGTGCCCGATCGGCGCTCGGCCGATGACCTGCCGTTATGGACTGCATGATCAACAAGCATGAGCGCCGCGGTGCGACGCGTCCTAGTCTTCGAGGCAGTCCGGTCGCTACCGGTAGCTGAAACGTCGGCGTTGGTTGCTTCGTCACCAACCGAATAATCGTTGGCGGTCTAATGGAGGATCAAATGCCACGCATTTCCATTCCGAAACGCGAGGACGCTCCGGTGGGCTCCAAGCCGATCCTCGACAACGTCGAAAAGATGCTGGGCTTCGTGCCCAACCTGCACCGCCTCATGTCGATCAGCCCGAACGTGCTCTCCGGCTGGGCTACCCTGATGGCATCACTTGCGAAGACGCTGGACATCAAGACGAGAGACGGGATCGCGCTGGCGGTGTCTGAGGCGGACGGGTGCGACTACTGCCTGGCCGCGCACAGCTTTATGGCGGGCAATCTAGCCAAAATCCCAGCGGACGAAATCGAGTTGAACAGGGAGGGCCGATCAACCGATCCCAAGCGCCAGGCTGCGGTCGCCTTCGCGAAAGCGCTCATCGAGACGCGCGGCAAAGTTTCCGACGCCCAGTTTACGGCCGTCAGGGATGCGGGGTGGACAGACGCCAACATCGTCGAGATGATCGCGCTGACTGCTCAGTTCTTGTTGACGAACTTCATCAACAATGCGGTGCAAACCCCGATCGATTTTCCCGAGGTCAGTCCCGCGAAGGCCACCTAATGCGAGTTGCCCTCCTTTACGGAGGAGAGGACTGGAGAAACCAATGTCTCGACACTCCTGTCGCCTTGGTGTTAAACGAGTGTACGAGCTGCCCGAGGGCTCGGACGGCACGAGGGTGCTCGTCGATCGCATTTGGCCGCGCGGACTCACGAAGGAGCATGCCAGCGTGGACGTGTGGCTGAAGGACATCGCTCCGAGCGGCGGCCTCAGGACCTGGTTTGGTCATGACCGGAACCGGTGGCGCGAGTTTCACAAGCGATACTTCGAGGAGCTCCGCGCCAATCGCGCCGCAGTCGAGCACCTGACAAATCTTGCATTGACGGGCAAAGTCACGCTGCTCTTCGGCGCGCACGATACCAAGCGCAACAACGCCGTAGTGCTCGCGGACTATCTCGCGGCCCGCTAATCGGGGGTGATGTACGGAATCGGAAGCTCGCTCAAGTCGTCGTCATAGCTTGCCGCCGGCCCGATGCCGACGTTATGGTTAGCGCGGATGTCGGCGCTAAGGCCCAGCGTCCGCCCGGCGAGACACATGTTCGCAGCCTGCATCACTTGTGCGCGGCCTCGTCGCCAGGCGTTCCTTCGAGCTTGTGGAGCGCTCGAAGCAGTCGCAGCCGCCATCCCTGACATGGTGGTACGACACGGCTACTGCGACGTCGGATAGCGGCATTTTCCGCCTTCGCGCCTGCAGCCGTGTGGTCATCGTCATGCATGCGGCGAGCGAAGCACTTAGCAACTCGGGGCCGCCTCCCCGGTGGCGCCCCTGCTGTCGGGGCCGCGATTGAGAACACCGATGCGCCGGCAGGCCGTTAAGCGTGCCAGCGTCGTCACGGTCTCCGGCCACCTCAGGCTGTGGCGGAGAGGTCCGTCATCGTTCGAATTCGTCATCGTGCTTTCCTTTCAGAGTTGACTTGGGTCTTAGCTGGCGACCCAGAGCAGGTCAGTGCACGATCGGTTTACACGGACCTTTCCGCGCGCCTCCGGCTCACGCTCGCTGACGACGAGAGCACGTAAGCCCTGATCACCACTGGACGACAGAAGGACGCTTCGAGGGATCGCCCAATCCAGCGCAACGAGGCCGCTATGATGTTCGAGCGGAACACGATGAGGAGCCAGACGAGCGACGCGTTAGCAGAACCCGGATTTCAGCGATGCCTCGGCCTACGCCGTCCTCATTTCGGCGGGTCTCCTTGATCGTGTTCGTCGCGGTCACCTCGCGAGAGCGACGCTGGCTGCTCCGCGGCTCGCGACTTCGCTGACGCACGGTCTAATTCGCAGCAGGTCGGCCTTCACGACGGAGCGGTCTCAGGCGTAGAGGGTCTTACCGCCCTGGGCCTCTGCATAGTACTGAGGTGCCTCGCGACGGTCGTATTTGCCATAATCGCGTACGATCCGCACTGTCCGAACCCGTGCCGTCTCATTCGGCGCGTAAGCGTCCTCGTAGGCCCGCGCTGCACCGGCGTCCTTCCAGGATATGAGCAGAATCAGGTCGCCGGGCGTAAGTACGGCCTCGAAGATGTCCCAGGACGTGGTGTCGGGAGCCCACGGGTTCAGGCCGAGCCACTCGGCGCAATCGTAGGGGTTGTCGGTTTGCTTCCACTCCCCGGGGCGAGTCGCGTTGATAAGCGTCACCGTCGTTCCCTCCCCGACTTCGGTCTCATCGAGCCTTTGCTCAGTGACTGCGTACCCCGTCGGCACCCGATTGTCGGCAGTGATCTGGCCGACGCGCAGGTGATAGTCCGCGAGGATTTCCTCGCGGCCCTTCTGCTGAACCTCATGATGACGCCGGCGGGAGCGCCAGCGGACAAGCGACTTCTCGTCCCGCCAGTTTGAAAGCGAAAGGATCCAGCCCTCGCGAATCAGGCTCTTGTATCGGATATTGTCGACGAAACCATCGACCTGCTCCAGCTCGGGGTGCAGCCTCTTGGCGTTGTCGAAATAGTCATCCCGGCTCTCTTTGTTGGGGAGCATCTCAAAAATCACTGAAAACATACTCGTATCTCGCTCCTAGAGTGCTGCGACGCAGTCGATTCTCGACGTAGAATTGCCCGGTCGATCGAGGATCTAAGCACGGCAGTGTAGCCGTTGGCCCCATCAGCCGCACGGAAACATGCTGTCCCTGGGTGGAGCCGGACGTTTCGGATACGGATGCGAAAGAAGCTCTTCATAGCGGCGTCCTCCGGGATCTCGACCATCGCGCAGCTCTGCCATCGCCCGGTTGCGAGAACCGCTTCAGTCATTCGCGTATGGCTGCTCTCTGCGGGCGAGAGCCGCGTGAGCCCGCTAAGCGGCCGTGCGCCGGATGAGCAAGGTACCGTTATGCACTTCCGCGCGGCGAATGAAAAATGACATCACGCCATGAAGTCGATAGTCGCTGGTTATGACCGCCCTCCGCCTTCCGCATCGGACTCGCGTGCACCCGACGCCGGCTCCTCCAACAGCACGGTCAGCATCCTGACTGCCTCCGTTAGCTTGAGGATTTCACGCTTGGTCGATCTTCTCATGCAACAACTCTATCTCGAGCTCCGCCTTCACGTTGATCCGGTACTCGTTCTTCGCCGCGTCGCGACCGATGTCCTGCCGCCGGTTGTGGCTCATCATGATGACTGGCGCGGCGTCGGCCGCCTGGCACGAAAGCGCGAGATTGAGAAGAGTGAGCGGGTAAGGATCCGAGCGCCTGATCGCGCCCACCAGGTTGGCCGATGTCCAGACGCACAGGATCACGCTCTGGACGATGATGAAGGTCCACGATCCCATGACCGCGGCGACCGCGTCCGCTATCCGTTGCCCTGGAGTCAGGAGCGCAACCGTCGGTGGGCTCATCGATATCCTGAAGCCGACGTGAGCGGCGCGTTCGTCTGAGGTCGACGAGCAGGGTTTGCTCGGCCGGCTCCATGCCTCCGAGACGTCCCGCCTTGTCTTCCTCGCAGCTAGCACCCCTTCCGCTCGACCGCGAGGTCGACGCGGCCAGGCAACTGCCACGTTCTGATCGCGTTTGGTGAGCCGTGGAGCTTCGTGGCGGTCTCCGCGAGGGCGCTCCCCGGTACCTGGCGCCGACAGCCGACGTCCTCCCCGAGCGAGACGATCAGCTCGGATGCAGAAGCAACAGGCCGGACTCCCAACCGGCACTGGAGAAGTTTGCTGGCGTGCCCCGCGTCGAGCGAACAGTGTGAGTGACGAGAGTCGATCGCTTATCTCTCGAGGCGCTCGTGGCGAGCTACACGGAATCAGAAGCGAGCGCGAAGGCCGTCAGGATCACGATGGAGCGCGGCGGTGACCGCCACTTCACCGCAGACGGGAGCGATCCTAAGTCGCCGTGCCCGGCTGAAGCGAAAAACGTCAACTGCGGTCTCGAGTGCAGCTTTCCATGCGTTTCAACTCTCCTCGGCGGGTCGATGCTCTCCGCTCCCTGGGGAGATGCCCGAGAACAAACGCGCCTGGCTGGTATTTCGCAGGACGCAAAGAGCCTCACCCGACCTCGGCCGGTAAAGGTTGAAGCTGGCGACGTCGCCGCCGGCGACCGCTCGCGCGAACGGGCTGGATTCGCTTTCCGTAAAGACTTCCGCCCGGTGACGCCGTACCGCAGTCCCGGGTACACGCCTTCGCCGTAGCCCGATTCAAAGTCCTGTTGCAGCAGTCTCAGACCCGCCTCCTAGGACCTTGCAGATTGAAACACCTCCAATGTCGATCCTCATGGCATCGTTTCGATAGCCGGAGGTGATTGGACGGACGACGACCCGGTACATATCTTCAATGTAGCACACCACGGAGTACGGCGAATGCCGACCTACAGGAACAACCCCGAAGCGGTCTCGAAGTTGACTGCCGAGCAGTATCGTGAGACGCAGACTGATCGGATCGAGCGCTCCCTTCTGGAACAAATCCTGGGACAACAGGTAGTCTGGTCTCTGCGTCGACCTTTCCAGCGAGCCGCTCTTCGCATGCTTCGACGAGCTCGACAGCGAAACGGGATGACCGAGTTTCACGGAAAGCGCGAGCGCCCGCCAAAGCCCGAAGTGAACTTCACGCCCTTGAAGTCGTCTTGTGCCCATTGCGCACGCCGTTTCTTGGTCGACGCGAAAGCGGAATGCAAGCAGCGGTCCTGACTTCACTCTACCAGAACGTCGGCTTTTTCCGCTCGCTTCTGCACTATCCCGGTGAGTCGTTCTTGAGTATGGCCGAGTGATTGGATGGTTGACACACCCAAGACTGACTTCACCCCGACGGCCCCAATCCAAAGGAGCCGGTTTTGGGAACCCCGGATGAAGGGGACCGTAGTGTCGAGTGTTACCCCCGAAGAGAACTGCGGTCCTCTCATTTCGGCTTGTTACCTGATCGTCAGGTGCGTGCTCGCGAGCGCCCTAATGTTGACGATGAACCTGCCATCTTCCAACGGCCATGATGCAATGCACCCGGAGCTGAACCCGTGGTTTGCGAAGCTCCGTAGTAAGTCTGGCCCCTGCTGTGATGGCTCCGACGCCCTACATCTGCGGGATGTCGAATGGACCACTCAAAATAAAAAGGAAAGCCATTACAGTGTTATGGTGCCCAAGACCGCCGACCTCTACAGATCCGCCTCCAACGGTCAGGACATGAAGAAGGGCGATACCGAGTGGGTTGATGTTCCCGACGATGCCCTCGTTACCGAGCCGAACTTGGACCATAGCACGTTGGTATGGGTGTGGTACAGCTCCGGTTTTCAGATGACCGACCAACCGCACATTCGCTGCTTCATGCCGGGAGCGCTGACATGACCGGCGATGTTCATGATTGCGCCGCGCTCGAAACGAAAAGCGGCATCTCGAGGCCGCAAGTGTCCTCGAGAACGGTGACAGCTCGCAGGCATACACGGAGACAGAGGTCCGCTCCAAGCACGGAGACAGCCACCTCGGCCATGTTTTACCTGACGGGGCCTTGCCAAAAGGAAGGGCTGAGATACTGCGTCAACTCGGCCCCCCTTCGCGTAATCCACCGCGACCAATTGGGGTGTGAGCGATTCGGCGAGTACGTGAGGTTCTTTGCAAAGCAGGAGGCCTGAAAATGGCAGGGACTACAGAACGCGCGATCCTGGCAGGCGGTTGCTTCTGGGGGATGCAGCAGCTGGTGCGGCGCCTGCCCGGTGTGATCTCAACGCGGGTCGGCTACTCCGGCGGCGACGTCGAGAATGCCACGTACCGCCACCACGGCACACACGCGGAAGCGATCGAGATCAGGTTCGATTCGAGCCAGACTAGCTTCCGCGACCTGCTTGAGTTCTTCTTCCAGATCCACGATCCGACGACTCTCAACCGGCAGGGAAACGACCAGGGTGCAAGCTACAGGTCGGCGATTTTCTACATAAACGAGGATCAGCACCGCGTCGCACAGGAGACCATTGCCGACGTCGAGGCCTCAGGGCTGTGGCCGGGCAAAGTGCTGACCGAGCTTTCGCCCGCTGGCGATTTCTGGGAGGCAGAGCCAGAGCACCAGGATTACCTGGAACGCTATCCGAACGGCTACACTTGCCATCGTGTTCGTCCACAATGGAAGTTGCCGCGCAGGAACGCCGCCTGACGGGCGATTGCGTTGTCGGTGGCCTGCGGCGCGCGCGCAGCCCCGCGGCCGGTGTGTCGTAAGCGTTTGCAAAGTGCTCTCGCCGCTCCCGCGAAGTCGCTCAGAACGCGACAAGGTGGTGAGGTTTGGAGGGCCGGGCAAGGCCTCAGATTCTCGGCCCTGGATCATTCCATGACGTTTGGCGTGCGCGAGTCTGTGCGCGTTGAATGGCCCGTTTGAATTCATCGTGAGGACTTGCAACTGCCTTTGCGCATCCGTTCCAATCGGCGCTCGTGCTCAGTGGCCTTGAGCGGTTCTAGCGATAGTCCGGCACACGAACGAGTAGGACTGAGAACCGATTTCCGTCGCGGGCGCAACGGACGCAGTCGATGACCGATGCGCTCTGCGAAACTGGCACCTCACATACGCGACCTGTTTTTTGTGGCGATCGCTCTCGCTGATCTGACGGACTACGGCCATTCGATGAGCGGTTCACATTCCTGTTCAATG
This sequence comes from Bradyrhizobium sp. 87, assembly GCF_023073015.1. Taxonomy (NCBI): domain Bacteria; kingdom Pseudomonadati; phylum Pseudomonadota; class Alphaproteobacteria; order Hyphomicrobiales; family Nitrobacteraceae; genus Bradyrhizobium; species Bradyrhizobium sp. 87. The sequence continues at coordinate 25,472 of NZ_JADPIQ010000063.1, forward strand.
CCTAGTAGAAGACACTGAGGCGCGGCTGCAGCGTCCTCGTCGCGGCATGATCACGCGGGCTGGCAATGGACGAAGTCTAATAGCGCGCGCATGTCGACCCGAGCAGTCGCTAACTTGGTTGCTCCCGGGCCGGGGAGGTCGCTGAGCTGATCGAGCTCGGATGTAACATGAGCAGCCTAAGGGCTGGTCGGGGCCGCGTAAGTGGCAGACCCCCAACGGCCAGCACGGGACGATGACGCTGAAGTCTCAACTGGTCGAACCGACCCGTCCGTCGTGCACGTCAGCTACTTCGAGGCTCCTGCGCTTGCCAGGTGCTCTGGAAATCGGCTGCGGAGCCAGAGCGCAAAGGGTCGAGATGGACGGCACCCTAGGCCCAAATCCGCGTCCCTACCGAAAGCTGGGATGCAGCAGATATTCGACGACGTCTGAGAGTGGATGGCCAACCCGTTTTCGCTTTACACGCGCTTCGGCGTGGTTGGTGAGTAAAATTAGGCCGTTTTGCGGGGCCGCTCTTGCGTGACGGCGCGGGGCCATGGCCGCGCGCAATGCATAGAAAAGCGAGACGGCAACAGGGAAGCGAACACGAAGCTGAAGCGGCTTCTGGCTGACGCCATGTTGACAATGCGGCATTGAAGGATCTCCTGGGAAGGAAATGGTGACGCTCGCGGGGAAGCGGAAAGCTGTCGCTCATCTGGTGGATGCTCACGGGATGAGCGAACGGCGGGCGCGTAAAGCGGCTGCTGCCGCATGACCATGAGATATCAGACAACCCAGGCTGACGCTGCTAACCGCCGCCAGCGCCTGAGGGCGATTGCTCACGCACGCCGCCTGCATTCGCGGCTCGGATGGAGAACCCGTCCGAGTTCGCCATGACCTGCCGCCCGCGCCGGGATCTGGCGCTGCGCTACCCGAAAGGCTCCGCGCCAGCTCCCGTCGCTCGCACCGCCCACCGGGCCAATTTGCCGGCAAGAGCGAACTCAAAACTGAAAAAACTTGGGGACGTCAAGGGCAGAGCGGCGACGCGAGACGCGCCGCTGCCGCAGGGAATCGGCAGTTATGTGGGCAAGAGGTTATTCATCGGTGAAGCCTACGACCGGACAATTCACCAAATTCCCCGTCGTCTTCACGGGCCCGCCCGCAGGACTCACCAGCAAACCTGACGCACTTTTTGCTTCGAGATCGTCGCCGTCAGTGATCAGTTTCCGTTGATCCTTCGAGATAGCCTCCTGGGTCCACTCGGCGAGTCGTACGTCCCACATCGGAGAGTATCCGGCGCTGATCTCCTTGAAGTGCGCGAGGATGTCGAGCGAGGGGCCCTCTCCGTTGATGGCACTGTCGAGCCCCTGGCGGTTCGGATCGTTCTCACCCATCTTGCCGTTCACAATCGTATAGATCACCTCAATCGCGCCGCTCTGAAGAATGTCGCTTTCCGCAGGCGCAAAGGTAGACGACTCGAGGGTCGCCGACTCCTCGGAGTTTGCGTCAAAACTAAGATAACGCAGGTGTTTGCCGTTTGCGAAGCCAGACCGGAGTTTCAAGTCAACGGTACCTTTGTCAGGACAGATGCTCGCCACGGAGTCCGTCACGACAGAGTAATCAGGACTGCCGTTGCAGAACGCGAGTTTCGCGGGCTCGACATTAAAAGCGATGACTGGAGCGTTGAAGACAATGTCCTTGCGATTAGCCACCCGAGCCAATGGGCTGTAGTGCACATCCCCGACAGATCCGGCTCGGGCCGTCCTAGGCGGAAAAAAATGGGGCGCCTCCCCCCCCACCAACGTTTGTGACGGTGAGAAATCGACCCGGCCCGATTTGAACGTGAAGTTACCCGACTCATCCATTTCCGCAACCCGTGTGCTCGTCAAGTCTTTTGCCTTAGCGAGACTCGGCGCCCATGTGAGCCCCATGTCTTTCGAAGTAGCGTAGTCACTTACGTCGGTGAGCACGAACCAAACAGTTTCTCCCGAGGCAAGGCGGCCGCGATGGAGCGGCAGGGTCACCACCTCCCGTACAAGGTCCACTTTGCCCGACGTGAGGAATTGCTTGGTGATTTTTTTGTAGGTTACCGGACCGGCTGCTAGACTCCCTTGGGGTGCCGAAAACGACAGAAGAAAGATCATCATCGATCCACAAATGCATCTGCTGAACTTTTTACTGTGCTTCATGACCCTACCTTTTTCTGCATCCAGTCTGGTATTACCCACGCATCTGGTCTTACCCACGACATCCAAGCGGCCGTGGCTAACGATCCGTCACTTCTTTAGTCCGGGATAGCCATGGACATAGATCCAGTCAGTCGCCTTGGCTGGGATGTGGCAGCCCAGGCAATCCGAGCGAAAGTTCGTTGAGGTCGTTTTCACGGGATCGCCCGCGTCGAACCAAGACCAGCCCCAGCCGTTGCCCCACAACTTATTATCGGGGTGGCTGTTCTTACTGTCCTTCACCATCATGAACCATCCTTTGAGAAGTTCTTGATGGCTGACCGTTCCAGTCGTCATATCCGAAGTGGCCGCGTCGTAAACCTCCTTCACCAGGATCGAACCTTGGGGAAATTCGCCCGTTGTGCGATAGCTTGCCGCAGTTCCGGGCGAAGCGTAGACGACGTGAATTTGCTTAGCGCCTTTGTCACCTGCGACAGACCAACTCCCAAGGAATTCGTAGGTGGTTCGGTAGTTCTTCGGGATATGCATGTTGCCTGCCGCATCAACAAGTTGTTCCTGCGCAGGGGCGGGCTGGCTGGCTACGGGCTGCGAAACAAGACACCCGACCGTAACTACGATGAAGGACGCGGACGCCACGGCCGCACTTCTGAGAAATGTCATCACAGGGTTTCCTACTTTGTAATCGAAGGATTCTGGCTGGGCGGCATTTTCTTAGAAGAGTTCTGGCCAGGCGGCACCGGCACCTGGTCGAGCAACACGTAGAACTGCGTCCATACGTCATCCCGTTTCGCACTCGCAATGTGGCAATAGGCGCATTCCTCGATTGGCCGGACTTTCGCGGTGGCTGCCTTGGGTTCATGGTGGTTGAAGTTGTAGTAGCCCCAGCCGTCGGTTGCCTTATATCTCTCGCTGTCCTTGACCGTCACATCCGCGCCGTTGAAGGCTCCCGGGAAGAATCCTTTCCCAGATGGCTCAGTTCTCGAACCGTCCGGATGAGTGGCGGGCAGCATGAGCTGCAGTTCTTTCACGAAGATTGTTCCTTCGGGGAAGACACCAGTTTTCTTGTAGATATCGTAAGAACCAGGCTCGATATAGACGTTGTGAAATTCAGGGAAGTTTGCTTGAGGGGGGTTTAAGAAGTTTGGCGTCAGTGGTGAACCGACATAAACCCATTCGTGGAAGTTCTTTGGCAGAACAAGCTCGCCATCTTTCGTGTATTCAGGAAGATACCGGCCGGTGGCGTGCCAATCGTCGGGTGGTGGTAGCTGTGGTTGCTGTGCGAAGACTGCGGTCGCTATAGCGCTAGCACCGAGGACGGCGGATAGTGCTAATACTGTGCGTCTCATGATCTCTCTCCTCTGACCAGCTATAATGTCACCGAATGCTGTAGTGGCGGCATTCGTGCGCAGGCGGTCTCATCAACTACGCACAAGTCAGATTAAACGTGCGTGCCTATGTGCGAAAGCAACGAAGGGGCATGCAATTGATACCCGTCGGGAATGATGTCCTCTCGAACTATCTATGTTGGCGATAACGAGCGTTTCGCCCGCGCAACGCATGCCGAAATGATTCGGAGTCACCGGCGTGACAATCGATTGATTGGAGAGATCGCGCTTGGGCAATCTAATTCGCGCGATTGTTACTCACCGCGAAGCGTACGGCCTTGTGATCCATCGGCCAACTAAAGCACTTCGTTTCGAGTAGGCCTGGTAGCGTAGCCTGCCCCGAACTGTTTCGCGCTTCCTGTCCAGCTCAAGAGCCTGCGTTTGGAAGCATGCCTTGCATGCTCACCTCTAGTCGGTCGGCGAGCCCCACCTTGGCCTTGCTCATGTTGGCGATCCGCACCGGCCCAGCTCTTCAGTTGTGAACAGCCCCCTGAGCGGCTTGGTACCATGATCTGGGCAACATCGTAGAGTGCCATGCGCAACGAACCATTGCCCAGCTTGCTGATCCGGCCCGTGTAGTCCGATCTCGCTGGACTGATGCTATTCCGGTGCTCAGGACAACCTCGTGACCCTAGTGGCGTTTGCATCTGCGCGCCGAGCGCATCGTGCAACGCCGCGAAGGACGAAGGCACAGAAGCGCTTCGCTGGAAACGAATGTTGATGCGACCCGCTTCGCCGGCAACTGACCGCGCGACGCGAGATTCCAACACCTCAGGCGGCAGTTCGCCCTCTTGCCTGAGGATCTTCTCCGGCAGCATCGCCGAGCAGATCCGCTTTGTCGGCGGGAGGCCTGATCGACCAGGCGCGCAGGGCGTGACCCAAAGCGGCAGCTGATTGTTTCACCACGCGCCGGCGTCAGAAGGATACGACACGTCGGTCGGCAGGCGCGGAGTGACTCTCTCAATCGGTCAACGCCAGCGCCTCGCTATCGCCCGCGCGATCGTGAACGGCGGCTTCCACGCTCGACTCGGGAACGAGCGAGTTGGAGTAGGCGCTGATCGCACAACGACTGACGCACCACGATCCTGGTTGCTCATCGGCTTGCCACCATACAAAAAGGCGGACCATACCGTCGTTATGGAAAGGGCCGCATCGTAGAACAGGTATGCATTCGGACCTCACGCAAGGCACGTCTCTACGCTCTGCAATTTAGCCGCCGTCACGGAGAGGACGGCAAAGCCGCCTCGCTGATAGTTGCACCAGAACGGGCGTGCGGTTTGCCGAAATGGACGCAGGCGGGCCAGTTGCAAGCTGGCTCAGGCGGCACCCGACCATAACCTGACCTCATGCAAACTATAACTAATACGAGTGCGAATGCATGATGAGCTACGGTCGACGGACGGTCAGGAGAGATTGAGATGGACGATCTGGACGTACCAGCGAGTTGGCAAGCAAGGCATCGGCCACACGGAAACGTCAGTAGCAGACGTTTGTGTGTGGACGTAGTGCCGGGGGAACGAGCATTGACGCCGCCCACCGGGACGTTCGCTGCGGACGATCACAATTGTGCGGCCGAAGCTTACGAGCGTCATTTCCACGGCTGTCTTGAGCGCCTGCACGGGGAGCAACGTTATCGCGTCTTCGCCGACATCGAACGGATCTCCGGCCGCTTCCCAGCCGCCAAATGGCGCCGGTCTGACGGAACTGTTAGGGAAATCACGGTTTGGTGCTCGAATGACTATCTCGGTATGGGACAGCACCCGGAAGTCGTGAGTGCACTGACCGCAGCAGCTCACCGCTGCGGCGCAGGAGCGGGTGGAACGCGCAACATCGCCGGCAATAATTCCCCCTTGGTTGATTTGGAGGGCGAGCTCGCTGATCTGCATGGCAAGGAAGCGAGCCTCGTCTTTACCTCCGGGTACGTATCGAATCAGGCCAGCATCTCGACGATCGGTAAGCTGATCCCAGGCTGCGTGGTATTATCTGATGCAGATAACCACAATTCGATTATCGAAGGCGTCCGCCAATCAAATTGCGAAAAGCGGATTTTCCGGCACAACGATCTCGGTCACCTTGAGTCGTTGCTGCGCGAGGCAGGGGACCGCCCCAAGCTTGTCGTGTTCGAGTCCGTATACTCGATGGATGGCGATGTGGCGCCGATCGGCGCCATCTGCGACCTCGCGGACCGGTATGGCGCGATGACCTACCTCGATGAGGTTCACGCGGTTGGCCTCTATGGCGGTCACGGTGCCGGGATCAGCGAGCGTGATGGCGTGATGCACCGCGTGACCGTGATCGAGGGTACCCTCGCCAAGGGATTCGGCTGCGTTGGCGGCTATATCGCGGCGTCGCGGTCGATCTGCGACGCGGTGCGCAGCTTCGCGCCCGGATTCATCTTCACGACGGCACTCCCTCCACCAATTGCCGCCGCAGCCCGTGCGTCCGTTCGTTACCTGAAGCACTCGTCTGCCGAGCGCGAAGCACACCAACGGCAAGCCGCTGCAACGAAGCGGGCGCTCAAAGCCGCCGGGCTTCCGGTCTTCCCGACCGACACCCACATCGTGCCTGTGATTGTCGGCGATGCGGAATTGTGTAAGGCGGCAGCCGATCGTCTTCTAGAGCGCCACGCCATTTACATCCAGCCGATCAACTATCCGACCGTTCCCCGTGGGACCGAGCGTCTCCGCATCACGCCCTCGCCATATCACGGCGATAGCCACATAGCGGAACTCGCAGCTGCGCTCGCGGAGACTTGGGAGGCCCTCTCTCTTGCCTGAGAGCCGTGCTTGGGAGCGCCCCCTTCGCAACCGCCTCCCCCAACGTTGTGCATGGGAGGGGCATCGGCTACCCGGCGGGCGCGGACCGCGCTGGGAAGGCCTCGCGCCTCCCAGGTTGCGGCCGGGGCAGCCAAGTTGGGACGACGGACCAGCCAAAGAAGGCCGTTTGAGGAGAGACCCGCCCCTTTTCGACACGCTTTCGGTTAAAAGATGTGATGCGACCCAATCCACCCCTTCTATCACGCTGCTACGTTGCATGGGTCATCGCGTGGCAGATCTTGCCGCTTACGATCACAATAGGGCTCGTATTCTTCTGGTGGGCAGCCTCGAAGAATTGACCTTCGTCATCCTGTTGGGCGGTTCTCTCCAACGGCGCCGCCCTTCGTTCGAACATGCTGATCCAGAATCGTTCATTTCGATAAGCCCTCCAACCCGGAGTGCGAAAGCGATCCGAGCGAGACAACGGGCAACCGGAAATAAAAATGGATATCACGCAGCGGTGTCATCTCTTGATCGAGGATCTGTCCGTCGCGCGCGGCGAGCGCGTGGTGTTAGGTGGAGTGTATTTGCAACTGGGCTCGGGCCAACTTGCCGAAGTGACGGGTCCCAATGGCGTGGGCAAATCCACTCTTTTGCGCGCTATCGCCGGTTTCTTGCCATTGGGATCTGGTCGCATGTCACTGGTGGAGTCCGAAGCCATGGATTCAGCGCCCTTGGCAGAGCGCCTCCACTACGTGGGTCATCTCGACGGGCTGAAATCAGCGTTGACCGCCCGCGAAAACCTCGAGATCGGCCTGGGAATTTTGGGCCGAGGTCGGCTAACCCCGTTAGACGCGCTGGAGCGTCTGGAGTTAGCCCACGTTCTCGATCTGCCCGTTGGCTATCTCTCTGCGGGGCAGCGTCGCCGTGTCGCATTGGCCCGGCTCCTGGTTGCCGATCGCCCTCTATGGCTGCTCGACGAGCCGCTAACGGCGCTAGACCGGCACGCACGAGCCTTGCTCAAGACTATTGTCGCGGACCATCTCGGAAGCGGAGGATTGATGCTCGCCGCCACCCACGAACCACTCGGTCTGCCGGGAACAATCCAAGTCAGGCTCGGAGCGAGGTGAGTGTCTTCCCGCTGAGGCGCGGCCGGCATCCTTATAGCCGTCTGTCTCAAGGTCGGGAGAGAAGAGGTCACGCCGCTTTTCCGATTTCCCCGGAACGGTCTCGACGCAATGGCGACGCGGGATGGGGGCCATGATCCGTATTCTCCTCGTCGTTTTTCTTCGCGACGTCACGCTGGCGCGTCGCATCGGCGGAGGCGGAGTTCTTGGCCTGGTCTTCTTCCTCAGTCTCGTAACTGTGGTGCCTTTCGCGATTGGACCTGACCTGCGCTTGCTGTCGCGCATCGGTCCGGCCATTCTGTGGATAGCGGCGCTCCTCGCGAGTCTATTGGGCCTTGACCGTCTGTTCCAGGCGGACCACGAGGACGGTTCGCTGGACCAGATGTTGCTGTCGCCGACGCCGCTAGAACTCATTGTTCTGGTGAAGTGCATGGCCCACTGGTTTGTTACAGGGCTACCGCTCGTTCTGCTCTCGCCGTTGTTTGGCCTGATGTTGGACTTGGACGGCTCGGCGCTCTGGGCGGTAGCAGCGACCTTGTTGGTGGGTACGCCAACTTTCACCTTCCTGGGAGCGATCGGTGCAGCGCTTACCGTCACGCTGCGGCGGGGTGGTCTTCTGCTTTCGATCCTCGTTGTACCGCTAGCCGTACCAGTGCTGATCTTCGGTGTCTCCGCGGCGCAGAGTGGCACAGCGCCCGTTCTGACACCGTTCCTTGTTCTCTGCGCTCTGGGACTTGCATCCGTCGCTCTCGCCCCAATCGCTGCAGCCGCGGCACTTCGCGGGGCGGGAGAATGACAAGCGCATGCAGCGAAGGGTTTGCTTGTGAGCGAGCCGTCGCGGAACGACTCCGCACGCTTCCCAAGCTAAGACGACTTGATCATCGGGCAATGCCTATAGCGGAGTATCCGCGTCTAACAAGGCCGCGAGCCGATCCCGCTCGGCTTGGCTCAGGGGCGCCGCCGGCGTAGGTTGCAGGCGTCGCAATCTGAACAGGAGAGCGATCCCGCCCGCTGCGAGCACCAAAGCCGGCATTCCCCAGAGGAAGGTGGTTTCCAAGTCGAGCGGTGGTCTCAGCAGGATAAAGTTCCCATAACGCTCCACCAGAAAGTCGCGGACCTGCTCGTCGCTCTCGCCGAGGTTAAGGCGTTCGCGCACCAGCAGTCGGAGATCACGCGCGAACTCTGCTTTCGAATCGTCGATCGACTGGTTTTGGCAAACCAGGCAGCGCAGTCCGGCGGAAATATCGCGCGCGCGCGCCTCAAGGTTCGGGTTGGGCAGGACCTCATCTGGCTGCACCGCCCTGGCCAAGCCAGGCGCGAGGCCTGCGGACACGATCGAAAGCAGAAGAATGCGACGAAGCGGAGTCATTCGGCGGCCTGCGGCGCTGCTGCGGGGTTAGCTGCGGCGCGGACGCGAACCGCGCGGCGCGCGAAGCCGATTCTGAGGCGTCTATCAGACAACGACACGATCCCTCCAAACGCCATGATGACGCCGCCTATCCAGATGGCCGTCACAAGCGGCTTCCAAAACATGCGCGCATCGATCGAACCATCCGCGTGCTGGTCCCCAAGCGAAATGTAGATCTGGCCAAAACCCAGCGTCACGATGCCTGCCTCGCTCACGGTAGTCTGTCGTACGGGAAAACTGCGCTTGGCGGGCTCGACGGTGGCCACGGCCGCGCCGCCCCGGCTTATGACCGTGTAGGCCAGGACTTCGGAGTAGTTCGGGCCCTGTCGCGATTGTAGATTTTCGATAGTCGCTTGATAAGGCCCGAGATCGATCCCCTGGCCTAGCTTGACGGTCGCGATCCGCTCCACGCCCCAACCGGTCGCCGCCAAGCCCATAAGTGTCACGCCAAGGCCAGCGTGAGCGATAGCAGCACCCCAGGCGGAGCGCGGCAGCCCGACCGCGCGGGCCAGCATCACTCGAATAGGCTGCCCACGTGCCCAGATACGCGACATCACATCGGCGAACGAACCGACTATGAGGTAGACGGCGAGGCCGAGGCCAACCGTGGCGAGGACGGGGCCGCCTCGGATGACGGCAACGAGCACAAGTGCGCCCACGAGGCCCCCCAAGGCTGCAACCGTCGCCCGCTGCGCTGCGCCGAGCAGGTCGCCACGCTTCCAGGCGAGCGACTGACCGATCGGCATCAGCAGAACGATCAACGCTAGTAGCGGACCGAGGGTCAAATTGAAAAACGGTGCACCGACCGAAATCTTGTCCCCGGTCAGAGCCTCAAGCGCGAGCGGATAGAGCGTGCCAGTCAGGACCGTAGCGCAGCAGGCGGTGAGCAGCAGGTTGTTGACTGCGAGCGCGCTCTCGCGTGAAACGGGCGCGAACAGACCACGTTCGCTCAGGGAAGGCGCACGCCAAGCATAAAGCGCGAGGGAACCGCCGACGAACGTGCTCAGGATGATCAGGATGAAGACGCCGCGCGTCGGGTCGCTGGCAAACGAATGAACGGAGGTCAGCACCCCTGAACGCACCAGGAAGGTGCCGAGCAGCGATAGCGAGAATGTAAGTATCGCCAGGAACAGTGTCCAGATCTTGAGGGCTTCGCGTTTCTCCATAACGGCGGCCGAATGCAGGAGCGCGGTACCCGCAAGCCAGGGCATGAGTGATGCGTTTTCGACCGGATCCCAGAACCAGAACCCGCCCCAGCCGAGGGTGTAATAGGCCCAGTACGAGCCCATGGCTATGCCAAGCGTTAGAAAGATCCAGGAAATCAGAATCCAAGGCCGAACGTAGCGGGCCCAAGCGGCGTCCAACCGTCCGCTGATCAGCGCCGCCACCGCGAACGAGAACACGATCGAGGAGCCGACATAACCGAGGTAGAGGAGCGGTGGGTGTATTGCAAGGCCCGCATCTTGAAGCAGCGGATTGAGATCCTGGCCTTCAAAGGGCGCCGGAAACCGTCGAACGAAGGGATCGGAGGTGAACAGGATGAAGCAGAGGAAGGCAAAGGAGATCCAGCCTTGGACCGTTAGTGTATTGGCGCGCAATTCCTTTGCCATGCCGCGCCCGAGAATCGCAACTGCCGCTCCGAAGGCCGCAAGGATCAGAACCCAAAGCAGCATGGATCCTTCGTGATTGCCCCAGACGCCGGCGAGTTTGTACACGAGTGGTTTGGTCGTGAGCGAGTTCTCGGCGACTGTCACGAGACTGAAGTCGGACACCACATGAGCGTAAGTCAGGGCCGCGAAGGCATAGCCCAACAGCAGGAACTGGGTGATTGCAGCTGGGACCGCAATGGAAGTCAGCTCAGAATCGCCACTGCGGGTCCCCCACAGCGGCAGAACTGACTGAAGCAGCGCGACGGCGAGAGCCAGAGCGAGCGCGTAATGTCCGGTTTCGACGATCATCCTTTCGGTCCGTCCCGTTGTGGTGTTTCGTGGAAGGCCGCGCTATTGCGGCCACGCGCATTTTCGTTCTGCCAAATGCCTGATTGCTTGAGTTTGTCGGCTACGTCCTTGGGCATGTATCGCTCGTCGTGTTTGGCGAACACGGTATCCGCATGAAAGACGCCCGGTCCCTCCACCGTGCCCTCGGCCACGACGCCTTGTCCTTCACGGAAGAGATCCGGCAGCAATCCGGTGTAGCTGACCTGGATGTCGTACTTCAGGTCGGTCACCGCGAAGACGACAGTCGACGATCCACCATAGGTAAGTGAGCCAGGTTTCACCAGGCCACCGATGCGCAGACGGGTTCCTCGCGGCGGCGCCTTTTCGGCCATCTCGGTCGGCCCGTAGAAGAAGACGATGCTGTCACGCAACGCAAACAGGATGAGCCCAACCGCGATGGCCAAGGTGAAGCCTGCTGCGCTGATGATAGCGATGCGCCTGCCCTTTCTGGTCAAAGTCTACCTCTTCAAACCTAGCTGACTGACGAGTTCATCGATGCGCTCTGGCGCTTGCGCATCTTCTGCTAACTGGGCGCGCGCACTTGCGACGGCCGCCTCGGCTTTCTGGCGTTCACCCAATACGACGTAGGACCTAATCAGTTGCAGCCATCCCTGAAGGTCATGGCCATCCTTCGAAAGCTTCTCGGCCAGTCCTCCCACCATCCCGCGGATCGCGTCTCTCCGCTGCTCCGGTGGAAGGGCCGCGATTTCAGTCCGGCTTCGGCCGGCTTCTGCTTTTGATTGAGTTGGCCTAGAAGACTTATCCAGGTGTTGGCGGACGGCATCCATCCACGGGGCGCCAGCTGGCGTATCGGCCTCCAGCGCCTCCCAAAGTTGTCTCGCCCGATCTGTGTCGCCATCTTGCTCTACTGCGAGCGCATGGAAGAATCGGGCCAGAGGCTGTTTGGGATCATCCACGAGTGCTTGGTCAATGGCACCGCGTGCTTCTGCAGTCACAACGCCGTCGGCAGCCATCGTCAGCGCCTGCCCAAGAGACGCACGCTCCTCCGCATTTTCGCCGAGCAGCCGTAGCGCCGCCCTGTACGCATGCGCCGCATCCTGAAACCTTCCCATGCGCAGGTAAATTGGTGCAACAACCTGGAATCCGCGGCCATCGTTGGGGTCGCCCTTCAGACGCGTCTCGACTTCGGAAATCGCGGCAGCGAGAGTGAAGTCCTCACCCGTGCGCCTCGATGCGATCGGCATATCAGGCTGGTTGGGAGCGCCGACCTTGAGATAAGACGCGAGAGCGACGAGTGGCAGCACTAGGGCGATCGTCAAGGCCGCGGCAGTGCGTCTCGGCTGCCAGCGCGGCCACGCATGCGGCCGGCTCTCCGACGCGGAGTCGAGTGATGCAAGCAGCCGGCGCCCGATCTCGGCACGCGTGGCCATGGCATCCTCGGGCCCTACGAGTCCGCAGCGGACGTCATCATCCGCCTCGGCCAGAAGGCCGCGATAGAAGGCCACGTCGGAATCGTGACCGCCAAAGCTCTCACGCCGCTCGGAGAGCGACCGGGCCAGCGCCAGCACGATTGCAAACGTCATCATTGCGAAGACGGCCCAGAGCACGTTCAAGGCCTCCGTCCGTATTCGCCAATCCGTAACGCACCACGTTTTCGGGTATCCGGCGCGCTTGAAAATCGGACTGCTTCTATGTGTGCCGCTCCCATGGTCCGATCGGCCACTCCCGAATGATGTAAATGGACTTGCAAGGCAGTCGTCATGGACGCTCTGCCCCGGCAATTGCCGCCATCAGAGCTGGTCGACTTGCGTCCGAGATGCCTCCAACCAGCTTGTAGGCGATTGTGCCATCCCCCTTGACCACATAGGTCTCGGGGACGCCATAGACGCCGAAATCGATGCCCGTTCGGCCGGACCGGTCAATGCCGACTTGTGCGAAGGGGTTCCCATTCGCGGCGAGATAGGCTAGCGCGTTTCTGGGATCGTCTTTGTAGACGATGCCGGTAAGCGTCACCCCCTGTCGCTGCAGCATCCGGTCGCTCGCCAACGCCATCAGAGCCCCTTGTTCTTCCCGGCACTCGATACACCATGATGCGAACACGTTCACAATTGTCACGTGCCCCTTCCGCAGATCGGCGCCCGACAAGCCGGGTGGACCAGGCGTGCGAAGCCCCTCCAGCGGCTCCAGCGCAAACTGCGGTGCCGGCCTGCCGATCACAGCGGAGGGCACGAGTGACGGGTCTCCGGCGCCGAGCCGCACCAGGAGTAACGCCGCAATTCCGACGAAAACTAGAAGCGGGATAATCAGCCACAGGCGGGCCAGTGCGCGGCGACGGGCCATGGCGCTTGAGCGGAGGTGAATCGAAGTTCGGATGTTGCTCATACGCGGCCGCGCGGATCGGAGTGACGAAGTTGCAGACGACGCAAGGTACGGCGCTGAACGCGATAGTCGATGAGAACCGCCGCGATCATCCCGGCAAGCATGGTGCCCGTCACCAGAAAAGTCGCTGTGATGAACCCGCTATGCTGCATCATTTTGCTCAGGACGCCATTTCGACAGGCAGCATGCAAGCCATCGCAGGTTCGCCCGCAGCCGCCATCGTGATCGCAAGCCGCCGGATTCGGCGTCGCATGATTTCGTTACGGACGGCCATTACGTGGAGAGTCACGAACAAAAGCGTGTATGCGAGCGCCATCACAATTAGCGGCCATAGCATGGTGCCAACAATCGCCGAGCCCTCCATCCGAAATACCGATGCCGGCTGGTGGAGAGTGTTCCACCAATCAACCGAAAATTTCACGATTGGGATGTTGATGAACCCAACCAAGGTCATGATCGAAACTGCTCGTGCCGCCCTGTTCGGGTCCTCGATCGTCTGCCAGAGCGCGATCAGACCGAGATAGATCAGAAACAGAACCAACACGGAGGTGAGCCGGGCGTCCCAAACCCAATATGCGCCCCACATCGGTTTACCCCAAAGGGAGCCTGTGACGAGGCAGATAAAGGTGAAAGCCGCGCCAAGCGGCGCAGCCGCCTTTTGTGCTGCATCGGAAAGTGGATGACGCCAAACTAAGGATCCGAGCGCAAATACCGCCATGAACGTGTAGGCAAGCATCGCTGTCCACGCGGCAGGAACGTGGATGTACATGATGCGCACCGTCTCGCCTTGCTGGTAGTCGGGTGGCGCGGCGAATGTTCCAAGCAGACCAACTGCGAAGGCGAACGCCGTCGAACCCCAAAGCCAAGGCAGCAGCCTCGCGGCGATACGCACGAAATTACCAGGATTGCTGTACGCAGTGAAGTTCAGAGTCAAATTCCGATCTCCTCGAACTCAACCTGCAGGCCGGGATTGCTCGCGCTCCCGAAGAAAGTTCGTGCCACTGGGGCTCCTACAAGCCGATGAGTATCGCATCACACCGGAGACGATTTCACAAATTACCTCCAGTTATTGTTTTGATGCCCGCAAGGCGACCAGAGCTGAGCGGCTCCGATTTGTATACTTGGAGTGGCCGCAATTGTCGCGTGCAGACGGCACGGCAATTCGAGAGACCGATAGCAGGTGGGAGCCGCGCGCTATCCGATCGCGTGCGACGTCGAGATAGCGTTCAATGCCGCGGTCGATGCTCGGCGTAATGAGCTAAAAGTGAGGGCGCTCGTCTCGCGTAAGCGGTCCGCTTTAAAGGGCGCCTCCTTCGTATAGATCCCTTACTCCGTTTGGATGCCTGACCCGTACGTAGGTTCAATTGAGCCACCAATCGCGATCGTCCTATCTATAAGGCGTGCGGTGGCCCTCCCAGCTATCGCTGCCCACCTTGGGCGTTTCCTCCCTAGACTTGGGCCGCTTGTGGCAACGCAGGCGGCCTTCTTTTTTGTGTGCACTCATATGGAATTGAACCGAGGTCTGGTCGACCTATACCTCGGTAGGGTCACTTCATACCCTCGCGCAATGGCAACAACTAAGCGCTCGGTGCTACCAGATGATACGGAGCGAACAGCAACGGAACCCGCCCGCGAGCAGGCAGTTGCAGGACAAGGGCGGCCACGTAATGCTCGACCGCTCTTTCCCCTCATCGAGCCGCATGTTGCCAGTGATTACTGTTTGCTTCCATGGTTGCGGAGATCCCCCCATGATAAGCATCGCCGATCTCTTAATCCGGTTCCGGCAAGGGAGCCGGCCTGCCTCCAATGCTCAAGTTGCGGTTGTCACCGATCGGGATCGATCCAGCATGGCCGAGTTTGTCCGCATCCTGCAGGCCTACGATCAAGGCCGGTACGGCAGGAGTTAGAGGGCGACCGCGTCTCAAGCAGCGAAGAAAAATGCGGGACACGGGACCAATGGTATGGACCCCGCCCTTGCGGCGGTGGAATCTCAAGCGTCAACTGCAGCGAAGGAGGATGTTATGCAGGTCGTTCGGATAGGTCTAGATCTGG
>NZ_JADPIQ010000082.1:0-40184 GCF_023073015.1 Bradyrhizobium sp. 87
CGATCATCGTGACGCTCGCATCGCGCGGATCACACGGGACAGCTGCTCGCCATCTATGGCTGTGTCCGTCCGCAGCACGACATCGCCGATCGCGATCTCAAGCTTGATCGCCGGAACCTGACGCTCCTCCAACGCACCTTCCACGACTAGCGGCGCGAATGTCGGCTGCGATACCTCGCGCGGCGGCAACATGCCTCGCTGTCGAAACCGCCGCCGCCAATCGTAGATTTGCCAGCGCGTCGCTCCGTGCTTGCGCGCCACCTCGGACACCTGGGCACCGGGTAACAGACTCTCGGCGACGATCCGAGCTCTCTCAGCTTCCGAACGTACGCGGCGCCCCGATGGTCCTTCAAGAACCTCCAGCCGGCTCACCGATCCCCTCGTTGAGCCGTCCAAATGGACGTCCTTTTTGCTGTCCAATCCCATCCGAAACCTCCGTCCAAGCCGGAGGCTTCTTTCGCACGTTCATTCGAATTCTGAAGCAAGGGTATCGGCTTCGCGCTTACTGCGTATCAACGTGCGAAGTCGCTTATCATTGCTGGCGCTTCCCTGGCTCTCGCCCCTCCTTCTCAGCAGGAGTGAAGGCGAGCGCTTGGAGAGGTTTAGGAGGAAGCCCACCATCCGTCGGGGAATGGCTCCAGCAAAGTCCGATTGACTTGGTTGTCGTTGTCAGGGGCTGATAGCGCCTGCATTCCAGCTTGGTGGCGCGCGGCGACGGAGGCGGACAGACAGGACGCCTGGTTCACGAGTTCGAAGGCGGCGCGAAGCAGGATGTGTCAAGCGTATTGGGGGCACACCGCGGGCGCTGCGCTCTGCTTCTTCGACCAGACCTCGAAGATCTTCCAATTCTGAGAGCTGAGACGTGAGTTCGCTAAGTCGTTGGGCATAAAGGATTGCGCGAGAGCTTCGCATGAATGTTCTCCCCTGCGCAAAAAAACTATCGGGAAAAACCGGCAAATCAATTTAACTATGTTAACGGGCTCGGTCACGAAAGTGCGCCCATAAGTTGCTCCAAGGCTATTCGAGGCTTCGCTACTCCCTCAGGGGCAGCGCGATGCGCTGGAGTCCGCTTTGGGACCACAACCGGACCTGCACCGCAGCAACTTTCAGCTTCGCGTGTCCACACGGAAAACAATGCAGCACGACGGGATGGGACCGAACGCTGTCTGGGACCGACCATAACCCGAGAACCTCGTCGCGCCCTGAAGTAGGCACGAGGCTGAATGTATGTCGATCACATTTTTAAACGAATTAAATCATATATTTGAAATCGACAGCTATCGTCACGAGAGAAGGTTCTAGCCCGGATTGATCGAATTCGGGGCCAAATGCAGTACCGTGCCTAGTCCGCAACGTCTCTAAAACGGGGGGCGTCTCTCAACGTGAGCAGCCCATTCGGCATTCCGGACTTTTTCACGCGGGTTTTGACGTTGGAAGGTCGATGGCGTCCAGCTCGGATCATCGGGCGCAAAGACGTGCAGATTGCCTCGCGTTCGAGAGAGTCCTCCGAAACCCGAGCGCCGCAAAGGCTCGCCCGATCAAAGCTCCCGGTGTACTGCGGGATGATCCGGTTCTTGACCTCTTCACCCAGTGCTTTTGCCGCCCTTCCGGTATGGCCGATCGCGTGCTTAGAAGGCCCGAGCGCCTTGAACATTCTTCTGGAGGAGATCGGCCCTTTAATTGCGGTTTGTTGTCAAGTTACCATTCTTCCTCTCTCCAGTGACACGCCCGTAGCGATTGCTCCGTCGGAGCTGGTCAGGTTGCGGAGACGGAGCGATCGCGGATGGCGAGACGATTGCCTAGCGGGATTGGCAATCGACATCGTTGGCGGCTTCAGCGAGTTGGGTTGATGTCGTAGATGGGGTCATGGTCCTTTCCGAGGTCGCGAGCGCCTCATGATGATGTCCGGATCGGGCGCCTCAACGTCTGCAGCGGAGTGCGGGCGAACCGCCACCAGCCGATTGACCGAGGTCACCACAACCACCGTCCCAGCGGGACATCGCCAGTCCGGCGGACCGGACCAGGAACTTGCGAGCAAATATTAGATTGGCTTCGGCTGGACCCAGTCGAACGATGTGCCATCGACCCAGATGCAGTGGAGAATCACGGCGATCTTTCGGGCAATTGCGACCTTTGCCTTCTTCATGCCGATCCGGTTGGCGAGCTTCATGCCTCAGGCCTTTAGAGAAGACCACTTTTTGGTTCGAGAAAGAAGGACAGTGGCGGCCTCGAACAAGTAAGTTCGGAGAAGCCGGTCGCCCCGTCGAGATATCTTTCCGTTGGTGTCGGTTTCGCCGGATTGGCTACGTCGCGGCGTAAGGCCGAGGTAAGCGCCGACTGTCGACGCCGATCGGAAGCGCGAGGGATCATCGATCGTGTGGCGGAACGTTAGGGCCGTGACGACGCCGACACCCGGGACCGTCATCAGTCGCCGCGTCGTCTCGTCCAGCTTCGCCAACTGGCGGACCTCGTTGTCGAACTTTTCCTGTTCTCGACAGATGTTCTCATGGATCGAGAGCAGCGGCGATATCACGTTGAGGAGTAAATGATCAGCGCCTAAGAATTCGCTGACCTGGTTGCGGAACTGTTGGCCGATCGCGCGAGGGAATAGTAATCCAGATTCCTTGATCAAGCCACGAATCTGGTTCTCAATGTCTCGGCGCATCGACACTAGCCGAGATCTGGCGACAAGGATCGCTCGGATCTTTTGGCTTTCCTCACTTTTGACCTTGACCTCTCGATACCATCCCACTCGCACCAGTTCTGCAAGGCCTCGCGCATCATTCTGACCGCTCTTGTTCATACGGACCGACAAAGCTGCGTGCGCATGCCGAGCGTCGATGCAGACCACCGGAAGCTCAACCCTGCGGAGTTCATGCCATAGCCAACTCGCCATCGCACCGGTCTCGAAGCCGATACGCTCGGATTGAGGCGCATGTTGCGAAGCAGGTCGGTCAAGGCACCAGGATTAGACTTGGCTTTTCCTTCGAAGATTACTTGGCCAGTCTCGTTGACAACGCATACGGCGGTTTCTCTCTGTGAGACGTCCAGCCCGACGTACTGCTTCATGGGAGCTCCTTCGAATCAGGTGATTGCGAGGGCTCGACGATAATGCGGCTTGCATGCCACGAGCGCCGACCGCAATTACGTCATCGTTTGCAATTTGCCCCCTCATCGGCGTCCAATTTTGGCTCTGACGCATATTCGATAATCGTGATTGTTTTTATGGCGCGCCAATCAGCCTTGCCTGAAGGAGATCGAGCTTAGCGCGCCCGTACATCTGCCGTTTGACCAGCTTGAGCTTAGTGATCTGCGCTTCCACTTGGCCATTGGACCATGGTTGCGTAATAGCGGCGTGCACCGCGCCCTTATCGTTGGCGATTCCATTCGCGAACGAGGCAATGAGGCTCCGCTTGGATTCTTCAATCCAAGGTTCGAGCTCGATCTCGGCCTTCCTTCGGATCATCGCGTGGAAGCGGCCAACGAGAGCTTGGGCATCGGCCAGCATAGGAACGTTTTGTTCGATGACCGCAAGCGTGACGGTCTCCGCCCTGGTTAGGTGGTCGCGCTTCGTCGTCATCAGCTGCGCTATCGTCCTGGCGGCGGGGACCTTCTGCAATTGTTGATGGCTGATAGTCTCGGCACGCCGCCGTCGCGTCGTCCATTCCGCCACCACGCGCAGCGATCCCTTGAAGCCTTGTCCCTTCAAGCGGCGCCAGAGCTCGGCACCGTTGCGACAGCCGCCTGACCACTGCGCGTCCAGGAACGGCAGATGCCCGTCCAGGGTGCTTTGACGGGTGCGGAACATATCCGTACCGCCGCCGCGGCTAATTTGGCGAACCAGATTGCGACTATGTCCTGTGCGGCGGACGATCTCCTTGAGCGACACACCGTCGCTGACGAGAGCCGTAATTACGGCATGGCTGTCGTGGCGCCGCAGATAGCCCTGATAGCGCAGCTTTTCCGCACAGGTCAGCAATTCCGGGTCGATCGTCGTCGCTCCGATTGCGGTTCGGATTCTGTTCATGGAGCGGCGCACCGCATCAAGGAAGGCCGCGCTCGCATTTTCCATCAGATGCCAGCGGTCGGCGACCTGGATGGCGTTCGGCAGCGCCTTGGCTGCTGCCTCGCCGTATCCACCACCGCGATCTCGCGACACAATGTTGATCGCTGGGTGCCTTGATAGCCACGCCCGAACGGTCGCAGTTTCCCGGTCGGGCAGCAGGGTAACGATTCGCCGGCGCTCCAAATCGCACACGATCGTCCCGTATCGATGGTTTCTCCGGAACGCCCAGTCATCGATGCCCACAACAAGCAATGGATCGGTCGGCATCGCCGCCCGCCGGCGGACCACCCGTAGCAAGGTATCGTTGCTGACGGGCAGCATGAGCCGCTTGGCGAAGCTTGCCGCCGGCCGGCCGCCCAGCGCCAACCCCAAGTGATGGACGATGTATTCCAGCCGTGCCGTCCGGCGCCGTCGAAGCGGAACGATGTCTTCTCCAAACCGCTCTGAGAAGATCCGCCGGCGGCAATGCGGCACCTCACATGTGAAGCGCCGCGTGAGCAATCGGAGGCGCACCTTTCTGCCCGCTGATGGCAAATCGGCCACGTGCCGGATGTAACGGCTATGGATTCGGCGCGATGCTGTCGTGCACAAAGGGCACTGGGCCTCCGTAGCCTCTGACCGAACAGCCAGAATAACCGAATCCTCTGAATCACTTACGCCATCAAACACCAAACCACTCGGTACGAGCGATGAAATTCGAAAGCCTGTCCGCATGGCGCCGATTCTCCGTTGAAGAACCACAGTCGCCGGCGAACTTCATCAGAAATGATGGTGTGGAACGGCCCTTCGACCCGGCATCAAAAGTGCCTAACGTGGTCGCTTAGAGAGGCGCCACAAAGGAAGGACCGTTCCATGGAGAAGATTATCACAGTGGGGTTGGATTTGGCCAAGTCGATCTTCCAAGTTCACGGCATCGCCGAAAACGGGAAAGTCTTGGTTCGCCGCACGTTGCGACGGTCGCAGGTGCTGCCTTTCTTTCGAGGGCTCCCTTCCTGCTTGGTGGGTGTGGAGGCTTGTGCGAGTGCACATCATTGGGCGCGCGAGATCGCAGCGCTGGGCCATTTGGTCCGCATGATGCCGCCAGCCTACGTGAAGCCCTACGTCAAACGAAACAAGACTGACGTGGCGGATGCAGAAGCCATTTGCGAGGCGGTCACCCGTCCGACAATGCGGTTCGTACCGGTCAAGACTGCGGAACAGCAGGCGGCCGGCATGATTTTGCGAACGCGAGAGCTGCTGATGAGGCAACGCAGCCAGACTGCAAATGCCCTGCGCGCTCATATGGCCGAACTAGGCATTATCGCGGGCACAGGCATGGCGAGCATTGCGAAACTCCTGGTGCTTCTCCGGGACGAGGATGACAACAGGATCCCTGGCGCCGCCCGGTTTGCCCTGATCCAATTCGCTGAACAAATTGAGATGCTTACAACCCGCATAGAGAAGCTCGACAAAGAGATTTTGGTCGCCGTCAGGAAGGACCCCGATGCGAGACGTCTGATGAGCATACCCGGTGTCGGTCCTCTCATCGCCGCCACCGTTCGGACGTCGGTCTTGGATCCTCAGGGCTTTGCGACCGCACGAGATTTTGCGGCTTGGACGGGACTAACACCGAGGGCACAGTCGAGCGGCGGGAAAGAAAGACTCGGGGCGATATCAAAGCGGGGAAATAGGCAACTACGAACGCTCTTAATCGTCGGTGCGACCTCTATCATCAAACTTGCCAAACGAGGCTTGAAAGTCCCGCTCTGGGTTCGGACCATGCTGCAAAGACGGCCAGTCAAGGTCGTATCGGTGGCGCTTGCCAATAAGATTGCGCGCACCATTTGGGCCCTCCTGGTCAGAGGCGGCATCTATCAGGCGCCGTCAGCAATGCTGAAATCCTAATCTTAAGAGCTCACCGGCAGAAGTAGAGAGCTGCCGACGAGGCAAGGTGCAAAATCTGGATGAACCTCGAATGACGACATTCCCTGTAGCAATCAGACCGCCTGACTCACTGCGCTTCGAGCGCGAGAAATTGATTGGGCGATTGCTTCCGCGGATATCATCGTGGCCAGCGGCCAGGCGCCGCGTTTACAGGCCGAACATATGACCGCACCGTCATCCCTTGTTCAACCAGAGAAAGATCTTGCAGCCCGGGCCGTTCCACATATGAGTCAGAGCCCAATTTTGACCCCTTTGCGCGGCGGGGTTTGCTGGTAGCGCTCGTCTCGTCGGAGCTGGCCGGGATAGCGGAGGCGAGACGAGCGCGGGTCGCGTGATCGTCGTCTCGGCTTTTGAACCGCCAGCTATCGTTGCCGGTCTCGACGTGAAAAGCCGTTTTAATTCGGTCTTCTCAAACCGTGGATCGGCCTAAGGCTTTGCGAGGTGCGGTGGGCGGGGCCCAAACCTGGGACCCGCCTGATTAAGAGTTTAGCCACGAGTTAAGAACGTTCAATGATTAGGCAGTCGCCGCCTGAGCATATTCGGCCGAAAATTGGCATCCGTCCCACAGGCATAGAGCGTCCGCTCCGAGGACACTCTTCCGGTTCCCGAGAAGGCGGACGAGCGATAGGCTCGGCCGACATCAACTGCAATGCCCGCGAGCCTGCCGGTCTCCAGTTGGCGCCAATCGCAGGATCTCGCGGGATCGTGCGTGGCGGTGCCGTCGCACACGCACGACTCCCAATTGGAACCATATCTCCGGTGACCGATTGGATCGCTGTTGAGTAGTGCAGACCAGCTGGCACCAGCCGGCACGAGACCTAGCGCCGGACATCGGTGGGGACGAATCCCATGATGGACCACGCGACCAGAGTTGGTAATCGATTGTTAGCAGCCTTGCCGCCGGCCGATTTCGCTTTGCTTGCGCCTCACCTGCGGAAAGTCGTGCTCGAGCGCGACGCCGTACTGGTCCGATCGGGAGATCGGATCGAGCACCTTCTCTTCCCCTGTGGCGGCGCGATTGCCTTCATCGTGGACTTGCCGAACGGGCAGACTGCCGCCACAGCGGTGATCGGTCGTGAAGGTGCGATCGGTCTAACGTTGGCGCTTGGCACATCCCACTCATCTGTGACGGTAGTCGTCCGCGTACCAGGGCCCGTGCTGCAGATTCCGGCGGCGCAATTTTTGTCAGCTCTGGGGCGCAGCCCCGCCATCGCATCCATGGCGCAGATTTTCACGAGATCGCTGCTGACGCAGGTTCAGCACGTCGCGGCTTGCAATGCACTGCATTCCGTCGAAGCCCGGATGGCCTGCTGGCTGCTTCAAATTCACGACCGGGCGAATAGCAGCAATCCCCTCCCTTTGACACAGGAGACTATGTCGGAGCTACTGGGGGTCCGGCGCACCACGGTCACGCATGTTGTGAGGGCATTGCGCGCGTCTCGAGCCTTGAAATCCAACCGCCGCGGTCAGCTCGAGATTGACCGGCCGCGGCTCGAAGCCGTGGCATGCGAGTGCTACAAGGTGATGAGCCGCAGAATCGATCGGATCGTTTCGCGTGGCGCAGCAGGACTTATTCACGCCGCGCCGGCGCGAGACGCCTGCCAGCCGCCCGGCAACCGACTATCCAGGGCAGGCTCGTAGACCCAGGGCTCTCGCGCGAACCACTCGTGTGTAGCCGCGCAGACCCGGCAATAGGTGCGCGAAAGAATACCGCGCTGCAACGAAACCTTTCGCGATCGGTTTCGATACCCGTCGAAATGGCGTCGCCCGTTTCCGGGCATTTGATCATCACCACACCCATCTTGATCTCCTGCAACCTGTTGCGCGGTCAGGGCACGCTGCCCCGCCATCGACTAGACCGAGCGTCCCCTCGTCGCGGAGATGTCCGTCCAGTCGAACCGCGCGGCCGGTAGCCTCGGTTCAGACGGTCTTGTGAAACACCCTATTGAAGCTGGTCTTGATGGGCTCGGTCGTCTCGATCGCAACTTTCTGCGCGAGCTCCCAGAGCTCCCGATTCTGTGCGGAGACGACTTCGAAAGCCTCGCGGCTTCGGGCGGTCGAAAGATGCACGATATCCAGCAGCGACCTGGTCTCAGCGAGCCGGGATAAAAACTCCAGGGTGGCCCTGGTATTGTCTTTGGAAATCTCGATGACCTTGGCACCGTAATCGACGGCCCCTCTGGCGTTCATTGAGCAGGCTTCACGGAGAATGTCGCTGATCTCCTCGGAAGTCGCTTTCATGCTCGCGATATTTTTCTTGGTCTGTGCGGCGCCCTGCTCGGCGAATCCACGGAAGAGTTCCTGGAAATTCAAAAGCGGCAAATCGATCCTTGGTTTTGCACCATTCGTATTCTCATTCACCGGATTGGCCTGCGTTTCGACTTTCACATTGGCATCATTCACGAGCTTTCATCCTTTCAAGCGAAACTAGTTAATGGATTGAAGACTCCCCGCTCCCGGCACGTACTGCGCCAGAAAACCAGCCCCCCTGTTCTCGGCGTGACCGGAGGCTGCTGCGGATGAACCGCTCGCCCCCTGCCGAAGCCAAATATGATCGATTAAATTCGAAACATCCGTTCGCTTTCGGACTCTCGCTGAAATAATTTGATGGGTTGCGACCAAGCGGAGCTTTAGATCTGCGACGTTGCAGCGACCGCTCGGTTGCACTCTGAGCTTGCTCGTCGTCTGAGATAGCCGGACTGGCGCCGCTCGCGCTGATGGTTCTCTTCTCGATCCACCCGGTCCCTGAGACTCTCAAGTTCTGCGAGTTGAGAGGCAAGGGCTTCGAGACGCTGGCGAAGAACAGCGGCAGGGTTGTCCACTCGAGCGCAGATTTTCATGTGAGTTCTCCTAGCAATATGTCCGCGAGAATTCCGCCAGCTTTGACGTGGGCAAAAAAAATATGCAATCAAAGGAAAACGCGACTAATTCGGCATGCTGCGTTGCCGATGACGATGCGGCGGCGCGTTAAAAAAGTACTCATGTGCCCCGGCGCGCGGCACGCTCCATTGGGTCTGGCTGCTCAGCTTGCAACAACAACGGATCGAACCGTTGCTAAGGCTCGGAGCGGGTTGCGCTCGAAAGTCGAGTGGCGGCTCGCTCGCACTCGGGCTTGTGCCTCCGCTCGTCGTCTTCTTCATCTGCACAATCGACCCCTCCATATGCGGCCGGATTTCCGGAGTTCCCTCCCGTCGCGAAAGGTCCTTCGCCACCGGTCGCTCCGCCCGATCTGCCGCCCCCGCCGGATGGCTTTCCAGCAGCAGATGAGCCACCACGGCGCCCCCCAGGTCCGCCACTACCTCCAGGTGACCCGCCGCCAGAGGACCCCGAGGCCCCAGAGGACGGACGATCGTTGTTGAAGAATGACTGGTCCCTATCATCGCCATGCGTTGCTCCGTTCTGTCCGCCTGAACGTGCGATGGCTGTCGAGGTCAGCGAGGTCGACAGCAGCAGCGTCATGACGGGGGGTGTCACGGCCGCGAATCTTCCGCAGGTTTTCAGGAACGCCCGCCGGTCGTCATCTTCATTGCCACCTTGGGTCACGATGCGCCCCCCTTGATTTAATTTGGTTCATTCGTATTATATATTAAATAGACTTTCAACCAAAAACTTTTGTTCGAAAGATGGGGATTGCGAAGCGTGCGCCACCAGCAGATTGCCAGCATTTCCATGCCCTTCGGGCTTGCTAGCCCGTTGCCGGAGCCCCAATCGAGAGTATCAAATTAATATTTAATATGCATATATCTGATTAGCTTGGTTAAGAGCAGCGCACGAGGATGATTGCCATGCCACTGCAATTTCACCGGCCAATCGAAAACATGGAGATCTGGAGCGCGAGCGGCGATGGCTTCTCGTTTGTGATCAGCCTGGAGAGCCCTACCGGTCCAGGCTTTCACGGACGCTTCGGGTACCTAGCGAGTTGGCGGCCACTCTACGAGAACAACGGCGCGATCAAGATCAGCGGGTCGCCCTTCCGAACATTGGCTGAGGCCGAAGGAGCCTGCCGCAACATGGCCGAACATCTGCGCGCCGCAACCGATGCTCACCGCCCAGCATGATGCGATGTCCAGCTAACGCGTACGTTCCGGAAGGACATTGCTACGCTTGACGTCCTCGTCGTTTCGAACCGACGAATCCTGCTGTAGTAGGCCGGAAGGGGCGAGTTCACGTGCGGCCGCATGTTTCCCGTTTTGCGAAATTGCAAATGCCGCGAGAACTGTTCGATTGCTGATATCGAGCTTCTGGAAGATGTGGTGAAGGTGGACTTTGATCGTACCATCGGTAATGTTCAGGAAACGCCCAA
The DNA here is from genome assembly GCF_023073015.1 of Bradyrhizobium sp. 87. Lineage (NCBI taxonomy): Bacteria > Pseudomonadati > Pseudomonadota > Alphaproteobacteria > Hyphomicrobiales > Nitrobacteraceae > Bradyrhizobium > Bradyrhizobium sp. 87. The sequence continues at coordinate 10,293 of NZ_JADPIQ010000082.1, forward strand.
TCTCCTTGTTCGACAGCCCCTCCGATACAAGTCTCATGATCTGCCGTTCCCGGTCGGTCAGCTGCGTCGGAGCCTTTTCCTCACCGATGTGAGACTCCCCACGGACCTCGCCACCTGTGCACGGCGACCGCGATGCCGGCCCCTGGCGTTCCGCAACCTTCCTCAGGGTCGCGACCAGCATCTCCGGCTCAGCATCCCTCGTGAGGACGAGGCAGGCGCGGCCCGCGGCCAGCGTCTGCGACCTTTGATCGCCGGCCTTTTCAGCGAAGAAAATGACCCGGGTACCTTGGCCAGCGGTGTTTGCGATAGCCAGAATGTCAGGTCGACTGATACTGGGCATTGCAATATCGACCAGTGCAATGTCGGGCACCAAAAGTCGGATGGCCCCAATGCAGCTTGCAGTATCGCCGCAGGCGGCCACGATCGCGAAATCGCGCTGCGCCGCAAGGACGCTGCTGATCCCCTGCAAGACGATCGGGTGCCGATCCGCGATGACGACTCTGATGCGGCGCATGCTTCCCCTGCCTATTCCTGATACCCCGCGCGGCAGTTTTTATTCCTGCATTCACCTCAAGACGCGCGGGAAGCACAACAATCCGTTCTGCCAAAATGCCGCACTGTCAATTCGTCACGGCGCGCATCGGCAACGCATGATGGCCACACCACTATAACTCGCTTTGAGAATGCGTGCAGCACCGTAGGATTGCGGTCCTCCATGGAAAATCCGAAGCAGCCGATTCATCTACAAAACAGCGCCTTCTCACCTGGCTATGATCTGCAAAACTCTCCCGCAGATCTGGCGGTCGAGTATGTGGCTGCCTGTCAGGATTGGTTAACCGCCATCAAGCTCATCACCGACCACTTATTACGAACGATATATAGTCACATTCACGATTCAAATCTAACATTCGACAAACTTGACCGGAGCGAGGCAGCTGAAAGCCTCGACCCATAACACGAAGAGGAGGGTCAAAAAGTAATACTATTCATCCAACATCAATATGAGGAGTGGAAATTTTCCAACCATTAATCAGACGTCGCGAACGATAACGGCTCTGCTTCGGCAGTAGCACCGATGAAAACCTGGTCAGCAAAGTTCGGGCGACATTTTCGCTAACCCGGCAAACTTCAATCTGCGGTCACGGGACATCGCTGGTAATGAGTAGGTGGTCATATGTATTCTTCGGCTGTTTTGCGCCAAACGCATGAATCTCTGATCGTTCAATTCACCGAATTGCAGAATTTACGTAGTCGCGTGTCGATGGCCGAGCAGCGCTTGCTCGGCCCGATGCGAAGGGTCCGCCGGCGGAGACCGGCTGGGAGGCGACCGGCCGGTCGAAGGCACAGGCCCGGCTGGTAGCGCCAAGAAGTACCGCACTGCACACTAGAGTTCTGTGCGCGGGCCGATCAGGCTTGCCCGACGGGGCTTCGACCTGATAAGCCCCCCTCCTATTTCAAATCGGAAGTAGTGGGGACGGCTTCCATGGGGAACGAAGAGTGGGCATCCGCGACCACAGCTGAGCTGTGGCGGCTTTACGATGAAGTGACGACTGTTCTTAGTCGGAGAATGATTGCGGAAAAAGCCAAGCTCGAAGAGCGGCTTCGCAGGATCGAGGGAACTTCCGGGGCCCCCAACGGGGAACGTGCGCGCCGCCCCTACCCGCCCGTGCTGCCGAAGTATCAAAATCCGAAAAACCCGTCCGAGACCTGGTCCGGTCGTGGCAAGCAACCCCGCTGGCTGAAGGCGCAGCTCCGAGCCGGCAAGAAGCTGAACGATTTGTTAATCAACCGTTCATCCAGCCACAAGCGCCGCCGCACCGGTTGAGCCCCGCGACGGTCGCGACGCCGTAGACACTGCTATGGCGCGGCTGTCCACAGCAACATCTAGCGATCGCGATCCTCTTTATTGTTCGGACTGCCGTCACCGCCGCCGTTGCCGTAGCCATTGTTGCCATGAACAATATGACCGCCTGAACTGGCTATCGCGGTTGACGTAAGAGAGGTGGACAGCAACAGCGTCATGGCAGGAGGGGTGACGGCGGCAAATTTTCCGCAGCTCTTCAAGAACTCACGACGATCTTCGCCGTCGGTATCGAGATGGGTCATGGGATCATCCTGCAACAGCCAGCCCTCAATTAAATGGTACGTCAAACTAGCGGAAGAGCAACTTAAATTTGTTAATGCAGTATTTATTCCTCAGCTTGCCCGTGGATATTTGCCATTAGATCGGTGGAGACCGGAGTTGCGGCGAAAATGGAAACTTGGGCCGGCCGCGGATTGCATTTATTTCGACGTTGAGGGCCGCTGAAGGCGCGCAGGACAGCCAAACGCCTTGGCACCTGTAGGAATATCCCTGTTGACCAGTGAATTTGCACCTACGATCGCGCGGTCGCCGATCGTTACACCCATTTGGATCACGGAATTAGGGCCCACATATACTCCATTGCCGATCCAGGTGGGTGCGTAATCGATCGGGTCCCTGCCGAGCGAAATAGAACGATTTACGGTGTTATGTGTGTAGATCTGGACGCCAGCGGAGATGGAGCACCAGTCCCCTATCTGCAAATCTCCCCCCGAGCCATCCAGGATACATCCTGGTCCAATCCAGGTATTTCGTCCGACATTGACAGATCCCAGCACGAGCACGTTGTCGTACATCGTGGTCCCCTCGCCGAAGCCATATGCTGCGGCGTTTTCGTCGCGTTCGGTGAGAAGGTCTCCGATCGGGACCCTCCGGTCGAACTGCTCCCTCTTGCGAATTGCGAGAGCCCGCAAGAACTCGCGCGCAAATGCGAGCCATTGATCCAGGCGGTCATCGGACATTCTGGGATCGTGCTGTGAATGCATAATTGGCTCATAACAGCAATGACCAACTAGAGGACAACAAAGCCTCCGATACAAGTGTAAAGTGGCGGCAATGGTGCTTGGGGAACGCTCCTTGGCGCAGCCGGCCGGTATCGCCCTCACCCAGTTGAACAGCTCCGCAAGCCCGGGACCGGCTTTTCCCTGGCCGGCACGCCCACTCGATTGATGGAGACCGTGCCGTAGCGGCAAATGGATGGCCCTCTTTGCGGGGTGGCCCTGCCTCCCGCGAGCGTTTCGAAGCGACACCCCACGCAGGGGGCGCGCATTCGGAAGATGAAAGGATAGAGGACGCCATGAATTTGGAAACCTGCTTTGATTCTCCTCAACAAAATTGGCTTCGTTCTGCAGAAATTCGCGCTACCTTGTCTTGCCTGGACGGAGCAACGCGCGAAAGGCCCGGTCGCGGCGCGCCAGCGCACGCGACTCGTATCGGTCGAGCTTGGCAAGCTCGGGTAGGGCACGACGGATGGCTTCCGTGCATCGATCCCGCCCTGGCGGCGGCATTGTCTCGGAGGGCAGATTCAGCGGCTTTTCACCGCAGCTGCCGAGCCATACTCTCATCTCACGCATAAAAACGACGTCGGAAACATCCTGCGGCGATCCCGTCGCGTAAGTACGCTCGAGCCAGGCAATGCGCCATAGCTTGACCCGCACCAAGATAAATTCAGCATGCGCGGCGTCAAGCGCATGGGAGCAGCATCGGATCGGCGGCTTCGTTGGCGAATTGCCGCGCGAGCTCGTTGATCTCCGCTAGCGCGTCGCAACTGAATACCGCGGCCAGGCCCATGCCGGCTGGCGTTTTTTCTCGTCCGCCATCTGCCTGCAGCACTCCGCGGCCCGGTGCTCTTGCGGGCGTTGAGGCGGTTGGCGGCGATTTGCCCTGCGCTCGCCATCTTCTATTCAGCCCTTTCAGAACGGCGGCCCTCCGCTTCGTTTTCGGCAATGATTCGGTTTGAGACTTCCCTCGCCCTCCTCGCGAGCGGCGCTTCACTTTCCGAGAGGAGACGCAACGCTTTGTTGCGTCGCTTCAGCGCCGATGTCAGCAGACTGTCCAACACTTCGAGATCCGGAAAAACCATTCTGATCGCTTCGGCCTCAATGGCGGTCTCGTTAAGGCTAAACGGCTCGAGCCGCTTGGCTACTTCCTGCTTGCCTGCCCTGGTGCCGAACCACCCATCGGCAAGATGCAGAGCGATTAGCTCATTAACATCCGCAACGTGCTGCAGCAGATTCGAAAGCGCGTTGCGGTACTGAGACTGGATCAAAGCTGTTCGAGTGCGCTGGTACCGAACGATCTCCCATGTCGCCTGGATCACGTCCATGACCCAACTTTCTCGGATCGGGTCATCAGGCTTGATGTACTCGATCATAGCGATCGCGAGCGCGTCGAACTCCTCCTGCGATTCACTGGTGAGCACCGGCCGTGCAGAAAGCAGCTGAAGACAACTAAAGTTTGATCGCGCGGTCATTTTCCCTGCCTCTCGCATAAGAGATTGCATTCGTCCGACCTTGATGTCTGACGAGCTGCTTCCCGGAAAAACACCGCCACTGGGAAAACGCTAATCCGAATCGTGGAAGTTCGCGTCACCACAAGGCTGACAGGCCGGGGGTTAAAACAGGCCTAACGAGTTCTTCGATTCTCGCTGCGCGAGCTATGCAGCGACCCCATGCTTCGGGCTCGAGGCCGAGATGCTTATCCGCACGCGCTAGTTGACAGCGAAGGCCCATTCGAATGTCTGAGCTATGAGCGTGGTCTTTCGCTGGTTCCTTTCCGGAGGCGGGCTCCGGGACCTCCGCCATTCTCGTCGATGAACTCGACGCCGGCGGACTCGAGAGCTTGTCGAAGGGCCTGCTCGTTCGCAGCGGTGACCGGGATCTCTCCGTCAATGACCTCTACCCGGCGGATAGTCGCTACGCCGACCTTTGAGGCCTTAGCCAAGTCGAGCGCACTCCACCTCAGTAAGGCACGAGCAGCGCGGAGCTGAGCACTAGAAAGTCCCATGCACGCCCTTGACTTTTTTATATGATATTGTATAAAACATACAACTCCAGGAGTTCATCAGATGGATTTTCCGCCAAAACGAATACCTGATTCAGTGACTCGCCGCTCGTTCATCGGCGGGTCGGATGCCCGCATAATCATGGGCAGCGACGTGGGGGCGCTGCTCCGGCTCTGGCAGGAAAAACGTGGCGAGGTCGAGCCTGCGGACCTGTCGGGCGATCTGATCGTCCAGCTCGGCACCGCGACGGAGCACCTCAACCGCGCCTGGTACGAGCGCCAAACCGACCACGCGATCGAGCACATTCAACGGCGGGTTTTCCACCCCGTGCACAAGTGGATGGCCGCGACTCTCGATGGGCGGGTACACCAAACTGCCGCGGTGTTTGAGGCCAAGTTCATGCTGCCCTGGAATTTTTCCGAGGAGGCGGCGGCCGACAAGCACATGGCCCAGCTGCAGCACAACATCTGGGTTGTCGCCGCAGGCACCGCGGTGCTGTCGATCATCACCGGTGGTGGCCGGTGGGTCGAAATCAAGATCCATGCCGATCCGCTTTATCAACACCTGCTGCTCACCGCCGAGAAGAAATTCTGGCGCGGTGTGCAAAATGGCGAGGCGCCGCAGCTGTTTGGAGTCGAACCGCCCCGGCCGCGGCTGGCGGCGGTGCGTGTGGTCGATATGACAGGATCGAACGCCTGGGCTGAATTTGCGGCGCTCTATCGCAAATCCAACGCCGCAGCGCGCGAGCATGAGCGGGCGAAAACAGAGCTCAAGGCGCTGGTGCCGGAAGACGCAAAGGAGGCCAGCGGCCACGGCTTGCGCGCCAAGCGCTCGAAGGCGGGCGCGATCAGCTTCGACATGGTCGACGCCGCATAATCCGTCCGCCAAGCTCAGCCCCGGCTGCCGCTTGTCCCAGCTCGAGCCACCCGCTTCGGAGCCTCTGCCGATGCTGCCGCCCTTTGACTTCATCCACCTCGATCCCTCCTGTGATCCGCCGCATTCGTACCAAGCGGCATTCGAATTGTTCGCTGAACTGTGGGCTAAACTGCGCGGCTTTGAGGCGAGTTCCGCCCAAGACTACGTCCTTCTCGCCGTGATCCGTCACCTGGAGAACCAGCTGGTCATCGCCGGACTCATGCTGGCCACCCAGCTCGACCTCCTGAATGACAGATAACCCTCAAGCAGTGGAGATAGCCATGCAGCGCTGCAGCGGGACCATCAGCCAGATCGCCGGCGCGCTGGCCAAGGCGCAGGCCGAGCTGGAAAACCCGGAAAAGTTATTAACCGCGACCATCGTGTCGCCGTTCCCGCGCGAGGAAAACCGCACCTTCCGCTATGCCTCGCTTGCCAGCGGGCTTGAGATCGTGCGCAAGTGCCTCACCAGATACGAGATCGCGACCGTGCAGGCCACCGCGATCGATGCCGACACCGGGCTGATCAGGCTCTCGACCACCCTGCTCCACACCTCGGGCGAATGGATTGCCTCTGATTGGCCGGTATGCCCGGTCGCCGACACCGCCGCACCGCACCGAATGGGCGCGGCGCTGACCTATGCGCGGCGCAATGCGCTGTTCACGCTGGTCGGCATTGCCGGCGAAGACGATCTGGACGCCCCCGATGCGTTAGCCGGCCCGCCCGCTGCGGCGTCGCAACCAGCCGTTGGCGCGATAGCCAAGCCCGCCAAGGGCGTGCTCAACCGCGCGCCGGTGCTGGGGCCGCCAAGGTCCGCCGAGCTCCGCGAGCAGCTGTTGCGCCAGCTCGCAGAGCTGTCTGGCAGCACTGACCTGCTTGCCTGGGCCAAGGCCAGCCTTCCTCTCAAGAACAGCCTGCTGGAGGCTGACGCCCGCTTGGTCGAGGCCGCCTATCAGAGCAAGCTCGAGGACGCCATCCCTCCCGCAGCCAGCAGGGTCGAACAAGCGCACGCGTTAGATCGCGAGCCAAGCCTGGCAGAAGAACCGCTGCCGGCAGCAGTTGCGGGCACCGAGACCACGCCGCAGCCGGCCCTGCCAGCGGCGCCCGAAACGGGGCTCGCTCATCCCAAAGAGCCTCCCCGCAAGCGCAGCAAGGCCCACCTGCTGTTCGTCCGCAAGCAGCCCTGCCTCGTCTGCCAGCGAGCCCCGTGCGATGCCCACCATCTGAAATTCGCCCAACCTAGGGCGCTCGGCCGCAAGGTCAGTGACGAGTTCACCGTCCCCCTGTGTCGCACCCATCACCAGGAGCTGCACCGGCATGGCAACGAACGGGCCTGGTGGGCCAATATGCAGATCGCGCCGCTGCCGGTGGCGCAGGACTTGTGGGTGGCGAGCCCCCGGGGAGGAGGCCTCACCGCTATGAACGGCGCCTTCCAAACGGCGCGCCCGCGCTGCCGGCGGAGTTCAGTCGCCGAACTCTCCTGGGAGATTCAGCGCTACCGCGTACTGCGCCACAAGCTTCTTGAGACTTATAGCCAAAAGGCGATTGAGGCCACGCTCCGCCGCATCGGCATGGTAGTGATCGCCTCGGAGTTCGAAGACAAGGCCGTGTACTACACGCTGCAAAACGCGCTGAGCTGGCGGATCGATCCAATCGCTACGTTCGAGATCAACGCGCGTCTTGCGTCCTATGGATTCGATGCGACGCCATCAACACGGAAGTCTACGCGCAGGCGCGCGAGCTCTTGGTCCTGTTCGACGGCTTACTCAATGCCGCGCAGACAAAAGCGCATGTTGCTGCTCCACGAGATCCGGAAACTCGTAAGCGGGCCCATGCGTCGGGGGGCGTCGCCATGCCGCTCACGGAGCGCTTGAAGTCGGGCACAATTAGCTCCGGCTTGTGGCCATCGAATAGGCCGTCACACGATCAAGACAATCCATCTTGCCGCAACGTACGGCCGATTTTCTGTGTCCACCCGCGCACACATCCACACATCTTGCGTTAGAGTCCACGATGGCACAGGCGGATTTGTTCTGGACCAAAGATCTTCTCGTTAAAGACTAACGTTGGGGCGAATATCGGACACAGCTCACAGGCATGGCAAAATTACAAAGCCGGCACGACGTACTCCGGTACTCCGTCAAAGCGTACGTAGATAACTGAGGATGGCTCGGCGTTCTGTCGCGCTGACATCACCGGGGAAATCCATTCTCGTTCCAGGACAGAAGACGCTTGGTGCTTTGAGGAACTCGTTAAGGCGCTCTTCGGTCCATGTGCCCCCTACCCGGCGCAAACTTGATGAATAATCCGGATAGCTCGTGACCGACGCGACTTGACGACCAACAATGCCGACTAAATCTGGTCCGATCCGATTGCCAATCATCAAGTTCGGCTGATGGCAGCCGCTACACTTCTCCGCGAAAAGAGTTTCACCCGTGGCACCTTCCTTGGGACGAAGGGAGATCAATTTCTGTTCATCCGTCCATAGCAAGAGACTGCCATCATTGCCCTCGATGAGGTCGCGGATGCGACTCCCGATCGCGATCGGCTCGAGGTATTTGACCTGACCGTCCCGCACACGCGCGCGAAACAGCGTCGCCGCCTTGAGTGTGGCGATCAGGAGATCACCTTGCCACTGCGCAAACAATCCGCGCTCCACCCCGACTAAATTAGAAACTGCGATCGAGGGGACCCAAGCGAACACTGGAGCTTCATAGCCCTTCTGCTCCGCAACAGGTTTATTCAGCGGCCACGAGAACGAACCATAGTCTGTTCCATAGGTCGCAAATGGCCAACCATAATTGGCGCCCCGGACCAGCTGATTGAGTTCGTCGCCGCCCTGCGGGCCATGCTCGGTCGACCAAATTGTTCCAGACCGATCGATATAGAGGCCTTCCGCATTTCGGTGACCAATCGTAAAAATTTGAGTGTTTCCATCCGTAATGTTAATGGCCAGTGTTTTGCCGTACGAGGCTGCCGGGTCCTGTGCATAGGCGTGAACCGAGGCAGCCCCGTCGAAGCCAAAATCACCGACGGTCAACAGCAGCGTTTCCGGATTTAAGAGAGCCATCCGGCCCCCACCAAAATAACCGACAAAAGGAATTCCGCGGCGGCGGTGTTCGCCGCGCGTTGGCAGGCAAGGTGAGGTCTCATATAGGGTTCTCCATCCGGAGACAGATTCCCCGCGAAGTAATGCCGCGCGGTTCGCCTCGAGGACGGAGATGCGTTCGGTCCAACATTCCTGACCAACACGCCAGTAAGCGTGCGAGACGAAAATGCGTGTACTGGCGCCGACCTCCTGAACCAGCAGGTCATACGTTCGGAACCACTCAGGATTAAGAATCTCGTGTCCGGCCTCTCTGCTCTGGGTCTCTTGAGGCACCCAGTCGGAGCGGTCTGCCCATGGACGGCCTGCAGCCGCGGAAAACGCCTCGCCGTTGATCGGTACCAGATACGGCAGCGTGTGGACGGTCATGTGGTCGACCGCTTCCCAGGAGAAGACATGGAGATGGCCGTCTCCGCTCACGAGAAGATAACGATCGCCGATCCGGGCCAGTGCTCCGCCGCGCACCGCAGATTTTGGAAACGCGTTCGAATAAGTGTGAACGTCCAAATTGTAGAACTCAGTCTTGATCGAGGTATTAGTGTGCACCGCTACATCGGGTGTAACCCGCAATGCGAACGACCCCGCGGCCGCCGCTGCCAGCAGCCCGCCAAGCGCCAGAGCTTGGTGCAGCGCCGCAGTTCCTACGAAGTACGGGGCGGGGACGAGCACCAGGGCAGACGTGAAAATCCCGAGGGTGATGGCGCGGGAATAATCGGTTCTGGTGAGGACAAACCCCAAGAAGACCACACCAAAAATCGCCATTGTGGACGCGATTGTCCCACCCAATCCCCGCCCCGGTGATGAGGGCCTAATCAAGAGAGTACATGCGGCGCTTAGGACGAAAGACGCCATAAGACAGCCAAATGGAAGCGACCGGGCAGGAGGAAGCCGCCAAAATGCCATCCCGCAGGTCAGTACTGGAAATAGCAAAAGCAGCACGACACACATGGCATACCACACCACCGGATAGTGCCATTGTCCGCGCCGATGAGGTTTTCCTTTGGATCGCGTTTGATTGAGAAAGTCGAAGTGTGGACCCACATCCTTTTCCGACGGTGGAATCAGCCACACCCTTCGCAATCCCTCAGTCTCCACCTCAGTGGATCCCCGGAGCTCCATTTGATTCTCCCTAACGCTTTAACTCGTACAAGCGTGCCGCGCCGCAATCTAAATTCATTGATTTCGAGCTCATGCCCCTAGCCGCCCAACCACGGCCCACAGCCTGTCCCTGCCGGGGCTCTGGACCCGAACCCAGCGATAGGGCGTCCGCCACCACGGCTTGATGTGCGGGTTGAGATTGTCGAGAACCACATCGCCGCTCCTGGTACGCACGAGAAGCACCAAATGGTGCTCTCCGGAGCCGACCACGACTTCGCTCAATAGCAGGACCCGCGCCGGCCAGCCCCGCTGAAGCAGCTCGTGGCGCTTGCTGACTGCGTAATCATTGCAATCGCCGCCAGCGGGGTTGATGATCCAGGTCTCGCCAGCGAGTCCGAGCTCGTTGCGAACCGGCGCTATCGCCGAATTGACCGTGCGATTGATTTCCCGCAGGTCCGCCCATCGCTTCTCAATCAACCGCACCGGCCCCCCGCGGAAGAAGCGCCGCGGGCGACACTCGGTCTCATAGCGCTGGCAAAACACCGTGTAGCTGAAGGGCGGAAGCGTCGGGCGCCCCAGCTCGATATGTGCAAGAGCCGCCTGCGGAGCCGTCGGCATGGTCAACAACGCCGCTCGCCCGCACGGAGCGCCTCCTATCATGACAGCTATGGCTGCCGCGACGACTGGCCCGGAGGTTCGTTGCATCTGCCGATCCCCGCGAACGCCAAACCAAGGTCCGAATTCACCGCTCACCGCGGCCGCGCCCTCCGGTCGTGGGAACGGCCACCTCTCTAAAGTATTTAATATTAAGTAATTTCATTTAATTCGCAATAATAAAATTTACGAATTAATTGGCATGAAATCGCACGCAAATGAGCCACGGTGGTGCGCGCGGGCCCTGCCGAAGAAGAATGGGAAGAATGGAGCGAAAATAGTGGCCCGGTCCCGGAGGGAAAATGCCCGTCAAGAGCGGAACGCGCTTCGCGTATCAGAGCCTGGCAACGTTTTAACGGGTCATCAAATCTTTAATTGTTGATTTAATTATTGACTGAGACCAAAGCTTCCAACGACGACTTGGGCAGGAACAGAATCACATGCCAGATGAGCTACTCGTGATTCTGGGGGGCTGAGGCTACAACCTTGTCTTCATGGCGGCCATGACCCTGTACGCCAAGCGAATGGATGTATTGAGCGGATGGTCTCTCGAGCGGTCGGGAGTCTCGCCCACGGGTAACACGCATCCGCCGCGGTCGATCGGCCGAAACCCGCGCGATTTAAGGCGGTTGATCAGGAGATGGGACGGACTCACCACGTTTGACCCGCGAAATCTCTTGCGGCGAGCGACATCACCGGAACGACGCAGTCGGGCCTTCAAACCAGACGCAGGCTCCGCCCCGGCTTGTGACGCGCTTTCGCCGGCCAGGCACGCCCGCCGCCGATGCGTCCGTGCTTTCAGAATCGTGCAGCGGCTTGAGCAGGTAGACAGCGCGGTCCGACCTCCCGTCTCCTTGGCCGATCCGTGTTTGCCGAGCGCGGTGATTTGCAAGCTTACACCACGGCCGATGGTCGCGGGACGGCTGCTGTAGAAGCCGAGCCCCAACCTCGACGATGAGAAGATGCATGCTGATCGCGCCCGATCCATATTTAGTTTGCGCGCCAGGGAATCAGTCTGCCGGTGAAAGGCAAAACAACAGCCTCCCGGTCAACAGCGCGAACAGGCGGACATCTCCGCCCAGATTAATGAATGGTTGAAATCACCAGGCCCAAAAGCCCCAACTTACCCAACTTAAAAGTAAGGTCGCCTCGAGCATGGAAGCTCAGAAAAGAATATGGCGGCTGGAGGCGACGGGTGGATCAAGTCCCGACGGCGGCATCCGGCCGCCGAGCTGCTCGCCGAGGTCGAGCGCACCACCGAGCCGGTCTCGGCCGGCCTGTGGCTGCGTCCGCGCTAGCGCGATGCTGGCACGACGCCGAGCAGCTCCGCGAACGCCGCGGCCCGGCGCTGCCAGCTGTGCTCGGCGGCGAAGGCGCGGCGGCGGGCGACCTCGGCCTCGGGGCGCGGGTCCTCAAGCCACTTCACGACCGTGGCAGCGTAGGCGGCTGGGTCGGTCTCCACCCGGATCAGGTTCTCACTCTGGTCGGTGAGCCACCGGATTGCGGGCAGGTCGCTGGCCACGACGCCGCGCCCGGCGCTGAGATACTCGAGCGTCTTCAGCGGGAAGCTGCCCCGGTTGAACGCCGTGTCGGCGTACGGGACCAAGCCGACGTCGATCGTCCGCAGGTAGCGGGGCAATTCCTCGAACGGCTTGGGCCCGGTCCACTGGACGTTCGTGCGGGCCAGCAGGCGCTCCATCCGCTTCAGTTCGAAGCGCGGGTGGCCCGGCCCCGGCCAGCACCAGCGAGGTCTCCGTGTCCGCGACCGCCTCCAGCATGCTCAGCTCGATGCGGTCGCCGAGGTGGCCGACGAACCCGGCTATGGGCCCCTTCAGGACCACGTCCTGGGGCACCGGCGTCTCGTCGGTGGCGGCGAAGCGCTCGGCGTCGGCGCCGAATGGGATCAGGGTCGTCTCGCGCCCCCGCGCTCACCAGCTATCGGCCACCGCCGGGCTGGAGGCGACGATCAAGTCGGCAGACGCTGCCAGCCGCCGCTCGCCGTCGGCGATGCGCCCGGCCGCGGCGCCGAACAGCAGCGCCCGCCGACGAAGTCGTCCTGGCCCAATAGACCTTCAGCTCCTCGTGGCAGGTGCCGAGCGTGCGGACCAAGGCGCTGACCCCGATGACTGCGCGCGGCCGTCCGCCCCGTCCGAGCAGCGCCTCGACCGCCTTGCGCTGCGCCCGCCGGACGATCGCGGTGGTGATCGCGGCCATGCCGGGCCGCTCGGGCCCGGGCAGCACCACCGGCGTCAGCCTGGCCAAGTTCGGCGCCAGCAGCCGCAGGCGCGGCTCGGTCAGCCCGGCCCGCAGCTCCGGACGCCGCAGTGGGCTCAGCACCGAGATGGCAGGCTCCACGTAGAGCACGGGCACAATCTTGGCCAGCGCCTCGGCCATGTGCTGGTCGGCGAACTTCACGCTGTCCCACGAGTTGGCCGCGCACAGCACGACCAGGCCCTTCCAGTCGCCGGGCAGTGTCGGTTCAACCATGCCGTCTCGCTCCTTCCAACGTCGTGGTTGCGGCACCGAGTGCGTCGGCAAGGGCCCTGTCCCAGGTGAAGTGGCGGGTCACGTCGGTCCCCCAGCCAGCATCGCCTCGCAGACCGCGTCGTCGGCGAGGGTCCTGGTGACCGCCTGGGCCAGCTCGCCGGGGTCGCCGCCCGCGATCATGGCACCGGTGCGGCCAGGGGTCCATGGCGAAGGCGGCGCGCCCGACGCAGGGGAGCCCGCGAGCCTGCGCCTCGGCGAACACGATCCCGAAGCCCTCCAGCCGCGACGGCATGAACGAGGCGGCCGAGACGAGGCGGCCGAGGAACTCGACCCGCGCAGCAACTGCGATTGAGGACAAGACTCCATAACCAGCAATGATCCATCGGTCCTAGTGTCTCGTCACCTCCACTGGGGATACCGCATTTGTCCCTCCTCAGATAAGTTGAGACCGATCTGGTTTTTCGAGAAGGGGAGGCTCTGGCTCATCAGGGCTTAGAGCTTAAGCTACCTGCAGTTGATGCTGCAAGCCTCGGCTCTGGAAGACATTGTTGCGTTCGCCGCGCATCTAGTCTTGCGCACGATGCGCTTGATGGTTACGCCGCTCTTCGACAGAGCCAGGACGGTCGCGTTCTCTCCCCTCGGCGCATATAGCCCTCATACTGGAGACGCTCGGCGGCTATTAGCAGCTTGGCATGGATCGTGATCGCGCCAATGGCGGTAGGTACCTGGCGCATTCAATTTGCGGACGCAAATGACGCTTACCTACTGCGTAGTCATTGCAATCGCCGCGATCGGGGCTGATGATCCACTCCTCGCCCGCAAGGCCAGTTCGGTGGGCGTCGGCACGATGGCCAGATTGATAGCGCGATTGATCGCCCGTAGCTCCGTCCACCGTTCCTCGGTCAGCCGGATCGCCCCACGGAAGCGTCTAGAGCGGCATTCAGCCTCCTTGCCGAGGCAAAACACGACGCAAAAGGCGGAAGCGTCGGTCGTCCCAACTCGATGTGCCGAGAGGCCACCTGCAGGGACGTCGGCGCCCACCCGTCCTGCGACGCTCGCCCGTTGAATTCCCCCGATCGTGACAGCATCGCTGCCGCGATGAGCCGGCGGTTCGATGCATTTGCCGATTCCGTCGCGAACGCCAACTGAGGCTCGGATTTACTTGCAGCGTGATCGCGATCAAGGGGCACGCACAATTATCGCATATTTACGATTTACCACACTTAGCTTAAATTAATTCAAATGATTAAATTCTACTGGCTACCCGGCGGCGGAAGTGCCAGATGTCCAGACAAGACGGCAAGGCTTCTTCCGGCCGGCAACCGGCATCTGCCGCTTTTGGTCGCGCACGCGCACGGGATTTGCGGCGGTTTGTGAGGACTTGAGCAAGGACTTAAGGGCGGCGTCGCCAGGATCTCCCGATCAAGTCTCCGCAGTCGCTCGGCCCGCGTCGGGCCTACGGACCACGGTGCGAAGCGTGTCCGACCTAGTGGCTCGTTCTCGTCCGCCTTGTGGCCACGGTCGCCCCAGCCCTCGGGTACCACGCGCTTTTTGCGGCGGCAGGTCCCTAGCCGGTACTTGCGATTACGCCGGGCCAAACGCGACTGCTTGTGCACTGGAAGGGCCGTCATCGCGTCGGCGGAGGCTCAGCGTTTCTTGATTGCGCGCGTAGCGGGCGTCGGACATCTTCGTCCCCCATAGCGCGCCCGCCGCCGGACCGTCGGCGAGCGAGCTGCGCCGGAAGCACGGCATCAGCGCTCCTTCAGCACCTTTTGATATGCTCTTCCGTGAACCTGCCCTTATGCGCTGCATGTCCGCTGAGAGAACAGAACCGTAACTTAAAACCCGGGCATTTCAAGCGAGCAGGTCTGGGCAAAACAACCTTGAATGTTGGTTTTCTTGTGGGCTATAACCAATGAAATAGTGAGGTGCTCGTCTTTATCATTGCTGGCGGTCTTGGCGCCCGGGATGAAGAAACTCGGTTGGCGGCCAAAGCCGATGCTCCCGATCGGAGAGCATCTGATGTTGGCACAGGAATTTGTCATTCGCCGGATTTCACCGACCGACGGTACCGGCTGGCTGCTGCACAAGAGATCGCTATGAATCCAATTTTAGAAGAAGATCTTCACTACATACTGAGCAAGCTTTCACCGTCGAACAAAAATTCCTTCCGGGATGGCACCATACTCATCACCGGCTGCGCGGGCTTTTTGGGTTTTAGTTTCATGCAGTTTTTTTCCGAGCACGCCTCATCATTGGAGATTCGTAAAATCATTGGACTCGATACATTTCTTCTTACAAAGCCTACATGGATTTCGGAACTCGCCACCCGGCATGCGGGCTTGGTCGACATTTACCAGTTCGACGTTTCTAAAGACGATATCTCAAGCATTGACGGAAGCGCTCAGGCGACCCATGTGATTCATGGCGCATCCATTGCTTCCCCGATTTTTTATCGAAGATTCCCTATCGTAACCTTAGATGCAAATATTTGGGGCCTAAGGCGGTTACTCGATTTTTATACATCAAAGAAATGCCGGGGCTTTTTGTTTTTCTCAAGTAGCGAAATTTACGGCGACCCCGACGCGGCCAACATTCCCACGGCCGAAGAATACCGTGGCAACGTTTCCTGCATTGGCCCGCGCGCCTGCTATGACGAATCGAAGCGGTTTGGCGAAACCATGTGCAGCCTGTTTTCCAAGGAGTATGGAATTCCGATCACTGTTGCAAGACCATTCAACAATTACGGACCGGGAATGAGAATCGATGATCGGCGCGTTCCCGCGGATTTCGCAAAGTGCGTAATCGAAAACAAAGACATCGAAATTCTCTCCTCTGGTTCGCCTACGCGCACATTCTGCTATGTCGCTGATGCGCTCGCGGGGTACTTAAAGTGTCTCACCTACGGCGAGTTCGACTACTTCAATATCGGCATTGAAAGGCCGGAGATTTCAGTTCGAGAACTTGCATCGCTCTATCAAGAGGCCGGCTCCCGCTTCCGTGGCTACACGGGAAAGGTAGTTTTAGGTCAATCCCCTGACAAAGAATATCTGACTCATAATCCGAATAGACGCTGCCCCATCATCGAAAAGGCAAGGACGAAACTAGGGTACAATCCCGAAATCAACGTAAAGACCGGAGTCGACAGATTCGTTCAGTTTCTCCTGCACGAGAAGGAGAAAGGAGACCTAGCGTGAAGCTGTCAGTAATCGGAACAGGCTATGTCGGGCTGGTGAGCGGCGTTTGTTTTGCCTCTAAAGGCCACGACGTCGTTTGTGTTGACGTGAGTGAAGAGAAGGTCAGTTTGATCAATAGGAAGATTCCGCCCATTCATGAGGAAGGCCTTCCAGAACTTCTTCGCACCGTTATCGACGAAAGAAAATTCCGCGCGACCACTAATCTGAATGAGGCCTTGGATTTTTGCGAGGCCGTGATCGTGGCCGTCGGAACTCCGACGACCGATGGAAAACTCGACCTCACCTATCTCGTTCAGGCAATACGTCAAATCGGCGCGTACTTGAAGTCGACGAACAAGTTTTTAAGCGTGATCATCAAAAGCACAGTTCTTCCGACCACGACGGATATTGTCGTTCGCGAAGCGATTACGGAAGCGTCTGGCAGAAAGATTTCGCAATTTGGACTTGGAATGAATCCTGAATTTTTGCGCGAGGGAAAAGCCATCTCCGACTTCAATTTCCCTGATCGCATTGTTCTTGGGTTTGACGACTCCCAAACTCGTGAGGTTCTCTCGAAGATTTACGAGCCCTGGAACGTCGACAAGGTGTATGTCAACACCCGGACAGCGGAGATGATCAAGTACGCGAACAACTGCTTACTCGCGCTCCAAGTTTCAGCCGCGAACGAACTGGCGAATCTTGCGGCCAAGCTAGGTGGGATCGATTTTATGGATGTTTTTAGAGGCGTCACTCTCGACAAGCGATGGAATCCAATTGGATCCGATGGATCTCGTACAGATCCCGAAATTTTGACTTATTTGGTGCCTGGGCCCGGCTTTGGCGGCAGTTGCTTCCCGAAGGACGTTCAGGCGATCCGCACACAGGGACAAAACAATGGCCTTCCAATGGAAATATTGGAAGGCGTCTTGAGTGTGAATGCGAAACAGCCCGAACAGGTGACAAAAATCCTTGGAGCTCACTTTGGAAATCTAGAGAGCAAGAACATCCTGCTACTGGGACTTGCGTTCAAGCCCGAAACCGACGATGTTCGTGAATCGGCCTCCATCCGCATTTCGGAAGAATTGCTTGCACAAAATACCAATCTTGTTGCGCACGATCCAATTGCGACGGAAAACTTCATCAAGTTCTCGGGCGTTCAAACCTCTGCAATCCGATTCACCAAGAATTGGAGAGCGGAAATTGCGAACGCGGACGCAATCGTGGTGGCTACGCGGTGGGCAGAATACAAAGCTCTTCCTGGCCTCAAGGTCGCCGGCAAAGTCGTGTTCGATACGCGACGGCTTCTTTCCCCAAAGGATTTCCCAAGCTCCACGTACTTTTCGATCGGCCGAAGGGTTTAGCTGCAGTAGCCAGTGCCCCAAGCCTTCTCTTCAGCATGTCGGGGCGATTCTACGATGGGATCACGACATCGAACTTACTTCAATGTCTCACGGTAATATTCAAAACATTCGTCCCAGGCTTTCGATTCCTCCCAATTACCGACATACCCGACCGCCGAATCTGCGTTGTACCTTCGTATGGGCTCGCTAAAGTCCGTTTGGTGATCGAGAATGACTTGAAGCTCTCTCCCCGCACGCTTCGAAAACTCCTTCGCGTATTTTTGCGCGAACTCCCCCTGTCTACATACGTAACCGCTGGGATTCAATTTGGTGAGAATCTGACTTTGTGAAGGAAGTGCCTCGATGAACTTGCGATAGCAACGGGAAAGCAGCGAAACGTGCGCGTTGTCGCGCAAATATTCCGGCGTTCTTACGTGCGGAGTCTGGCCACTCGCCCATGTTTTAACGAGATAGTGCGTAAAGCGTTCTTCTTCGTAAGGACCGAATGGATTGGTAATCACGAACTTGCCGAGCTTCAACTTCCTTTGTTCACAAAAATAGAGAAAGATCTCGTAGGTCATCGTCTTCGAGAGCCCGTAAGGATTGAAAGCTCCGGAATCTCCCAAACCTTCATTGGATTCGAAGACAGACCCAGTAAGAACAAGGCCCTGACCACCGCCGCCTTGGAAAATATCCAATACGCGTCTTAGGTTATTGGTATTGCTCGCAGTTGCCGCCATGTGATCGAAATCGGGACTTCGATAATCCTTCATTTCCGCGGCATGATGGCAAATGAGCTCAAACTTACCCGATTCTAAAATTTCCAAAAAACTTTCTGAGCCAAATGAGACATTCGGCTGTATCGAAGAAACTTTGGCGAGTTCCTTAAAACGCTCGCCGCGAATCCCTTCGTAAGAACCGTTTCGCACGGTCGCTACTACTTGGTGACCCGCCCCAGCTAGCTCTCGCGCGAACCATAAACCAGTAAACGATGTGGCTCCGGTCAAAAGAATTTTCATAGCAATCCTCAAATCAACAGCGCGGGAGTAAAGTCGGGCTCATTCGCGTCATTCTCACACATGTACGCCGGTGACTTACGCGCCGCTTCGATGGAGCCAACGCATTGTGACCAGAGCTGCGAGACTGCGAACAAACCACAGGCCAATGAACGAGCTTGCTCCAGTAAGAGGAATCTTCACAAGCCTCGGAGCAGTTCAATCCCGTGAAAAGCGGGATTGAACTCGGGCCAGTTACGATCTTTTTCCGAGACTTCCACGGGAACGCGAGGCCACCTCACGTCGAAACGTGGATCATTGAAGCGTATCCCGCGCTCTGCTTCGGGAGTGTAGAAGGCGTTGACGAGATAGAACGCCTCCGTGTCGTCGGTCAACGTAAGGAAGCCGTGCGCAAAACCGCGCGGAACGTACATCATCAACCGGTTCTCGCCTGATAATTCCGTCCCGAACCACTGAGCATAGGTTGGAGAATCCGGGCGGAGATCAATAATAACGTCATATAGCGTGCCACGGATGCAACGCACGACCTTGGTTTCGGCTGCTGGCGGCAACTGGTAGTGCATACCGCGCAATGTGCCCGCCTTGGCAGTAAGCGAGTTGTTGATTTGGACGATCGGAGTGGGAATTCCAGCTGTTTCGAATTGCCGTTGACAGTATAAGCGCGAAAAAAAGCCTCGATCATCGCCTCGCTTTTCTAGTTCGATCGTATATGCGCCAAGAAGCGGCGTCTGGTGGAATTTCATCGGCAGATCCTTGGGTTCTGGGCCGTGTTTGCCAGTGCGAGGCACCGCCTTACCACTGATAGCCTCGGTGACTGCCTCATTAATTTTTTCTCATCCGGGCATTGTGATCGCGGCGAGATGTACCACTGCGTCGCCGCCGTCGAGACGGTCGAGGATACGTCCAAAATGCATGCATGCTATCGAGCGATTCCGGTGATCTTTGGCTCTCGGCGGTGCGCAAGGTAGAGTGTGTCGGAGCCAACCAGTTTGGAATCGGGAAGCTTGTCGCGGAAAGCGGAACGAGCGTTCGGCCGACATAGCCCGCCACAACGTAATGAGGATCCGCTTTGAACGCCCGTTACCATTTCTTCCAGGGAGCTTTGTTGCTCAACCAGAGGTCTTCCAAGTACCGCTTGTCGCGTAACGTATCCATCGGATGCCAGAACCCGTCGTGAAAGAAAACACTCATTTGGCCATCCTTTGCCAAGTTAATCATCGGCTCCCTTTCCCAGATCGTTGCATCTCCCTCAACATAATTTCCGATCTTGGGCGATAGAACAAAAAACCCGCCATTAATCCAGCCGCCGTCACCGCGCGGCTTTTCCTGAAAGCCGGTTACTCGGGTGCCATCGTAATTGATCGCACCAAAGCGTCCGGGAGGCTGGGTTGCCGTCACGGTTGCAAGGCGTCCTTCACGACGATGGAATGTGATACTCTCGGTTATGTTGATGTCCGATACACCATCGCCATAGGTGACGCAGAACGCCTCGTCTTTTGCGAGAAAGGGCAGAATCCTCTTAATGCGGCCCCCAATCATCGTTTCCTCACCTGTGTCGATCAGAGTGACCTTCCAGGGCTCGGAGTGGTTTTCCAAAACTCGCATACTGTGTTCCCGCATGTCGAAGGTAACGTTCGACTGATGCAGGAAGTAATTGGAGAAATATTCCTTGATTACGTACCCCTTGTGGCCAAGACAAATGATGAAATCATTGATGCCGTGGCTACTGTAGATCTTCATAATGTGCCACAGGATCGGCTTGCCGCCGATCTCGATCATGGGTTTGGGGCGGATATCGGTCTCTTCTGCAAAGCGCGTTCCGAGACCGCCGGCCAATATCACTGCCTTCATCGATCGCCTTGAAATCTTTGTCGTTTTCGCCCAGACCACCGAAACTGGTGCCGTCGCCAATAATCGCGAGAAAACATTTAACCCCACTAATTAAATATTATCAAGATTTAAAATGCGATCAAAATTTAAATTTTGTTCGCCCATGCGCGCCTGAGATATAAATACACAATTTTAAGCGTGCGCTGCCGCCTTTGCGCAGTCCTCCCTCTCGTTCGAAGCAGCAGATGGACCTTTGTCGGACAGGATTATACGAACCTGTCAGATCGTCCGCGGGCCGTTGGTATAACTGGTGTGCGGCAAGCGCGTTCACCGGTTAGAGTCAGGAGAACTTACCTTGCAAACCGAGGAAGTGCTCGGACATCCCGCTCCCACCTACTCGTCGCCCTGGTCTAAGCTCGTGGGCGACCAATCGGCTGCAGACTACAGCGCGCGACGTTCCTCCGACCGGAGCGCGCTTTTCGCATGCTCCGCCCTGTGCTGCCAGCCAATCTGCAAGATCAACGCTCCTTGAATGCTCGCTCCGCCTGATCCTGCAGCGGCTTGAGAAGGTAGGATAGCGCGGTTCGACCCGGCGTCTTGATGAAGACCTCGACTGGCATGCCGGGCAACAGCTTGGCCGACCCGAGTTTCGCGAGCTCTTCCGGCTTCAGCAGAACGCGACCCGTGTAGTAACTGGTTCCGGCACGTTGATCCTGGGTGATGTCTGCCGAGACCATGCTGACCTCTGCGTCGATTTCGGGCGTGGTCTTCTGGTTGAACGCCGCGAAGCGCATTGTCGCGGTCTGCCCCACATAGACCTGGTCGATATCGCGCGGTGCGATCTTGACCTCAACCGCAAGCGAATCCGCATCAGGCACGATCAGCATGATCTGCTCGCCGGGAGAGATCACACCTCCAACCGTGTGGACGCTCAGCTCGTGGACGCGGCCGGATTGCGGTGCCCTGATATCGACCCGGTTCAGTTGGTCGACCGCCGCAGTTTTGCGTTCGCCCAGCTCGGAGAGTTTCGAGCGCGTTTCGATCAGATCCTTGCCGACTTCCGTCCGCAGGTCCTGGTCGATCTGAATGATCTGGAGTCCGATTTCGGCGATCTTGCCCCTCGACTGAGCGATCATTCCTGCCAACTGGCTGCGCTCGCCTTCGAGGCGCGCGGAATCGCGCTCCAGGGAATTAAGCCGCGTGATCGGCACCAGATTTTTTTGCCAGAGACTGCGCACGCCCTCCAGCTCCTGCCGGATAAATTCGACTTCCTTCTGCTTGGCCTCGGTTTGCCCCGTAAGGCCCTTGATCTCGTTTTCCAGCTGCGCGCTCTTCTCCTGCAACTGCGCTTTTTGGCCGCTCCTCGCCTGACGACGCAGGTCGAACAGCTTTCGCTCCGCGATGATTGCACGGCTCGCCTCGGAGTTGCTCTCCTTGGCCCGGTCGAGCAGCACCTTGGGAAACATGACCTGCTCGGCACCGTCGCGCTCAGTCTCGAGACGAGCCTGCCGCGCGAACAGCTCATCGAGGCTGTTGGTGACGATCGTCGCATTCGCGAGCGTCTGGGTCTCGTCGAGGCGGATCAAAATATCCCCTGCATTGACCCGGTCGCCCTGCCGCACGCGCAGCTCTCCCACGATCCCACCGGTGGAATGCTGAACTTTCTTGACGCTTGAATCCACCACGACCACGCCTTGGGCGATCACCGCGCCCGACAATTGGGTCGTTGTCGCCCAACCGCCGATCCCGAAGGTGACCAGACCGAACATGATCATACCGACGATCATGTAACGCTGGATGGATTGCATTGCAGGAGCCACCTGGCCGTTCATCGGCTGCCTCCTTGAGCTTCCGCGACGACCTTGAGCGCTACGGAATTTCGCAACACTCTGTTGAGAACCTCCTCTCTCTTGCCGAAGGACTGAACTCTGCCTTCCCCGAGGCACAGGACATGGTCCACGCCCTCCAGCGCCTTCGGACGATGCGCGATAACCGCAACAATCCCACCACGGCGGCGTACGTTCAGGATCGCCTCGGTTAAGGCTTCCTCGCCCTCGGCGTCAAGATTGGAAGAGGGCTCATCAAGCACGACCAGGAATGGCTTGCCGTAAAAGGCTCGCGCAAGCCCGATACGCTGCCGCTGCCCCGCCGACAGCGCTAACCCTCCCTCGCCGATCTTCGTGCTGTAGCCGTCCGAAAGGGAGAGGATGAGGTCGTGCGCGCCCGCGGCATGCGAGGCTTCCAGAACTGCGGCGGCCGTTGCCTGCGGGTCGAAACGTGCAATGTTCATCGCAATACTGCCATCGAACAATTCGACGTCCTGAGGCAGATAACCGATGTGCTTGCCGAGGGCGTCCGAAGACCAATGATCGAGCGCGGCCTTGTCGAGCCGGATCCTGCCTCGAATGGACGGCCAGACCCCGACCAGCGCACGTGCCAACGTCGATTTGCCGGATCCGCTCGGACCAATGATTCCAACCGCCTGCCCGCTCCGCAGTTGGAACGACACTTCACTGACGGTGGGCCTCTCCGAATTTGGGGCTCCAATATAGAGCTGCTCGACGGTGAGGGTTTCAACAGGCGGAGGCAATGCCAACCGCTCCTCCTCCTCAGGCAGAAGCTTCAGCAGGCGATCGACTCGTTGCCCCGATTGCCGCGCGGCGACGAACCCTTTCCAGTTCGCAATGGCCAGTTCAACGGGCGCAAGGGCCCGCGCGGTGAGGATCGATCCGGCAATGATGATGCCGGCCGTCGATTCCTGGTTGATAACGAGGACGGCGCCAACGGCAAGAACCAGCGATTGCAAGATCGCCCGGAAAATCTTGGATGCGCCACCGAGTCCGTTTGCGACATCGCTGGCCCGCTCATGGGCCGCGAGGTACTTCACGTTGACATCCTGCCAGCGTAAGGTCGCCTGTTGCCGCATGCCCATGGCCTGCAGGACTTCAGCATTTCGCCGCCCCTCGAGCGCCAGTGCGGTTCGCGAGACGGCGAGACGCGAGGTCGCCTTTGCCGGCCCTCGGGTGCGCGTTTCCGTGAGCATCGTAATGCCGACCAGCACCAGCGCGCCGGCCAGCGCAGTGACGCCAATCCAGAAGTGAAAGAGAAAGCAGACGCCGAGGTAGATCGGCATCCAGGGCAGATCGAAGAGCGCCGT
The DNA here is from genome assembly GCF_023073015.1 of Bradyrhizobium sp. 87. Taxonomy (NCBI): domain Bacteria; kingdom Pseudomonadati; phylum Pseudomonadota; class Alphaproteobacteria; order Hyphomicrobiales; family Nitrobacteraceae; genus Bradyrhizobium; species Bradyrhizobium sp. 87. The sequence goes on from NZ_JADPIQ010000082.1 coordinate 33,934, forward strand.
CGGCCCTCCGCTCGACAGGAAGCTGCGGACCTGATCAAGGTCCCGCACCGGCTGCAAGCCGTCGCCGTCGGCTCTGGTCTTCAAAGGCAGGCGAACAAGTGCGTCGAATATGCGAAAGCTGAGCTTTTCATCGAAATATCGGCCGACCCGGGCGCTGATCCTGCTCCTGACGAGGTCGAGCCCACCCTGGAACAGGTAAAGAACCGTGGCCAGAACCATCAAGGCGATCAGCGTCGGTATGCTGCGCCCGGGCAGCACCCGGTCATAGACTTGCAGCATGAAGAACGAGCCGGTGAGCATGAGGAGATTGCTCATCCCGCTGAAAGCCGCGAGCGCCCAGAATATCCTGCGGCAAGACCGCAGGAATGCCGACATCTCTGACTGTGGCTCCTCATAGTTCTCCGCCGGTCGAAGGCGAGCGACGAAGATCCGCTGCCGCAGGGCGTCAACCCAGCGCCTTGCCCAGCCAATCAGTCGCGGCGTCCGCGGTTCGGCGGCATCCGCCGACTGTGCTCCGCCAGCCCATAGTCCCGATATGTGCAGAAGTCGAATGCGAAAAAGATTCGCAGGTGGGGGGATCACCCCCCACCGTCTAAAGTCCATCATGGCAGCCGCCCTTGAATGCCTTGTCGGAGGATCCCCCAAGAGATCCCCCGAGGCCGTTGTTGAGTACTACTCTTTGTGGTTACGCCGTCCCTACGCGAAGTGGAAGTCGTGACTGGCCAACGCATCCAGCTTGGTGTTTTTCAGCGTGAGCGTGTCGCTCCCCGTCGCGATCACGACGTCGCCGCTCGACTGTGCCGCGTGGGAGAGAACACTCGCGAAACTGTCGAACACGGACTTACTGAACTCGACCGTGTCGTGGGCAGCTCCGCCGGCAACGAAGCCCTTGATGACGTCGTTGCCGAAATTCGCGCCAAACACGAAAGTGTCGGCCTTGCTGGTGCCAACGAAGACGTCATTGCCTGAAGTGCTGGTCTGTATGTTGCTGCCTGTCGAGCTCGAAGTAGCAACGACCTGACTGGTGCTCGTGGACGACGTAGTTGCGCTGGAAGCACCGATCTGCCCGTCACCATTGAGATCCTGGTGAAAGCTGGTCTCGAGCGATTTGAGCCCAGAGTTCGTACCCGACACGGAGCCGCCGGACGTGGAGCCGGTCAGGCTGCTGACATGAGAAACGTAGTTTCCGTTGTTATCGGTGTTCCACGCCGTGTACAGACCCGTGCTCGCCTCCTTCCAGACGACCTGATAGCCCGTAGCAGTCTTCTCCGCACCAATCGGCGCCCAGGTGCCATCTGACCCCTCGACAAACTCCGCGCCGTGATACTTCAGCGAGGGGCCCGTCCCGGTGCTGCTGTTGAGATAGTATTTGTCGCTACTCTCAACGAGACGTGTTGCACCAGCCGACTCGATTACGGTGCCAGCAGTCGGCGTTGGCGACGTCGGTGTGGTCGAACTGGTAGCTCCGATCTGCCCGTCACCGTTCAGATCCTGGTGGAAGGTCGTCTCGAGCGACTTAAGGCCCGAGTTCGTACCCGACACCGAGCCGCCCGACGTGGAGCCGGTCAGGCTGCTGACATGGGAGACGTAGTTGCCGGTGCCGTCGGTGTTCCACGCCGTGTATTGACCCGTGCTCGCCTCTTTCCAGACAACCTCATAGCCCGTCGCTGTCTTCTCCGCACCGATCGGCGCCCAAGTGTAATCTGACCCGTCGATAAAATCCACGCCGTGATATTTCAGCGAAGGGCCCGTCCCGGTGCTGCTGTTGAGGTAAAATTTGTCGCCACTCTCAACGAGACTTGTCGCACCAGCCGACTCGATTACTTTGCCAGGAGTTGGTGTTGGCGACGTGGGTGTGGTTGGCGACGCCGAAGTCCCGATGTTAGCCGCGAAAACGGCGGACTCCGCGCCGGTGTTGCCTGCCACGTCCGTTGCCTTCGCGGTGAGGCTGTGCGAGCCGGCCGCAAGGGCGGCGCTGGTGTAGCCCCACACGCCGCTGCTGTTGGTCGTCGCGGTACCGATCTGGGTCGTGCCGTCGAACACCTTTACGACGCTGCTCGCTTCGGCATTGCCCGACATCACCGCCTGATTGGCGCTGTTCACCGTGTGGCTGACAATGGTCGGCGCTATCGGCGCTTTGGTGTCGACGGTGATCGCCAACGCAGACGATGCCGCGCTGGTCTGCCCCGACGAGTTAGTCGCCGTTGCGGTCAGCGTGTGCTTGGCGTCAGCCAGAACCTTTGTGATGTAGTCCCAACTGCCGCTTGAGTCCGCAGTCGTCGAACCAATCTGGGTCGTACCGTCATAGAACTTGAGCGTGCTGCCGGCAGCAGCGGTGCCCTTGAGCTCGAGCGTATTATCGCTGGTGATTTTGTCGCCGGCGACGCCGCTGTCGGTCGAGAACGAGGCGATCGTGGGTGCATCCGGTGTGGTGGGTGCCGTCGGCGTGGTGGGTGCAGTCCCTGACAACGGCTGCGGCGGAGGGATAAGAGGGCCCGGAACAAGCTGACCATTCACGATCGTTGCCCAGCGCACATTGTCCCACTGAGTGATATTTAACGTGGCGCCCTCATAACCAGCCGGAACCGAAATGGAAAAGGGGGCAGAACCAAACGAGTCCTGTATGAAATAGACATCTTTGAGGGCGACGTTGTATGTGTGACCGGGTCCCGCATCCGCGTTAATACGCAGACCAAACGGACCACCTTCGAATACATCGTTAGCGAACGTGAAGTTTCCGTCAAAATAGTCCGCAACGAACAGTCCGGCGGTCGCATTTTGATCGTGGGAAACGATCATCGTATTTGTGATGGTCACATTGCCATGGCCGCCGGGAGCATAGGCCTGAATACCATCCGCGTGATCTCCCGCCAGTCCCGTCGTTTCGATGTACGAATTGTTGATGTTTACAGTCCCGCTACCACCAATGCGCACACCTTCCTGTGAATTGATACGGACATCGTCGATGTTGAACGAGCCGGTGCCTACAATCGACGCGGTACCGCCGGTGTCGGTAATACTCTTGTTCGAAATCGTCCCGTCATTTGGAACGTTGACCGAATTCGAAGTAGTAACCCCGCTAAACATCGGGTCATTCCAGCTCAAAGGAATGGCTGCCATCTAGTTTCTCCTGATAGTTTTCGATCTGGTTTGTCCCCGGTACGCGCCCAATCTTGAGCCACCCGAGCGTCGGTACCGCAAGTGCGACGCCGCTGGCGCAGCGCCGTTGGTTGGTCTTTGTCGATTAGCAGAGGCTTTTTTGCGACGACATGACGGCCTGCTCAAGGTGATTATTGGCTGACGTCGCCAGGCCGCAAACAAATTTAAATACGGCGGCAATTACTTAATTAACTCAGGCACTCGCGTGGGGAGCAGCAGTCACATGAAGAAAATCAACAAATACCGAGGAATACTGGTGTCGACCGCCTGCTCCCATGGCACGCTTCATTTCGCCTGGCTCGACTGCCACTCGACGATACTAGGACGCTCGACCTGCTGGCAAACCCCTTCGCCTCGCGGGCCAAAATCTGAGATCTCGACGGGACGGTGCGCCAATCAACCGAGCCGTTGCGCCCCGCGCGGCATCCGCCGCATTGGCTTTTCACCGTTAGGGGCTCGTCACAATGATTTAGACGGTTTGATACCGAGCCAGGTTAGGATCGGCAAGTTTTCTGGCGGCACGAGGATTTCGATGCTTCTGCGGGTGTCGGCCTGACGGCGAATGAGGCCGTTCCGTTCGAGCGTGACGATCATCTTGATGGACTGAGGGCGGGCTAAGACCGAAGTGACGCTGCATGTCGGCTTCAGCGGGGCCGTCCGAACATATGCGAGTCGGTGTAGATGAAAGCCAGATAATGGCCCTGCTTCTCGGTAAAGCGTGCGCCTGATTTTTGACTCATGGATCGATTCGTCCGCAGCCTCCGACAGGGAGGCGAACGATGAATGTACGGTACCGGTTTGAATTGAGCCAAGCCGAGCGCGAGGAGCAGACGGCGATGCCGGGCGGCGACAAGCATGCCGCTCGCAAACTCAAGCCGGCCCAGATTTTACTGGCGGGACAGCGGCAGCCGCGACGGGGAGATTGCCCGGACCGTCAGAGTAAGCGCCTCCATCGTTCATGGGACCAAACGCCGCTTCGTGGAAAGCAATCTCGATCGGGCGCCTCCATCATCGTGCCGAGCGCTTCGATTCTTGTCGCAAGGCAGAACCAATCGAAGCTCGCCCGCAGTTCCGCAAACGAATTCGTCCACAGTCCTGGTCGCCGGCCAACCGGCGGGCGTGATATCTCTCGTCTTGGCGTTTCTCTCCTTTGTGGAATCAGCACCCCGACCTACCGGCTCAAGGTGGGCAACGCCGACCTCTTCAGAACTCAACAGAACCCGGGACATCCCCCTCCAGCACCCGTTCAGGATTTTGCCTAATACGATTTTACCTGATCCGATTTAGGGGTATTTTCCATTTTGTTGTTGGCCACCCGAATATGTGAGCCGCTGGCTGGTTGTTCTCAAAAAGCTTCGTTTGTTGCAGAATCCAGGCGGTTCATTAGGGCCTGTACTCATCTGTGGAGGCCCCGCGAGATGCAAGCGATTTTTGAAGAAGATCGGCACGTAGTCGGATGCTACCATCTGTCCGGCCTCTGATGGTGCAGCGATGAAGCTGCGGGCCCGTATGGGAGTTCGCAGACCGGAACCAAATCATAAACGCGTGCTCGGTAGAGTACACCTGGTTCTTCCGGTCTCGTCTCGCCGACTGTTGCGCCATACTCTCCTTCGACCGACTACATCTCTGACGACCTCAGGTCGGCCAGGATCACGCCTTGGCTGCGACCGGAGCCCTGTAATTCTCCTGCTTGATAAGTAGCGCCCAGACGATCCGCGCCATCTTGTTGGCGAGCGCGACCGTTACCAGCATGCGCGGTTTGCGAGCCAGCATCTGTTCGAGCCACGATCCCCTTGGCGCACCGCGTTTGCTCGCCTGTTGCACGACCGCGCTGCTGCCGATGATGAGAAGGCACCTGAGCGTGCGTTCGCCCATCTTGGATGTCGCACCGAGCTTCTGCTTGCCGCCTGTCGATCTTTGAAGAGGCGTGAGACCGAGCCATGCCGCGAAGTCACGGCCTTTGGCAAAGGTCTCGGCCGGCGGTGCTAGAGCGGCGATCGCGGTGGCGGAGATTGGGCCGATGCCGGGAACGGTCATTAGCCGGCGCGATACCTCGTCCTCGCGAGCACGTCGCGCGATCTCCTGGTCGAGATCCGCGATCTTGCCATTTCAGCAGGTCCAAGATCAATCGGAACATGGCGTGGGCCGCTTTGGGAAGCGAGCTGGCCATCTCTTCCTCCTCGATCAGATCGATAAGCATCGCCACGTGCGATGGCCCCTTAGGTGCGATCCAACCATATTCAGTGAGATGTCCCCGGATCGCGTTGATGAGCTGCGTTCGCTGCCGCACTAACAGGTCACGGGTCCGAAACACCAGACCCGCCGCCTGTTGCTCTTCGCTCTTCACGACAACGAACCGCCTGCTCGGTCGCTGCGCCGCTTCGCAAATCGCTTCGGCATCGATCGCATCGTTCTTTTGCCGCTTCACGAACGGTTTTACATAGGCGGGCGGGATCCGCCGAACTTCATGGCCAAGCTGGATCAGCTGACGCGCCCAGTGATGTGCTCCACCACATGCCTCCAGCGCTACCGTGCAACTCGGCTGCGCCGCGAAGAAATCCAGCAGCTTTCCTGGGCTGATCCGCTTGCTGAACATCGCTCGACCCCGCCCATCCGCTCCGTGAACGCGAAAAACGTGCTTGGCGATATCCAGACCGATTGTGATAACTTCTGACGGACGCCTCCCTTAAGTGGTGCTCAACACCTCCACTTTGGCACATCGATGCCGTCGGGCGGGGCGTCCACCCCATCATAAACCCGCGCGGATGTCCGGATTTGAGAGCAGAGAACTCGCCCCTAATTGTTTGAGGCCGCCCTGCATGGCGGCCTCATCGTCCCTCCAGAAACATTACCGGTCGCTAGGGTCTGTACCTAATTAGCGAGTTCTGATTCCCTCGTGCCAAGTTGATTCGGCACGGGGGACTTCGATGCGCAAAGGACTGTTCTGGCTCAACGACAAGCAGTGGGCTCAGATAGAGCCGCATCTGCCAACGAACCAGACCGGCCCGGCGCGCGAAGACGATCGACGCATTATCAGCGGTATCATTCACATGCTCCAGTGCGGCGCACGCTGGCGCGATTGCCCGTCCGAC
>NZ_JADPIQ010000080.1:0-39653 GCF_023073015.1 Bradyrhizobium sp. 87
GTCGGACGGGCAATCGCGCCAGCGTGCGCCGCACTGGAGCATGTGAATGATACCGCTGATAATGCGTCGATCGTCTTCGCGCGCCGGGCCGGTCTGGTTCGTTGGCAGATGCGGCTCTATCTGAGCCCACTGCTTGTCGTTGAGCCAGAACAGTCCTTTGCGCATCGAAGTCCCCCGTGCCGAATCAACTTAGCACCAGGGAATCAGAACTCGCTAATTAGGTACAGACCCTAGTCTTAGTTATAGTGAATGCTCCGGCGGAACACAGGATCGATTTAATGAGCACGCGCAGCAACAGCTTTCTGTCAGATGCGGAGCGCGATGCAGTCATCGAGCTGCGCCACGATATGCATCGCGAGCCTGAGCTTTCGAATGCGGAATGGAAAACGCAGGAGCGAATCCGGGCGGTGTTGCAACGTTTCGGCCTCAGCGGTTTCAACACGTTCCACAACACCGGTCTTTATATTGATATCGAAGGGCGCGCCTCCGGCCCAAAGCGTGCGGTCGCCGTGCGCGGCGACATTGATGCATTACCGATTCAGGAGACGCGGGACGACCTGCCCTATCGCTCCCAGGTCAATGGTGTCATGCATGCTTGCGGTCACGACGTGCACGGCTCGATTGCGCTCGGCACCGCGCTCGCATTGCATCGGATGCGGGACAACTTCGCAGGTAAGGTCCGCGTGTTCTTCCAGCCAGCCGAAGAAGCGGAGCCCCTAGGTGGCCGCACGGTTCAAGACGAGAAACTGCTGGACGGCTTCGACCAGGCCGTCGGCTTTCACGTCAGTCCTGGAATTCCCGCCGGTATGTTCGGCGCACAGGAAGGCGCGGTAACGAAATCCGCCGACCAATTCAAGCTTACCGTCACCGGAAAAATGGCGCACGGCGCTTCACCTCATAATGGCATCGACGCCATTGCTATCGCCGCGGCCTTCATCAACGAGGTGCAGAAGGTAGTTTCGCGCGAAATGCCGATCGACGACGCTGCAGTAATAACGATTGGCACTATCCATGGCGGGGAGGCTACTAACATCATATGCCCATCCGTCATCATGGAAGGGACGATCAGGACAGCGAGCTCGGAACGCAGGGCGCTCCTGTCACAGCGCGTGCTTGAAGTCGCGGAAGGCGTCGCTGCACTGCATCGGGGTCGTGCCGAATGCATCATTCGCAAAGGTGAACCGGCTGTCGTCAACGATCCCGAAATGGTGAGGAAATTCCGCCAGCTTGTCCACGATACTGCTGGACGCGACGCCTTCTTCAGCGAGAGGAGACCGATAGCAGGGAGCGACGACTTCGGCTTCTACGCGGCCTGCGTGCCCTCGATCTATTTCTGGCTCGGTACCCGCGCGCCCGGCAATGAGTCGTTTGTGCATACTCCCACGTTCGGCGCATCCGATGAACTCATTATCCCGACAACTGTGCTCACCGTCAGATATATTCTGGACCTGCTGAATTCTTGATTGGGCTTGCCTGCCACGAGCGCCAAGCATGCTGCATTCTCTCGGCTATTCCGGACGTCAAGGCACCGCACGAATACCGTGAAGCCACATGGCGCCGCGTCTAGCTCGGTCTCTATTGAGGGGCGGATCGACGCGAGCCACTCGAATCAAATTTCTCATAACCGGCCGAAGATCAGCGCGTTGCCTTCGAACGCGTGCGGGTTTGCCGACGCAATCACGTGCCAACGCCAAGTGCGCCGGCAGCTCGAAGAATGTGCCCTTCTGATCATCAGGAAAAAGAGCCGCGCCTACATTCCTTCAAGGCTCGCTGCGCCTGCGTTCAATTATTTGGTGCGCAGGAAGATGGACTGGGTTTCGTGGAGCTGTACCGACCAAAAAGCTGCATAGGTACTGGCTTCAAGTGGGCACTGCGCGAGTCCGTGAGGCGCCAGTTTTGCACGGGCAAACGGCTTCTGGTGCAGCAATTCTCCCAGGTAGCACCAGAATGTGCCGAAAATATTCGCCTTTTTGCCCGTACAGTAAGATCAATGATGGGCTTCAATGGCCTTCAGACATTTAGGAAACCTGATAGGGGGAATTGGCACGATGAAGGTGCTCTGTTTGTGGTACGCGAACGATGACGAACTGAATTACATCAAAGGAGCGATGCCGGCTGGTACGGAGGTTATGGCCCCGAAAGGGGATTATCTTTCTCGCTTTGATTGCGCATACTCAGATGTAAAGCACCTTGCCCCCGACGCCGACGCGATTATCGCTTTGAGCGTCCCGGAAGGGGCCTTGGAAATCGCCAAAAAACTAAAGGTGTTTTCCTGGATGCATTCGGGGGTCGATGATCTCCGCCAAATGGGGGCGCTCTCTCTCTTCAAAGAACGCGGCGTGAAACTTGCGAATATCCGTGGTGCCAACGCCGTCGCGGTAGCAGAGCAAGCGATGATGTTCGTACTTTCACTGGCGAAGCAGACGCTAGTCAAGCACCAGGCATTGCAACAGCGACAGAAACCGCACCCCGTATATGCGGACGAGACTCGATCGGCCATGTTGCATGGTCGAACCATCGGGATCATCGGCCTTGGACAAATCGGCGCACGCATCGCTAAGCACGCAAAGGGCTTCGACATGTATGTTATCGGTGTCCGCCGCGACAAGGGAAAGCCCGTTGGATGCGTTGACTCGGTCCATGGGACAGACGAGTTGCATTCCGTACTGGCGAAATGTGACTACGTCGTCGTCGCGGCCCCCAATACGGTGGAAACCAATCAGTTGATCGGCAAGCCGGAGATTGCGGCTATGAAGCCATCCGCTTTTCTGGTCAACATTTCGCGCGGAAGTGTGATCCAAGAGAAGCCCCTCTATGAGGCACTCACATCAGGTCGTTTGCGCGGATATGCCGCAGACGTCTGGTGGACCTACGGTTATGGTAGGGCCTTTCCAGCGGGCTCGGGATCGCGCTTGGCGGTTCACAGGCTTCCGAATGTGATCGGTTCTGAAGACCAAGCTGCAAATGCCGATGACGTTTTGCAGCGTAACATTCAGTGGGGCACTCAGAACTTGCTGGAGTTTGCGACGGAAAAGCCGCTCACGCGGGAAGTTAGCCTGGATTTGGGTTACTAGACGGTTAGATGCCAAGTCGGGGGGGCTACGTCGAGGGCTCCAAAAGCAAGCCCAGTTCAGGGATTGCGGACTCATTCATGGAGTCCCTGAACGGGCTAGTTTAAGCTTTTCAAGTGGGGCAACCGATGAAGCCCATATTGCTGGTTTGCCGCCTCGAACGCTGCGGACCCATGTTTTTACGCGAATCAGCGGGTTCTATCTTTAGACCCTATCCGAGATGGAGCGGGTGCCGGTCGTTGGACGTCGCTTCGAGAATTCGCGTTTGCCGATTGGCAGAAGAGTAAGTCTTAAGCTTCGCATCAGTGAGCCATGATTCGAGCTAAGGACGCTTGGACGCCTATCAAATCTCGATCGACTGAAATCGGCATAGGTCGCTGCCGTCCAGAGTTGCGATCTAAAACCAGAGTTCCGCGGGGGAGCAGACTGACGCGCGCACGCTGTGGCGGCGGCATCGAAGAGCACCTGAAGACCCGCACCCATGTTTAGCCGTTTGGCTCGGATTCCCGGCTTTCATTGTCCAAGACGTTTCGCCAAGCGCCTTGAGTGGAGAGCACAGTGGGCTCTCGACACGCTCACGACTCATCCAGCTTGTCGCGATCCGCATTCAGCCCGTACCCGCTACATTTAGATGATTTGGCGACTTCTCCGCGGGCAGCCGATGTGCAGGGCATGCGCCTGGGCGCCTGCGAATGAGTGCGATGTTCGATTTATGAAACACCCCTCATACGTTTCAATTAGTTACGGTACGTAAGAAAACGTCTTTTCATTAGCGAGGGCGAGGGTAACCTTCATGTAACTCGGCGAGAGAGATGCTCGCCAAACTTTAAATCAAAGCAAACAACAATTGGGGATGCATGGAAATGAGGGCGTCTATCATCTGGGACCTGCCGATCGCACAGACCCACCATTTGTCGGGTAGCGCGGGTGCATTAAGTTTCGTCGGCGGTGCGGGTGATTTCGATGATACGGGACGGATTCGCAATCCGGGCGAGTTCGATAAACAGATTGAAGGAGCGATCGCCAACCTGGCAGAGGCACTAGCCTCCGAGGCCTGCACGCTCGATGACGTCGTACGGCTTAAAGCGCACTACACCGCGGAGCGCGATGACTGGGAGTTAATTGGGGCGCTTGCCCGATTCTTCAAGGCCGATCCCATGCCAGCGATCAGTACGATGCCGGAGCCCTTGCAGCCGTTTTCCGGCCAGACAATCCAGATTCAGGCGATCGCTCAGCGCGGCTGGCGGACGCACTCAGATGTTCGGTCGGTAGCTCGCCCAGTACCGGAGCGGAGCCAAGCGCTGTTCGGCGATCGCACCGTCACCGCTGGATTGCGGGCGGGAGACTTCATTGCGCTCGCCAACCGTACAGCCGAGGACGTTGATGGCACCGTGCGGCAACCGGATGACGGTGTGGCCCAGAGCCACTTCATTATGGAAAGGCACGCAGAGACGCTAGCCGCGCTCGGTGCATCCTTACAGGACTGCGTCAAGCTGGAGGGCTATTACTTCGGTAAGACTCGCGAACAATGGGAACCCCTTTCAAAGGCGCGAGCCTATCACTTTCGTGAGCCGGGGCCGGTCGCAACGGTGGTTCCCTGCCACAGGCTCAATCCGCAAGGGGCGGTGACCAAGGTCGAAGTCATGGCCATGCGTGAGCTACGGAATGGCTACGACAAATATATCCCGCGCGAGGACCACTGGCCTGCGCGCGTTTGGGACTGGACTTACCCCACACCTTATCGCCAAGGCATCAGGCTGCGGGACGCGGTATGGCTGGGTGGCCAAGTGCCCTCCCAGCCGTATAGCAACAAAGGCGGGTCAATCATGGGGGGGCAGCTCATTCCGCAGACCCGTTTCACAATGAGCTATATCGAAGACCTCCTGCGGCCTTTCGGCCGGTCGCCCGCCGATTTGAAGCTCATGGTCTGCTACTTTACGTCGACCGGTACTGAGGATGAGACAGTGGCCTTTGCAAAGACTCTTGCCGACTGCGTCGGAGGAGCGCTTCCGCCCGTGACGCTCGTACCGAAGCCGATGATGCACAACCCCAACACCACTGTAGAGATATGGGGTGTAGCGCAAGGCTGAGCGTTTCGATCCCAGACCCTCGAAGAGATAGCGTCCGGCGAATCGAAGAAGTTAAGGGTCGTGCACCGGGGCGTTGAGCTTTAGCTCTCGAATAATGGATGACATCAATAAGCCGCGTCTCGGTGAAGCTACAGGCGTCCGCAATTACTAAGCACTGGCTGGGCACGTCATGCCTCGCGCCGAAGACAAATACGGCGCGGCGCTTCTGATCTGGTATTTGGGATGCACGACCTTCGACTATTTAGAGCGTGCTCTGTGATCCCTTGCACCTGAAGGAGTCGTTTGCGGTGACAGGCACTCATTATCTGCGGCGCATAACTTAGCCGTTAACAAACACGCATGAGATTGTTGGGATCGCCACCTCATCCTTGGGGGGCAGGCAGGGAGGAAATAGACGATGGGGAAGTCATTGATGATTAGCGCTGGCCTGGCCGTGGCCGGGTTGATAGCCGGGGAGATTGCGTTGGCGAAAGCTGTCTTTGCTGCCGATCAGCTTACGGTCACCTCGTTCGGCGGGGCTTATCAGACAGCCCAACGCAAGGCCTATTTCGAGCCTTACGCCAAGCAGACCGGCGTGAACATCATTGAGGGAGAGTACAACGGCGAGCTCTCGAAAATTCGCGCCATGGTTGAATCCAAGAGCGTTAGCTGGGACGTGGTCGACACCGACGCAGTAGCAGGCGTGCAACTGTGTGCCGAAGGCATGCTCGAGAGGATCGACTGGAAAAAGCTAGGGCTTGACAGGGCCAAGTTCACAGGCGCGGACAATGACTGCGCCGTGCCGGCAGATTTTTATGCCACGGTTCTCACCTATGACAAAGATAAGTTGCCGAACGGTCCGAACACTCTCAATGACCTGTTCGATGTCCAGAGATTTCCCGGCAAGCGTGGTCTGTCTAAGAGCCCGTTCGGCAATCTCGAATGGGCCCTGATCGCCGACGGCGTGCCAACTAAGGACGTCTATAAAGTCCTCAGCACGGCGGAGGGCGTCGACCGTGCTTTCAAGAAGCTCGACACAATCAAGAAGGATGTCATCTGGTGGCAGGCCGGCGCGCAGGCGCCACAGCTCCTCGCCGACGGTCAAGTCGTAATGACATCAGCCTGGAATGGCAGAATCTACGATGCAATCAAGAACTCCGGCAAGAATTTCGAGATTGTGTGGAATACCCAGGAACTGGGGATGAATGTGTGGGTTATGCCCAAGGGCGGAGCACGCCTAGATGCCGCATACAAGTTCATCGCCTTCGCCACCTCACCAGCGGTGCAGGCTGACCAGACCCACTATATCTCTTACGGTCCCGCCAACAGGGATGCCATCGCGCATGTTGATCCGGCGATCCTGCCGCACCTGCCGACCGCACCCAATCATATGACCAATGCTCTGTTGATTGATTCCTCCTTCTGGGGCGAAAAGGGTGATGAGTTGCGCCAGCGCTTTACGGCCTGGCTCGCGAAATAAGATCAGGGGCGGCGGGGAGGACTTTCGTTCTCCTCGCCGCGCGAACGGACGAATGAGAGAAAGGTTGATAGCAGATCAGACGGTTCGGTTCGGTGGATAAGTGAAGCCCGACAATATCGCGCACCTTATCGACCAATAGCGGTCGATCGACAGCTTGAATGTCCGGCTGCGGTGCGGCTGCAAACCGAACGCCGTCCGCATTCGGTGGATCGTGGTGTGAGAAAAGCCAGTTTCCGCAGCCATCGAGTGGAGCGACCATGCGTGGCGTCGGGCGGTGTCGTACGCGATCTCCGCTTGATTACCTCAGCAACCGATCATCGTTGATGGTTCGAGGGCGGCCAGGGCGGGCTTTGTCAAACAGGCCATCAGACCGATCCTTCAAGAATCGGCGGCGCCACTTGCCAAACGATCCTTGCGCCAGCTCCGGTAGGTGCCGCGATGGCCCGTATACTTCCTGGCAATCGCCGATTTGCTACAATTCATGATTACCGAATTCATGCTTCAGACATCATCAGACAACGCTTGCACAGGCGCGCCAGCGTGCTTCGCAGATTGTAGCCTGCACAGCTGCAATTTCGGACGCGCCCAAATTGTCTGGTCGGCGAGAGCCAGATCGCAGCGAACGGCGCGATCGGTCGACCTTTCACACCCGCATTTGGCGTCTCCTCGGAAGTGGTGTAGCTCGGTAGAGCAAAGCCGCCCGGACGCGCGCCCTCAAATTGCGCCGTAGCGGGCGGGCGGTTTTGCGGTGGTCACCGGCAGTTCTCCGGTAGGATCGGGTTGCGACACCGCAACCGAGGAACCACCGATGACCGACGATGTGATGAACCTGCGCACGCTCGTGGAGAAGACCCCCGATGCCGATCTGTTGCGCGAGATGGTTGGCTTTGCTGCCCAGCGCCTGATGGAGCTGGAAGTCGAAGGCCAGACCGGAGCGGCCTACGGCGAGAAGAACCCCGAGCGTCTGGCCCAGCGCAACGGCTGTAAGCGCTTAGCCGTGACCCTATTGAGGCTGGCTTGACGTTTTGCGGAATCGCCACGGCATGAGATCATCGATCTTGCTATGGGGATGACCGTCGATGATCGCCTCGAGTGTTTCAGCGATGTAGGCAGCCGGGTTGACGCTGTTGAGCTTGCAGGTAGCGACTATCGACGCCAGCATGGCCCAGTTTTCTGCCCCGATTTCATGGCCCGCGAAGAGCGCATTTTTTCTGGTTAGGCAGACCGGCCGGATGGCGTTCTCGACCGGGTTGGTGTCGAGTTCGAGACGCCCGTCTTCGAGGAAGCGGGTCAACCCCTGCCAGTGATTGAGCGCATAGCGGATGTCCTCGGCGAGCGTTGAGCCGCTGGAGATCATGGAAAGCTGCTTCTCAAACCACGGTTTTAAAGCCGCAATGAGGGGCAGCGAGTGCTCCTTGCGCGCGGCCAACCGGATGTCCGGCGACGAGCCGCGCACCATGGCTTCGATGGCGTAAAGCTGCGCGATCTGCCGGACGGCGGCCTCGGCGATCGGAGACTTGCTGTTGCGCACCAATTTGACGAAGCGCCGGCGCAAATGGCTCCAGCAATGCACGAGCGTCCACGGCCCTTGCGGTCGAACGACTTCGGTCAGCCGGTCATAATGGCCGTATCGTGTCGGTCGCGGTGATTGTCGCGGTCGGCGTCAACAGCGACGGCCGGCGCGAAGTGCTCGGCATGGACGTCGGCCCCTCCGAAGCCGAGACGTTCTGGACGGCGTTCCTGCGCAAGCTCGCCCGCCGTGGCCTGCGCGGCGTCAAGCTGGTCGTCTCCGATGCCCACGAGGGCATCAAGGCCACCGTCGCTAAGGTGCTCAACGCCACTTGGCAACGCTGCCGCGTGCACTTCATGCGCAACGCGTTGGCCCATGCCGGCAAGAGCGGGCGGCGCGTCGTCTCCGCCTTCATCGCCACCGCCTTTGCCCAGGACGATGCCGAGGCTGCCAAGACGCAGTGGCGCAAGGTTGCCGACCAGCTCCGCCCCAAGCTGCCCAAGCTCGCCGGCTTCCTCGACGAGGCCGAGACCGATGTGCTCGCTTATATGGCGTTCCCGCCGCAACACCGGACGAAGCTGCACTCGACAAACCCGATCGAGCGCCTGAACGGCGAGATCAAGCGCCGCACCTAGGTCGTCGGCATCTTCCCCAATGAAGAAGCCATCGTCCGCCTCATCGGAGCGATCCTGCTCGAGCAAAACGACGAATGGGCGTGCTCGCTACATGACGCTGGAAACCGTCGCGCCGTTGAGCGATGATCCCACCGTCAGCTTTCCGGCGATCGCCAGCTGACCAGCCCGGCTCTCGCCGGCGAACGCGGTGACCCGCCGCCACCTACACCACGCTAGGGGACACGATCCCCGCATTGCCACGAGCGGTCTCCTCTCTAAGATTCGAGCGATCAACTAATCTCACGAAATTGCGTTCCAGATGACTAGGCTTTGTTGGCGCAAAGCGTGACGGCTCAGTCTCCCAAATTCCTTAGGAAAGGCCTAGGCAATGGCGCGCGATGCCTTGAAGGCCGCGCGCCTAATCTCCCAGGATATCACACCCCCCGCGCGAGCTTCGGTTGGTAATTTCACCAATGACTGTTGAGCGGATGGCGGAGTTTGGCCTCGCTCTGAATGAGAGTGGCATTTGTCGGGACGGTGCGCGGCCTAGCCGCTCGGCAGAATTGTCGCTGTTGTGTCTTTCTCGTGTTTCTGCGCGGAACACCAACAGCCCGTAGCCGCGAGGGACGCAGGTCTTCAGCCTCCGCTGAGAGCAATACGCGGAGCTCCGCAGATGGCTTTTGCCATGGGTCGACGTGTACCGCGGATTGGACGGATCACAGGCGCTTGGGTCCACAGCGCGAGCTCGAAGAAGTCGAACGTTTCGGCGGGGGTGCCTCCGGCGTGCGCGGCGGCTGCCGGATCCCAAGCGCATTTCGGAGCTGCCGGTTTTAAACAGTTTCACCATCCAATCCCTCTATCATTGCCAGCACGCGTTTTGCCATCCAATGAGAGCGTAGTTGCTTAAATCCATCGAAGATGGTTCTTTCTACGGCGAAAGTCGGCGCGAAAGTTCGGCTATTTGCGCTAAACGTTGCCATTGGCTCGGTAGGATTGCGGCCTCTTTCTGATGCCGCCGGTTTGAGAACGGCGCCATTCTAACCTTCGAACGAACGCTTTCGGGAACTCGCAAGTATGTTTTGGCCCCTGCGGAAGCGATTCCAGAGGATAGTTAGCTGGCCGAAGTCGATCACTGTGGATGAAATCTACAGGGCTTCCGAGCGGAGAAACAGCTCAACGACATACGGAGCCTGCTGCTCGCCCAGATCCCTAGCTCTTTGCGTGAGGACGGTCTTATCGATGGGGGGGCGCCTCACTGTGGACCGCGAGCGGCGGAGGCTAGGCGCGCTCGATGTCCGACGGCAGCATGTGCTTGATCAAGTTGCAACCTACGGGAAAAACAGAGTGACTTCAGGTATGAACGGCAAATCACGACAAGACATTGATGTGGCGCGACTGCGCTCTCACCATCTATTGATGCATCGCATCAGGGCGCTTGAGGAGGTGACCCTAAAGGCGCAGGACGACAAGCTGGTGTTTGGCGCCATTCATCCATCGATTGGCCAGGAGGCAGTGGCGGTCGGCGTCATCGCCCAGCTAACCAGGCGGGACCTTCTGCTCTCAACCCATCGGGGTCACGGTCATACGCTCGCCAAGGGAGCCTCCTCGACTGCCATGTTCCATGAGTTGCTCGGTCGCGAAGGAGGTGCATGCGCCGGGAAGGGCGGCTCAATGCATATTGCCGATTTTAGTGTTGGTATGCTTGGCGCCAACGGAGTAGTCGCCGCCAACATAGTCATTGCGGCGGGCGCCGCACATGCGATCAAGCTGAAGAAGGAGGATCGTATCGTTGCTTGCTTCTTTGGCGACGGTGCCACGAACCGCGGTCCATTTCTGGAGGGGCTCAACTGGGCTGCGGTATTCGACCTGCCGGTCCTCTTCGTATGCGAGGACAACGGTTATGCGGCGACCACCAGAACGCGCGCGATGACTGCCGGTCCTGGCTTGTCCGAGCGCGCGCGCGCGCTGGGTTTGCCGACTGTCGAGGTCGACGGCAACGACGTGACCGCCGTCGAGATTGCGGCTGCCGAACTCATTCGCGAAGTGCGGGGTGGCAAGGGGGCGCGCTTCCTGCACGCCCGCACCTTCCGCATGACTGGCCATACCGGCGGCGACCCCGCTGTCTATCGCCCGAAAGGGGAAGTCGAGGCCGCAAAGGCTCATGATCCAATTGCTAGAACGCGCGCACTTCTAATTGGCGCCGGCGTCGCCGTTGATATGCTCGACGCCGACGAGGCGTCCGCTTACGCGGAAATGGAAGGCGCGTATCGCTCAGCCCGCGAAGCCAGCTTTCCGGCGGTTGCAGAGGCGTTGACCGACGTTCAGGACGTTGGCTCTCCTCTTGTGGAGGCATTCTGATGAGCTTGATGACCTATGTTGAGGCTGGACGCCTCGCACTTGAGGAGGAGATGCGGCGCGACGCCACCGTGTGGGCTGTCGGCGAGGATCTGGGGCGCGGCGGGGTTTTTGGGCAGTACGTCGGTCTTGTCGAAAAATTCGGCTCCGATCGCATTTCTGATGCACCAATCTCGGAGGCGGCCATAGTTGGCGCTTGCGTGGGCGCTGCGATGATGGGTACGCGACCCGTGGCCGAGATGCGATTCTCTGATTTCGCGCTTTGCGCTATCGACGAGCTCGTCAACCAGGCTGCGAAAGCGCGCTTCATGTTCGGCGGCCAAGCCCGCGTACCGCTCGTCGTCCGTGAGCCAATCGGCATCAGAGGCTCTTCCGCCGCGCAGCATTCGCAGTCACTCGAGGCCTGGTACGCGCATATACCAGGGCTGGTGGTCGTCTGTCCCGCGACCCCCGCCGACAACAAGGGGTTGCTCAAGAGCGCAATCCGCTGCGACGACCCGGTCGTGTTCATGGAGCACAAGGGTCTATGGCGCGTTGAGGGAGAGGTACCTGAGGACGTCGATTTCACGATTCCCTTGGGCCAAGCGCGCAAAGTACGTGAGGGCAAGGACCTCACCATCGTGTCTTGGTCGAATCAAGTTCACATTGCGATGAAAGCGGCGGAGGCGCTCGCGAAAGAAGGGGTGTCGATCGATCTCATTGACCTGCGTACCATCTGGCCCTGGGACAAGACGATGATATTCCAGAGCGTCGAGCGGACGAGACGCTTGATCGTCACCCATGAGGCAGTCGCGGTCGGCGGTTTCGGCGCCGAAATTGTTGCGACTGTAGCTGAAAAATTCGGCGGTGCGGTCGCCGTGCGCCGGTTGTGTGGACCGCGCGCGCCGATCGCGTATACGCCGCCTCTTGAGGATGCTGTTCGCGTCACCGAGGATGCGATCGCCGCTGCGGCGCGGGATATGATCATCCCCAAGTCCGAAGGAGGTCGCGCGTGAGCATGAACGAGATGACTGGCGGCGAGGCGCTTGCCCGGATGATCAAAGGCTTCCACGGAGGCCCGATGTTTGGTATGGGCGGCTTTCAGCTTCTGCCTTTTTACGACGCAGCGCGGCGGTTGGGTCTCGCGCACAACCTCATTAACGACGAGCGCGCGGGCATCTTTGCGGCCGACGCCTATGCCAAGGTTTCGGGTCGCGTCGGCCTCGCCGATGCGACACTCGGGCCTGGCGCCACGAATCTTGTTACCGGCCTCGTCGAGGCGCTTAATGCCGGTACGCCGATGGTCGTTGTGATCGGTGATGCCCATCGCGACCATGCTTGGAAAAACATGACTCAGGAGGCTCGGCAAACCGAGATCCTTCGCCCAGCCTGTAAGGAACTGATCCGAATCGAGAGCACGGCTCGCATACCTGAATTGATGCGCCGCGCCTTCGCTGTCGCCACCACCGGTCGGCCGGGGCCGGTCGTTGTGGATGTGCCCGAGGATGTCTGTCATGGTACCTTTGGTTTCTCCCAGGATGATTTCCGTGCCGATACCGCGCACGAGGCCGCGCCCGCGTTGCGGTGCAGGCCGGACGTCCGTGCGGTCGAGCGGGCGGTAGCCATCTTGGCGAAGGCTGAACGCCCGCTGATTCTCGCGGGCGGTGGGGTGCATCTGTCGAGCGCTTCTGACACGCTCTCTGCGTTCGCTAAGGCTTATGCAATTCCGGTCGCCCATACGATGAGCGGCAAGGGTGCCATCGCCTGCGTCGATCCTCTGAGCGCCGGCCTGTTTGGTCGTTATGACCGCATCGCGAACAAGCTGATTGAGGAGAGCGATGCGCTCCTCGTCGTCGGCTGCAAGCTCGGCGAGATCGCGACCAAGCGCTACACAGTGCCGCCGATGGGCAAACGCATCGTCCATCTTGAGATAGTTGCGGAGGAAATTGGCCGCACCGCCGAGCCGGAAGTCGCACTTTGGGGCGATGCGATGGCCGGGATCCTGGACCTGCACACCGCGCTCTCCGATGACGTCAAGGTGGTCCGATCGCGTCGCGAGGCCTATTGTGCCGAGGTTGCGCGACGCATGGCGACCTGGAGGGAGAGCGTCAAGGAGCGTTACACTTCGAACGAGCTTCCGGTGTCGATGGGCCGCATCATGGGCGAGCTCAACCGCCTCATGCCGGCTGACGCGCTGCTCATCGCCGATGGCGGGTTTGCCGCCCACTGGGGAGGGCTGCTCTATGACACCAAGCGGGCCGGCCGCGGCTTCGTGGCTGACCGCGGCTTCGCCTCGATCGGTTACGGGCTTCCCGGTGCCATGGGCGCTTCGCTAGCCGCGCCTGGCCGCAAGGTTGTGTCAATCACGGGTGATGGCGGCTTCAACATGATGCTCGGTGAGATTGAGACCGCGCGTCGCATGGAGCTCGATTTCGCGATTATCGTCCTAAACAATGCCGCCTCTGGCTACGTAAAGGCGCTCCAACATTTGATGTACGGCGCGGGCAGCTACCATGCCTCCGACCTCTCGGAGACCAACTACGCCAAGGCAGCCGAGGCGTTGGGTTGCGCGGGCATTCGCGTCGAGGAGCCCGGCGGGGTGGGCCCGGCGATCGAAAGAGCCTTCGCGACTAAAGGGCCAGTGGTGCTTGACGTGATCGTGACACGCGATCCTGCCAAGATGTTGCCGGCTGTCGACAATCGCACGATGCAGATCAAGAAGGGAGACCGCGTAGCGTGAGGGTCTTTCTATCAACAAGGACTGACACCTGTCGTGGGCGGTCTAAGGGTGCTTGGAACCACCCGTCTGGAAGCTCCAGGCAAAGCTCACGCCCTGTTTTGGAAAGGAAGGATCGCCTCGTGATCGAATTTTGGTCTTTCGATGGGCGCTGAGCACGAGGGGAAATTGGCCAGCTTGGAGCTTCCCTTGAAGACGGCCATTATTACAGGTGGCGCATCAGGAATTGGTCTCGCAACCGCCAAGCGCCTTTTGAAGGCAAACTGGCGCGTCGCAATTCTCGATGCCAACGTGGCAAATGTTGTGGCCGTTGCAAGAGAGATGGCCTGCTCTCAGTTCAGCACGCACATCATCGATGTGTGTGATGAGGCAGGAGTAATTTCCCTTGCAGATGCGTTTGCAAATGATCATCACGTCGCGGGCCTTGTGAACTGCGCAGGGGTGGCAGCCGATGTGCCTTTCAGTGAGACCAGCTCAGATTTGTTTCGACGCATACTAGAGATTAATCTCATCGGCAGCTTTATCGTTTCGAAAGCGTTCACACCTCTCATCGAGAGAGAAGGTGGAGGTTCTATCGTCAATGTCGCGTCGATCTCTGGGATCCGTGGCGTTCCTGGGCGAGCAGCCTATGGTTCTTCGAAAGGAGGATTAATTATGCTCACTAAGGTAATGGCGGTCGAGCTAGCATCCGTTGGTATTCGCGTGAACGCCGTCGCTCCCGGAAGTGTGAAGACCCTGATGGCCAAACAGTTGACAGGAAAGGGGACGGTTGAACCGGGCGAGTGGTTGCGGCGCAGTCCGCAGGCGCGAAGTGCATCTCCCGATGAGATTGCGGCGGCGATCAGTTTTCTGTTGGATTCCGAGCAGGCGAGCTACGTGACTGGGCAAGTACTGGGCGTTGACGGAGGCTTTCTTTGCGCAGGCGTAACTGCGTAGATCCAACTTGAGAGCAAAGCGGCGATCGATAGCGAATTTGTGAGGATCAATTGTGAAAAACTTGGAAGGAAAAGTCGCGCTCGTCACGGGCGCTGCACGCAACATCGGGCTCGCCATAGCTAGCAAGCTCGCAAGCCGTGGCGCTCGCGTGGTGCTTGCCGATATTGACGGCGGCGCCGCCGAGAGGGCTGCGGCGACGTTGCCGGCGAACAGCGACGCGATCGGGATCGGAGCCGATGTAGGCTCTCCCGACGCAGTCCGCGCGATGATGGAGAGGGTCGATTCCACTTACGGCCGGGTCGATATTCTCGTAAATAACGCTGGCCTCGGGAAGTCAGCGCCATTCCTTGAGATGTCGCTGGATGACTGGGATCGTGCCTTTCGGGTCAGCCTAACGGGAGCCTTTCTGGTTGCGCAGGCCGCGGCTCGTCGGATGGTTGCTTCGGGTGACGGCGGCACGATCGTGAACATTACCTCCATATCAGGCCAACGCGGCGGTCACGCGCGCGCAGCCTACGGCTCGGCCAAGGCGGGGCTGGAGTTGCTTACCCGGGTCTTGGCCGTTGAACTTGCCCAGTACAGCATCCGGGTCAATGCGGTAGCGCCCGGTCCGATAGCACCCGCGCCTGGGCAGTTCTGGCATAATGACATTGAGCGCGCCGCCTACACTTATCTCATACCAATGCGCCGTTTCGGTACGCCCGAGGAAGTGGCCGACGGCGTTCTCTTCCTGGCTTCCGACGAGAGCCGCTATGTAACGGGGCACATCCTTAACGTGGATGGTGGCTTCGGAGCGGCCGGCCTGATGGTCGGCGCCCCGCCGCCACTCTAGCAGGCTCCCGGAACTTCGCGGCCTTGCGAGGAAGTTTGGCGCCGTGACGGAAGAACTACTCAATGGCATGCGCCTGCGTAAAACTGCTACTGGTTCCCAATTGAAGCCGATTGACTTGGACGCTCGCTACCACAAACAGAGTTGAGTTATATGCAAATTCTTGCGCCAACCGCTACGCACTTTGAGCCTACAGCTGCAGGAGCGGTCGTCGTGTGTGGATCGCATGGCGGGGCGTATCCAGGCGTTCTCGTCTCCAAAGCGGGGATTCGCGCCGTCATCCTCAATGACGCAGGAGTAGGGCTAGATGAAGCCGGTATCGCGAGCCTTTCGTTGCTTGACCGCTACGGCGTAGCGGCTGCCACCGCCTCCCACATGTCCTGCCGGATCGGTGACGCGCACGATATGCTTGCTCGCGGCGTGATCAGCCACATCAACATGCATGCGGCCCAGCTTGGATTGCTGACAGGGATGGGCGT
This sequence comes from Bradyrhizobium sp. 87, assembly GCF_023073015.1. Lineage (NCBI taxonomy): Bacteria > Pseudomonadati > Pseudomonadota > Alphaproteobacteria > Hyphomicrobiales > Nitrobacteraceae > Bradyrhizobium > Bradyrhizobium sp. 87. The sequence goes on from NZ_JADPIQ010000080.1 coordinate 16,060, forward strand.
AAATGAAGCAGCGTGTCTTCTTGAGACCGCGCGGCCACCGAGCGGGATTGCACCCGACATGGGCGAGAGCCGTCACGTTGAGCAGCTTTCTAAAACACGCCTCCTGCTGGTCGACTCAGCCGCCCTCGTTGACGAGGGAGACGACGGAGCAATCGTTATCACGGGGTCGCATGGGGGATTGGTGGACGGTGATCCGCGAAAAGCGCTTCGGGCGAATGCAAAACTGGCAGCGTTCAACGATGCTGGAATCGGAATCGATAAATGCGGGATCGCCCGCCTCCCGGCGCTCGACGATCGCGGAGTGGCTGCCGTAACAGTATCATGCTTTTCCGCTAGGATCGGAAATGCGCGCTCCACACTCGAGACCGGTTGTATCAGCGCCACTAACAGTAGGGCGAAGCTGATGGGCATTCGTGAAGGCGACGCCCTAGCTGCCGTACTAGCGAACTGGGGCGGGTAACTCGGCCCCCTAAGGTCCGATGACATCGCGCGTCATCGCTGATAGAGAATAAGACCGCGGCTGCAAGAATAGCTCATGCCGGATCACTCCCTAGTCTCGAAGGGGCGTCAATTTCAAAGCTACGTCCATTCTCCTGACGCAGCGTCAAGCCAATGGTTGAAATTCTTGGGATGTTGCGGGTTCCGCGTTCGAGGGTGGTTGGCCCGCTTTTGAATGAGCGCACGCACTCCTGAAGCAATTTGTATGGCTCTATTGATTGTTGCAAACCTAATTGGCCTCTGGCGGGCCGCTCTCGCGTCGTCTCGATATGCGTGGCATCAAAACTGTCGCCTTCACCATTTTGCGCAGAATTTCGGCCTGGCAAGGCTCTACATTGAAGAAATTCAGCCGACGGCCCCGATACTATTCGCATGACACAAGAAACGTTCTGTCGATCGAGGTCGCAGAGTCGAAACAGGGGGAAGGACTTCAATGAGCCATTCGATCGGCCGCGGACGCCTGATGCGGGATGCCCCTCTGCTGCGTCGATCAAGTGTTAAAGAAGCGAAAATTCGTGATCTTGTGGTCGGCGGGGTGCCGGTAGCGGGAAGGCACCAGGAGGAAGAGGGGGCCATGCCGAGCATGAGCAACGCGTTTGTCAAGTTTTCCAACGTTCAAAAGACCTACGATGGGGAGGCGCTAGTCGTCAAGAATCTCAATCTCGAGATTGCCCGCGGAGAGTTTTTGACGATGTTGGGGCCTTCCGGTTCTGGCAAGACGACGACGCTGATGATGCTCGCTGGATTCGAGGCGCCCACTCACGGCTCGATCTTTCTCGAGGACCGATCTATCGACAGGATGCCTCCACACAAGCGCGACATCGGAATGGTCTTCCAGAATTATGCCCTTTTCCCGCACATGACCGTGGCGGAAAATCTCGCCTTCCCGCTGAAGGTCCGCAAGCTAGGTAGGGCGGAGGCTGAGACTCGGATCAAGCGAGCGCTCGACACGGTCCGACTTGGCGCCTATGGCACGCGGCGTCCTGCCCAGCTTTCCGGTGGCCAGCAGCAGCGTGTGGCGCTAGCGCGTGCCTTGGTCTTTGATCCCACGCTTGTGCTGATGGATGAGCCGCTCGGCGCACTAGACAAGCAGCTGCGTGAGCAGATGCAGCTCGAGATTAAGCACATCCATGAGGATCTCGGCATCACCGTCGTGTATGTGACCCATGACCAAGGCGAGGCGCTGACCATGTCGGACCGCATTGCGGTTTTCAACGACGGGATCATCCAGCAGCTCGCCGCCCCTGCCGAGCTCTACGAAAGGCCGCAGAGTGCTTTCGTCGCCCAGTTCATCGGCGAGAACAATCGGCTGCGTGGTACGGTCGTAACAATGAATGGCGCAACCTGCCAAGCGGAGATTCCGGGTGCCGGTATCGTACACGCTCTGGCCATCAATGTCGAAGCGGCCGGGCGCCCGACCCTGTTGTCGTTAAGGCCCGAGCGAGTGATGCTAAACCCGGTGCCGGGCACGTTGCCTAATATCTTCAGCGGGCGTGTCAGTGAGCTGATTTATCTGGGCGATCACGTCCGCGCCCGGGTTTCGGTTTGCGGCCACGACGATTTCATAGTCAAGCTGCCGAACTCAGAAGGTGTTGCGCGGGTCGAGCCTGGCGCGGCGATCACCGTCGGCTGGAAAGCGGAGGATTGTCGCGCGCTCGACGCGTCGTGACGATGAGCCAGGCTCTTTGCGCGCACGCAGAGCCGACCGAGTTCTCGAAGACGCCGCTCCATTTTGGAGAAGGCATAGCAGGGGAAAGTAGACGATGAGAAAGTCATTGATGATCGTCGGCGTTTTGGCGGGGACAAGCCTCATGGCGGCAAGTCTTGCGCCGACAAAAACAGCCTTTGCAGCCGATCAGCTGACGGTCACCGCCTTTGGCGGCGTGACTCAGAATGCCCAGCGCAAGATATATTTCGAGCCTTTCGGAAAGAAAACGGGAATAAGGATCATTGACCAAGAATACAACGGGGAAGCAGCTAAGATCCGCGCCATGGTCGACACCAAGAGTGTAAGCTGGGACGTGGTCGAAGCTGACACGACCGCCGCCATACAGATGTGCGCGGATGGTGTCGTTGAGAAGATCGACTGGGAAAAGCTCGGTATCGATCGGTCAAAGTTCACGGGGACGGACGGTAACGACTGCGGCGTGCCATCGCTCGTCTACTCCACGGTCCTCGCCTACGACAAGGACAGCCTACGGAACGGCCCTAAGACGATTGCCGATCTGTATGACTTGCAGAAATTCCCCGGCAAGCGCGGGCTCTCCAAAACCCCCTTTGTCAATCTCGAATGGGCCTTGATTGCTGACGGCGTAGCCGTCAAAGACGTCTACAAAGTGCTTAATACGCCCGAAGGGGCTGATCGAGCATTTAGAAAGCTCGACACGATCAAGAAGGACGTTGTCTGGTGGCAGACCGGCGCCCAGCCGGCGCAGCTTCTCGCCGATGGTCAGGTCGCAATGACACAGGCTTGGAACGCACGAATCTCTACCGCAAACAAGGAGTCTGGCAAACATTTCGAGATCGTGTGGGATGGCGAGGCGCTAGGCTCCAATAGCTGGGTAATTCCTAAGGGCGGACCGCGAGTGGACAGCGCCTATAAGTTCATCGCTTTCGTCACGTCGCCGTTGGCACAGGCCGAATTAGCTAGCTACCTGAACGTCGGCCCTGCGAACAAAGACTCGATCCAATATGTCGATAAGGCGGTCCTATCGAGTCTGCCGACTGCGCCCGAGAACATGGCTAACGCGCTGATGGTTAACCTCACCTTCTGGGCTGACAAAGGCCCCGAATTGCGCGAGCGCTTTACGGCCTGGCTCGCGAAATAAGCTAAACGAAGCGATCGTGAGGAGGGCTCCCCGTCCTCTTCCGTCTCTGGACGTCTCGTATCACCTGCGCAGTTCGGGCTGATTGCGCCTATTCACTAAGATGAGCTAGGGCTACTGCGATTGAAGCCCCGAGCTTACGAAGCATAGCTAATTGATATCCCGACTTTAACTGGTCAATTTATTCATCTGGGCTGACAACGGAGCCGAGTTGCGCCAGCTTTAAATGTTGGTGGCGACACGGCCATGCATAAGCGCCGCGAGGACGACCACGGTCCTCGCGGTCCGAATGACCTGAAGTAAGGGAGATCTGGCGATGACGCTCGCCCATGTCGTAGGCAGCCCCGATAGCGTGTTGCTACGGACCAAACTGAAGCTCATCGAGCGCCGGCGTAAGCTGAAAGCGTTCACCCTCGTCCTGCCACTCCTGCTGTTCATTGCTATCGTCTTCATTCTGCCGATTGGTCGAATGATATTAAACGCAGTACACGATGATACACTTCTCAGACTGATGCCGCGCACAATGGCGGCACTCAATATCTGGGATGGTAGGGGATTACCCGACGAGGCCGCGTATGCTGCGCTAGCAAACGACCTCAAAGAGGCTTGGGATCAGAAAACAGCGTCCGAAATCGGTCGGCGGATCAATTATGAGCTTCCCGGTGCCACGAGCCAAGTCACATCTAGTGCTCGTAAAGCGCGCGAACTTTCTATAGGCCCCTACAAGACGGCGCTGATCGAAATCAATCCGCTATGGGGGCGGCACGACCTCTGGACGTTACTGAAGCGAGGAGCCTCTGCCTATACAGCCTATTATCTTCTGCGCTCGATGGACCTTCAGTTTGGTTCTGATGGCGAGATTGTTCCTACACCTGAGGATAAGGCGATCTTCCGCGACGCGTTCATACGGACTCTCAGCATCAGCCTCGGGGTGACCGTTGCGACGCTTCTGCTAGGCTATCCGGTCGCTTATCTTTTGGCGACCTTGCCAGCTAGATCCAGCAATCTTTTGATGATCATGGTCGTGCTACCGTTCTGGACATCAGTGCTAGTTCGCACCACTGCTTGGGTCGTGCTCCTGCAGCGTAACGGTCTCGTCAATGAGGCGTTGATGAACCTGCACGTTATATCGCAGCCAGCCGAACTCATTTTCAATCGATTCGGCACGATGGTGGCCATGACTCATATACAGCTGCCGTTCACGATCCTGCCGATCTACAGCGTGATGAAGACGATATCGCCAAACTATGTGCGGGCCGCACGTTCACTCGGTGCCGGACCATTTTACGCCTTTTGGAAGGTTTACTTCCCGCAGACGCTGCCGGGGGTAGCGGCCGGCTGCCTCCTCACCTTCATTCTCTGCTTGGGTTACTACATCACGCCTGCTCTGGTCGGAGGCCCAGCCGACCAAATGGTGAGCTATTTCGTCGCTCACTACCTCAATGAAGAACTCAACTGGGGTATGGCCTCTGCTCTCGGAGCAATCCTGCTCGCCACAACGCTGCTACTCTACTATGTCTTCAACAAGTTAGTCGGCGTCGAACGAATTAAAATGGGTTAGAAATAATGGCCGCCTCCGTCTACGCTTCTCCAGCGGAAAAGAGCTGGCACTATCTGCATCGGCTTATTTGTGGTGCGGTGCTGCTGTTCTTGACTGCGCCGGTTCTCGTAGTCGTTCCGCTCTCCTTTAATTCCGTGCCGTTCTTCACTTATCCCATGTCGGGGCTGTCGCTACGCTGGTATGAAGAGTTTTTTTTCACGGACAGGTGGCAGAGCGCGCTCCAAAATTCGATCTTCGTCGCGGTGTCGGTCACGCTGCTGTCGACGGCGCTCGGCACGCTTGCTGCACTCGGCCTTAGTCGACCGAAGTTCCCATGGCGCACCGCAGTAATGACCATACTAATCTCGCCCATGGTCGTTCCCGTCGTAATCACGGCGATCGGCGTGTACTTCTTCTATGCAGATGTTGGTCTATTGAATACCTATGCCGGGCTCATCTTGGCACATACAACCCTTGCTACGCCATTCGTCGTCATTACGGTAACTGCGACGTTGTTCGGGTTTGACAGTTCTCTCACCCGTGCGGCCGCTGGACTCGGCGCCTCGCCTATTACAGTTTTCTTTAAGATTACCGTGCCGCTGATACTTCCGGGGATGCTCTCTGGTTCGCTCTTCGCGTTCATCACGTCTTTCGATGAGACGGTGATCGCTCTCTTCATCGCCGGCGCCGATCAGCGCACGTTGCCAAAAGTCATGTTCTCCGGCATCCGCGAACAGATCAGCCCAACCATCATCGCTGCGGCTACTGTGCTGATTGTCCTTTCGATGGGCATGCTTGCTACTGTGCAGCTGTTGCGCCGCCGCTCCGAGCGGCTCCGCGGCATCCGAGGCAATTGACGATTACTCTCCCGGGTTCTTGGCGCGACTCGCGAGACCCCCGCAGATAGTTAGGAATAGTAGGAAACAAGATGAGCAAGAACATCGCTCCACGCATGCTATCGACCGCCTGCGGCAATCGTCGTGGCGTTCCTGCAGAGGTGCAAGCTGGCGCAAGGACGCGGAGACTTGCCAAGCCGATCTTGTGGTTGTCTTAGACATGTTGTGGGCTAAACGCGCGCTGAGTAATGTCTGAGGGTGTCAACGAAAAGATCGGTGCTCGCCTGCGTCAGATCAGGCAGCGTAATCGGCTCTCCCAGCGAGCGCTCGCAAAAAGGGCCGGTGTGGTCAATTCGACAATATCTTTGATCGAATCCGGGAAGACCAATCCGTCCGTGGGGGCACTGAAACGCATTTTGGATGCTTTCCCGGTCGGCTTGGCGGAGTTTTTTTCGCTAACGGAGCAGGGCAGGGAACAGATCTTCTTTGGGAACAAAGACCTGACGGAAATCGGAAAAGGCGGAATTTCCTATCTTCAGATTGGGAACAATACGGTTGGCCGTTCAGTCCAGATTTTAAAGGAAACATACATGCCAGGATCCGATACAGGGAAGGTCAAGCTCGTTCACGCCGGTGAAGAGGGCGGAATTATTATCAATGGACGCCTTGAGGTTACTGTTGACGACCAGCGTCGCGTATTAGGGCCTGGTGAGGCCTATTATTTCTCCAGCCGTCGGCCGCATAGATTCAGGTGCATCGGAGCTGAGCCGTGCGAGGTCGTTAGCGCCTGTTCGCCGCCATCATTCTGAGCTTTGAAGGTAACTTGTAGTAGTGCGACATTCGATGGATATGGGCTATAGAGGTTTACCGGGACTTACGGAAGTGACGGGAAATGGCCAATTAGTTCTCGTCGGTCGGGGGCTGCCTCCCTGACACCTGAGCCGCAGCGCTGCCCAGAACCATCCTCAGATCACCCTCCCGGGATTGAGTATGTGATGGGGGTCGAGCGTTTGCTTGATTCGACGCATCAACTCCAGCTCTTCTGGGCTGCGTGAATAGGGTAGGTAGTCCCGCTTCAGCAAACCGATACCGTGCTCGGCAGAGATGGATCCTTGATGCGTATCCATCCGGTGGAGCTTTCAATTACCCACATTTCCAGCCGCTGCGATTTCGGCGCCGAGTTCGATATCTGTGAGTCTCGAGAGGGTGCGCCAGATGACAACATTTCCGGGCGGCGGATCGCCCGCCCTGGCCAGGTAGCCACCCAATCGTGCAAGTTTGGTAAGATAAAATGCAAGGGTTCCAGGGCGACATCGTCGATGGCTGACGCCGCAGATGAGTCGATCGAGCAACGCGATCTCGGTGTCCGTCAATGCGAGCTTCGGCGACGCGTCTGGGGCGATGCGATTGAGCATGGTGAGCCAGAGGACGCGCCAGCTGAGAATGCAGAAGACCGCCATTAGATTGGCAAGTCGCTCCGCGGTCCGGAGTTGTGAGTCTTCCGCCTTGCAGCCCGATTACAGGATCTTGTGGAACACCTCGATTTCCCACCGCATGGCGTACCAGTTGATCTTCTTGATTGCTTCGGAGCGACTGCGGACGGCTAGGTCTGTGATGAGCTTCCACTCAATTGGTTTACGGCCCTTTGGCGTACCGCGCTCGGTGGCATGGATTATCGTCAGGTCAAGGGCTGGATAACGTTTCTGCTTCCCCGATGGGAGGCAAGACCGCCATCCGCTTGAACTTGATTTCCAGCGCGGCCTTCGTCGTCTCTCCCTTGTCGTTGCGCACGTCGATGTAATGCAAGCCTTTGACGCTGGTCTCGTCCATCTCGGTTGCAATCGTATGACCGCCATCGCCTGCCAGCCGATCGACGCAGGCGCGGACAAGAAAGTGAGCGCCAAGCTCTTGCATCAGGCAATATAATTCGTAGATGTCGCTTTCGCGGTCGCCGACATGAATGCAACGCGTCAGCTGTCCGAGCCGCTCGATCGACTGCTAGAGATTGTCGAGCCAGCGAACGCTTTCCTTCTTCTCAATCGGAACGCGGGTCGGGCTGATCTTCTTCTTGAGCTGCGCCGTGCCTTTGAACTTTTTCCGTGTCCAGAACTTCACCGCCGCCAATCCTAGCGGTAGGCCCTCGACAGTCACGGCGAGACTGGAATGCATCAGCATTCCGCAGACCGTGTGATGGCGCCAACGCCCGTCCTTGTCCCGGCCGCTGTTGACGCTCTTGGTCAGGCCAATAGCGCTCGTGTTTGCGCGCTGGTAGGAGAATTCCGTCGTGTCCTGAATGAGGATCGGGCCTCTACAATCATCGTAACGCGCGCGCGTAGCGGCGAAGTGACCGCTGAGGATGTCGGCTTCCTCCACGCGCTCGTTGGCGAAGAAGCGGTAGGCCGCCTTCGTGTTCGCCCAGTCCTGGCACGCGAACGGTATGCTCTCGCCCATGCCGTCACCAATTTGCTTCAACAGCTCTCTAAATCGTTGACCGGGACGGGCATCTTTGAACGCTGTCTTGTCGATCTCGCGCTCCGTCCAATGTTCGACGGCACTTTCATCACCATCATCCGGCTCGGCCGACCAACGACACGTCGTTCCGCTTGAACACATCAAGGCACCTCGCCGTCGCGATTCAGGTGTCCGACAATGAATCACAAGCGATTCATCCGATTCAAGATTTTTCGATCAGGACTACCGCAATCGAATCAAACATTTGTGGGTAATTGAAAGCCGGTGAAGGCCGCCTTGTGTAGTTTGAGAGACGGCCCGAGGATTTGACCTTAAGTCTAGCTTTAAGGTCACGTGGCGAATGCAGGTCAATGTGTTGGGCGCCGAGCGTCGGCGGCGATGGAGTTACGACGAGAAGGTTCGCCTTCTCGAAGAGACCTTGCAGGCTGGCGAGACGGTCTGCGGCGTCGCGCGCCGGCACGGGGTGGCTCACAGCCTGCTGTTCACTTGGCCTCGACGAGCGCGTCAGGGTTGGCTGGGCGTAGATTTCGTGCCAGCTCTCGTTCCGGTCGAGATCACGCCAGTGGCGGCTCCGATCTCGAGCGACGCGCCACAACCGGCGTCTTCCCTGCCTGCGCAGCGTGCAAGTGCCGATTCCGAGGTCATCGCGCGCACCGTACCGATTTGATGGCGCGCGGGGTTCCGAAATGATCGCGCGCAGTATTCCGAGCATTATCCGCGCAGCATTCCGACTTGATCGCGCGCAGTTTCGCATGGTGTGAAGCCTGATCGTTGGGCCATTTCTCCGGCTGGAAACAGCTGGGACAATTGGATGCCGACGAGGAGGGTTATCATGCGCCAGGTGGGCGAGATTGTACGGTTGAGCCTTGAGGCTGGGCTCTCGACGCGCGTGGTTGGCGAGCGCGTCGGCGTCAGGCCGACGACGGTACGTGACACGCTGAAGCGGTTTGTGCGCGCGGGTCTGGCCTGGCCAGTCCCGGAAGCGATAAGCAACACCGAGTTGGAGCAACTGCTGTAAGGGGCGCCTGGCGTGAAGCCTGGTCGCCGCAAGGCGACCGAGCCCGACTGGTCCGTTATTGCCCGCGAGCTCAAGCGCAAGCACGTGACCTTGCAGGTGCTGCCTGTGGGACAAGTACATTGCAGAGCATCCAGACAGGTACCGCTATAGCCGTTTCTGTGACCTGTTCCGCAACTGGGAGGGCTGGCTGCCGCTGGTGATGCGCCAGCACCACGGCGGGGGCGAGAAATTGTTTGTCGATTCTGCCGGCGACACGGTGCCGGTGGTTGACCGCAAGATAGCCGAGGTGCGTGACGCGCACATCTTCGTCGCGGTCATGGGCGCATCCAGCTTGTCGTTCGCGCTGGCGACGTGGACCGAGCAAATCAGTGACTGGATACTAGGACACAACGCGGCCTACAGCTTTTTTGGTGGCGCAACGCAACTGCTGGTGCACGACAACGCCAAGGTCGCAGTGATCAAGGCTTGTCTCTATGATCCTATGGTCAACCGCAGCTACAGCGATATGGCGCGGCATTACAGCACAGCGATTTTGCCGGCACGGCTGCGTCGCCCGAGCGATAAGGCGAAGGTTGAGGCCTGCGTCGGAATCATCGAGCGCTGGCTGCTGGGGCGGCTGCGCAACGAACTTTTTACAGCCTGGCCGAACTCAACCGTGCGATCGCCGAGTGGATGGCCAAACTCAATGACGGACGGGTGCTGCGTCAGTATGGCCGCACACGGCGCCAGCTGTTCGAGGAAATTGATGCGCCGAATCTTAAACCGCCTCCCGGCGAGCCGTGGGTCCATGCCGAATGGCGCCGATGCCAGGTCGGGCTCGACTATCATGTCGAGATCGAACGACACCACTACTCGGTGCCCTATCGCTTCGCCCGTCGGGAGGTCGAAGCGCGGATTAGCGCACGAACGATTGAAATCTTCCTGAGCAGCGAGCGTATCGCCGCGCATATGCGCGGCAGTGGCAACGGGCGGCACACGACAATCAGCGCCCACATGCCTTCCAGCCACCGGCGCTATGGCGAGTGGACGCCGGCAAAGATCCGCAGCGAGACAAGCCGCATCGGCCCGATGCTGCGTCTGCTGGTCGACCGGATCATCGAGGATCGGCCGCATCCCGAACAGGGCTATCGTTCGTGCCTGGGGATCCTCCGGCTCGAGAAGCGCTTTGGCGCCGAGCGCCTCGAGGCGGCCGCGCTGCGCGCGATTGAGATCCAGGCTCGCAACTAGCCAAGCGTCAAATCGATCCTCGAGAAGGGGCTCGATCGCGTCCCAACGCCTGCGTCCCCCGAGCACGAGCCGATCATACACACCAACATCCGGGGTTCGGACTATTGCCACTAAGGGAAGAAAATGCTGACACATCCCACACTCCACTTGCTCACTCGGCTCGGCCTTACCGGCATGGCCGAGGCCTTCACGAGCTTCACCGACAACGAGGAGGTCCAGGGGCTCGCTCACGCCGAATGGCTGGCGTTGCTGCTGGACCATGAGGCGACTTGGCGTAACAACCGGCGGCTGGCGCTTCGTCTTCGCAAGGCAAAGCTGCGTCATCATGCTGTGCCCGAGGATATCGACTACCGCGCTCCCCGTGGGCTCGACCGCCGCTTGTTCGATATGCTGCTCAAGGGAGACTGGATCAAGAACCATGAGAATTGCGCCATTGTCGGGCAAACCGGCGTAGGGAAAAGCTGGCTAGGCTGTGCGCTCGGCAAAAAGGCATGCCGGGACAACCACTCTGTACTTTACACCCAGTTGCCGCGGTTGATCGAAGAGCTGGACCTTGCCCGGGGCGACGGCCGACTCGCCTCGCGGATGAAGAGCATCGCTGCCGTCGAGCTCCTCATTTTGGACGATTGGGGCCTCCAGGCGATCGACGCCAATGCCGGTCATTATCTGCTCGAAATCCTCGAAGACCGCTACGGCCGTCGGTCAACACTTGTCACCAGCCAGCTTCCATTTGCCAAATGGCATGAGCTCATCAATGACCCGACTTACGCTGATGCCATACTTGATCGCCTGCTTCACAACGCTCACAGGCTCGAACTGAACGGTGAATCCGTGCGTCGCCCGCCTGTGCTTCCTCGATCTTGATCACACCATCGGCCGATGAAGACCGAGACTGCAGTCCGCGAAGCTGACCGGCCGCTACGGCACTGTTGCGGTGCGCGTCCGGTCAGCTTCGCGCCGTCAAGCGACCACTATCAAACTTCAGACGTGATCTCTTCGGCGGCCGCTTGACCACGGGCTAACGATAGGCCAATTACCCCCTAACGATCGGGTGCTTCACCTGCGCGCGATCAGATCAGAACGCTGCGCGGCATCAGATTGGAATAACTGCGCGCGATCATTGGAATCAGCATGCAAGGGCTGGAATCATCGAGATTGAGCTTGGCGGCGGCTGTCGCGTTCGCGTTGACCGTGACGTGGACGTTGAGGCGGAGTTCTTGAGCTGCTGCGGCGACGATGATCCCGATTCCGAGCGGCGTCAGGATTTGGATCGCCACTGGCCACACCGACATGCGTCGCGGCATGCAAAGCCTGGCTCTTGCGGTTCAGGAGAGCTTGAAGCGCGATCCCCATTTATGTGTCGGACGAGATTATGTGGCGGAGGCGCCCTAACGCCAACCAGCGCCGGCCACGCCAAGATTCCTCCGCCACATAATAATCAGCTGCTGGCAAGCAGCTGCAGGATGGCGTCGTTCGGCCGGAATCGTGCGCTGCGGTCGGCTGAGACGCCCGCTCGAGTCCCCGGCGCATCATCTCGACATCCGCGGCGGCGTACCGGTGGGTTGTGGCGACCTGAGCATGGCCAAGCCAGGCCTGGATCGTGAGGAGGTCTACGCCTGACCGGAGAAGCTTCATGACGAGGGAATGCCGGAAGATGTGCGGCGATATGGGCTTGCCCTCCAAGCTTGGCGTGATGGACACGGCCTGAGAGACTGCACGCCGAACGATGTGGATCGCGCCAAAGCGTGTCAGGCGCTCGTTGTGCGCCCCGACAAAGATCGGCCGCGGCTCACGATGGGCCACGCCGAGCTCGCTCAATAAGGCCTTCAGCGATCGCAGCAGATCCTGAGGGATGGGAACGACGCGGTCGCGACGCCCCTTGCCGCGAAGCAGTACCTGCGGGCGCCCTCGCGCCAACTGAAGGTCGCTCGCGTTGACGCCGGTCGCTTCGGACACGCGGGCACCGGTTCTCACCAAGAACAGTAGAAAGATCCGGTCGCGCCGGCCGCGGCGCGTCGTCTGATCAGGGGCAGCAACGATGGCGTCGACTTCGGCGCTGGTGAGGTGGTGCATCACTGCAATGTGCGCTCGTTTAGTGGGGATCGTCAGAACCCGTTGAGCGACTCCGAAGGAGGCGGGATCGGCGGCGGCGACGTGATGGAAGAAGGATCGGATCGCGGCTAGTCGGGCGTTGCGTGTTGCGACGGAGTTGTTCCGCTTCTCCTCGAGCTCATCAAGAAAGGCGAGAACGAGGTCCCGATCGAGATCTTCAAGATTCAGCGCTGCCGGCTTCTTCTGCAAGCGCGCCGCGGCAAAGAGGATCAGCATGCGCAAGGCGTCACGATAGCTGGCCAGGGTCGCGGAGGTGGCGTTGCGCTGCTTGGTCAGCCGGCGACGGAAGTACGACTCTAGGAGCGGTGCCAGAAGGAGGTGTTCGCTCATGCGGTGCCTCCGTCGAGAAAGGCGCGTTCAGCTGCGATGGCGAGAAGATCCGACGAACCGGTGAGGTAGTAGGCCGTGTCGCTGTAGCTGGCATGGCCGAGTTAGGTGGCGAGTAAAGGCAGCAGCGCTTGAACATCTGTGCGCTGTTGGTGCCAAAGCTTGAGCCTGGTTACCGCGAACCGGTGCCGGAGATGGTGGGGTCGCAGGGGCTTACCGTCATCGAGACCCGCGAGCTTGCGGGCCTTCGCGAAGTTGCTTTGCAGGCCGGCCGCCGACAGACGGCAGCCTCGCGAGCTGAGAAAGAAGGCCTCGTCTTTGGGCCTGGAAAACACGGCGTCGCGCTCACGGGCGTATCGATGAAGGGCTGCCTGGGTCGTTGGGTGAACAGGAACCAGGCGGTCTTTACGGAACTTGGTTTTACGGACGAGGACGACCCCGTTGGTCAGATCGACGTCGCCGCGATCAAGCCTGACCACTTCGCCCGATCTTAGCCCCGTGCTGGCCACTAGTCCGATCAACGTCGCCATCGTGTGGCCCCTGAGAGGGATCCTTGGCGAAATGAAGCTGCATGCGTCGATAAGCGACGCCAGCTCAGCCTCGCTTAAGATGCGCGGAGGCGGAATCGCTCTGGACCTAGAAGGCTCTGCGCTCCAAGGCCTCGGTCCGGGGGGCGTAGACGGTTAGGTACTCGTAAAATCGGCGGAGCACGCCGTGACGAATGGCCCGACTGTTGGCGGCGCCGCCGAATGACAGGACGAAGTCCAGCGCCATCGTCCGGGTGGCGGGCGCACGTAGCTGAGAACGCTCGACGTAGCGAACGAAGGCCCGCAGCGTGCCAGCTTGCTTGTTGAAGGCGTAGCCGAGGGAGCGGCGCAGCTCGATGTACCGCTCGACCTTCTCGTCGAGGAATGCGGCGAAGGCGGTCATGCGGCGCCTCTCGGAAAGGGGAGCGCGACCTCGGCGAGCTGCGAGGTCGCGACCTTCACGTACAGCGCCGTTGTGTTGATGCTTCGGTGCCCTAGAAGATCGGCGACCTCGTTGATCGGTCTTCGTCGCCCGACGAGCTGCGTGGCTAGACTATGGCGCAGGAGATGCGCGCCTCCGACGCGACCGAGTGCGACACCGCCATGTCGCAACCGCTTCCGCACGATCCTCGAAACCGGCGACGCAGACTTGAACGGTCCCACGGGCGGCGTGAAGGACAGGAACAGATGCTCACTATCGACCTCGGTCGAGCCCGCAGGATGTAGTCCGCGAGCGCGGCGCCGGTCTCCTCGAGGAGCGGGACCACCCGGTCACGCTTGCCCTTGGTGCGCCGGACAAAAACCTCGCCAGCTTGCCAGCCGATATCCTGGAGCTGAAGGGCGCGCAGCTCGCCGTTGCGAATGCCTGTGGTGGCGAGCAGCAGCAGGACGGCCCGATCGCGAAGGTCGATCGGCGTCGCCTTGCCGATCGCATCGATGGCGCAGCGAACATCATCCCACGAAAGCCGGGGCGGCAAATGGGCCAGACGCCAATGGGACGTTTTTGGAACAACGGAGGCTAGATCCTGCTCGTGGTGGCCAGCCCAATGCAGAAAGCGGAGAAACCTTCGGATGTGAGAGGTCGCCGCCGTGCGAGTGGCGGAGGTCGCGGAGAGCGACAGCCGATACTCGACGGCAGCAAGGACATGCTCCGCCGTCAACGCCTTGAGGTCTTGGCCGGGGTGGCGATGGCGGAGCCAATCGAGAAAGCGCCGCCCGCCCAAGAGAACGCCATCGCGGGACTTTGGCTCAAGGCCTCGTACCCTGCGGAGATAGTCCGAAAAGGAGCTCAAAAGCGGGCCGACCGGATCATCGACTACACTGGGCGCCGACGCAATGAATCGTTCGGGCGCGACCCGCCGCGCGTGTTGAAGCGCGGACACTGCTGCAATCCGCGGCGAGTCCGTAGTGAACGTGCGTAGATAGCGATCGAGAATAGCTTGGCCGATCGGCCGTGAACCGCAATGTGCCGCAGCAAAATGGCTGAACCGCGCAATCCAGCTGAGATAAAGCTTAGCGGATGCTTGCTTGTAACCGAGCGAGAAAAAGTGTCCCGCGATGCGATCCATCTCGGCGCCGAGCGCCCCGTTACGAAGGCGCTTGAGCACCCCGCGATACGAAAAATAGAACTCGAGCATTGTGCCCCTCTGGTGTTGCGGCGCAGGGGGATCCCGCGTTCGCGCGAGAGGCACCAAATATAATGTGGCGGAGGAATCCAGCCATGGCCGGTCAAAGCAGGCATTAGGGCGCCTCCGCCACATAATCTCGTCCGACACATAAATGGGGTTATGTTGCGCAAAACATAACCTCACGCCGGCGATCTCTACATCTTCCGGGGTCGCCGCGGTGACCTGGTCAAGATTCTTCGGCACGATGGGCTCGGCATGTCGCTCTACGCTAACCGCCTTGACCGTGGGAAGTTCATCTGGCCCGCGGCGTCGGCCGGCGCGGTGTCGATCTCGGCGGCGCAGATGGCGCAGCCGTGGTGGGCGGCTCCTAGTCCGGTCTGCCGCCCCCGCGAGCTCAGCCCGAAATAGCTCACTAGCCCCGGGCTGTCGACTGGCTGATGTCGCCGATTGCGGCCCATGCCAGCGGCGACCGCCAAGTTGAGCCGGTAATCGTTATCAATCTGTTGGCCGCGGATCGTCGATGGCGCTCTGCGCGATCTCGCGATTGAACCGCGCCAGATCTTCCGCTAGCCGTCAAGCTCACGGTCGAGCCGACCGATCGCCGCACGCTCGTCGTCCGGCAACTGTTGAGTGGCCAAGTGTGCCAGACCGTGGCCGTTGAAAAGATCGGCATGTGGGCACTTCGGGGTAAGGTGCGCATGCCGGGATCAATCTTGTCCGTCTTGAGGTGAGCTTGGCCGATCGCCTTTAGCTGCAACGAATTGACGTTAATTGCCCGCTCCACGAATGGCACCAGCCCCCTCGACACCGCCATGCTGGTGGCGGTCGCTTCGACCGCCACCTCATCACTGGCCAGAAGGACTCTGACAAATCCTTCCAGCGCAGCCCGCGTCAAATCAATGCGGCCAGTCTGTCGGAACCAGCCGTCCTCCCAAAACACTACCTCCTTCGTTCGGTGAACGTCGATGCCAGTCACCAGTTGCATTCGCACCTAAAGCCGGACATATGACGGGAGCGGCGGTCGACACGACAGCTACGGATCATGGCTCGCGATCTCGGTCCTTTTGCTTATTGTGCTCGCGAGCCATTTGTCGTGCTCTCAGCGCAAGCGGGCGAGTCGCAGAGGTGGCCAGCTACTAACTCGAGCCCGCGGTTCATCGTGTGTATCGGCCTGCCGGCCCTTCGTGCTTCCGGTGGCTCTGTCCCGATGGCCGCACCATACGCCACGATATAGAGCATCACAGCCGAACGTTGCCACCGAGAAATCTCATACTGGTTACCAACCCCATCGAAAGCACCTTCGCAACCGTGCGCGACCGCGCGATCCGGTCGAAGCGTCACCTGGTCGAACAGGACCGCGTTCGCGATGGACTTCAAACCGGTCCAGGGAGTTGGCGCCGGCTCGATGGTCACAACTATTTGCCGAAACTCATTCCCGATGTGACATTCAACGATGGGATCGAGGCATCGCCGAGCCACCCGACCTTCACTCCAAAATCGTCAAAATCGTCGCGGCCTGAACGGCCCGGCAGTCACTAAAATTCGGCGATAGCTCCCAATTCCTTGAGATATATCGCTAGGAGTTTGGAGAAGAATCAACCGAAGTGACGCCAGCGACGTGGCCTTCCGCCCCCATGAGACAATGGCTCGGCAGATTTCAATCGCAAGGTCCGCCACCGATTTCTTCGCTTTGCTGAGCTACTCCTCAAGCTGCTTGAACACCTCCGTCAGCAGCAGACCGTCCTTCCTCTGGAAGAACGCCTTTCGTGTATCCGAAAAAAATGCTGCACGTCTTCCGGTAGCCGAATGGGTTCGACGTGATGGCCTCTACCAATTCTTGGAGGAGATTGCACGGCTAATGTTAGTTAAAAGCTCCTCGAAGGCTGATATCCATTGGAATAGACTCTTCGAAGGTAGGCAGGAAGGGACATATGCCGAGCGATAGCAACGTTGCTAACGGAAGTACGATGTCAGTCTTGTTAGATCGGACTTTGTTGGTGCTTTCCGCCGCAACTACGGCCATCCTTTTCGCTTGGCGGCTATACTACAGAAGTTACGGTCTCGATCTCAAAGACGAAGGTTTCTGGCTCAACTTCATCGCAAACCCATTCGCTCACACAATCAACATTCCGCCGACCCTTTTTGGCTTCATCTATCACTGGCCATACCAGTGGGTGGGGGGCGACATCGCAGTGCTTCGCGCGGCGAACGTGACGCTCGCCCTGGCGCTCGGCTGGATTCTCAGCTTTCTTGTGATCCGTCGCCTCTGGACAATGGACTGGCCGCATGCGGCGGCGCTATCGGCAGGGATGGGCAGCGTCGCATTAGCCGCTTTTCAGAACTGCATGCTGCTCACGCCAAACTACTACACACTGAACATTCAATCGTTCTTGATGGTGATGATCGGCTTGCTGCTCGCCGATCGGCCGGGGCGCATGCGTCAGGTCTCGGCGTCCGTCCTGGTCGGCGTTGGCGTCTGGTGCAGCTTCATGGCCAGGCCGACCAGCGCCGCGGCCCTCGCCCTCGTTGTCATGCTCTATGTCGTCGTCTTGGGCCGAAAGTCTCTGCTGCCCCTGCTTGGCGCGGCGCTGGTCGCTCTCGCTCTACTGATCGCTACCGCCTACTTGATTGGCGACGGCATCATCGGGCTGGTTAACCGTATGATCGACAGCACTGAGGGGATAGCCCTGCTTGGTGGCGGGCACCAGCTGTCTCGCATTTTTCGAATCGAGGGGCTCCCTACCAGCCGCTTGCAACTCGATATCGCTGTGCTAATGGCCACAGGCCTTCTTCTCAGCATATTTATGGGGACTGCGCACAAGTTGCTCGTATCGGTTATCCTCGCCGCGGTGTTAATCGTAACAATAGCGATTGCGCTGCTCGGGGCCGATCCGATCAGCATCAAGCCCTCAACCCTGTTCCTGGTGCCAGCCTTCACATGCCTTGGCGCGATATCTTATCGCGAAAGAGTTCTGAGCACTCAGGTTCCCACGAGCATCGCTCTAGCGCTAACCTTTCTGGGCTTACCCCACCTGCTTACACTGGGCTCTGCGGCCGAGTACTGGTGGAATAGTTCGCTTGCCGCCTTGTTTTGGATGCTCGCAGTCGTTGCCTTCCTGGGCCCTCGTGCGCAACAGGGGCGCAGCGTCGCAACCCTACTGCCCCTAACAGTATTTGCCCAGTTGCTCACTGCGTCGGTGGTCAATGCTGACATGCTCAAGCCGTTCCGTCAGGTGAAAGACCTGCGCGGTTATACCGCCGTCGTGTCCCTCCCGGGTAATGTAAAACTAGTACTCTCGCAACCGTTCCACGACTATTTGGCCACGGCTAGAGTTCAAGCTCGTGCAGCGGGCCTTGAGGTGGGTACTCCGGTGGTCGACCTCTCCGACTTGCCGACCTTGCTGTATGTGCTCGAGGCGCGATCGCTCGGTCTACCCTGGCTGTTCGGCGGATATCCTGGCAGTAACGCAGTTGCGGTGAGGACGCTCAGACTTGAGAGCTGCGCTGATCTGGCCAGAGCATGGCTACTGATCGCGCCAGAGGGACCGCGTCGTCTTGACCAAGCCAGTGTCATGGCCTCGTTTGGAGCCCAGGGAGCAGACTACGTCACCGCCGCTACGTTTGCCGCGCCAGTCATGGACAGGTACCATTATTATCCGAATTCTCACAGACAGTTTTTGTTCAAGCCCGTACGCCCCGCCGCGTTGGCGGAGCAATCCTGTCGAGAAGCCCGGCGGCAAACGGCTGGATAGCCGAACGGAGCCTTCGGTGGAACGTCGATAGCCGTCCGTTCTTTAATCGCCGGGATGCTGTCAACCCCGATCGACAAAAATGATCCACTGAATGCCCGTCGGACGCTTTGTGGCCGGCAAGAGCGCCAACGCCCGCAGTAAGATAGGAGCAGACCTCGGACGCACAATCGGGAATGCGGTAACCAACCCGCGCATCAGAGCTTGATCACCGACGTCCTTCGGTTCCACCTCCACCCATGTACGATCATCTCTATGAGCAGCCGATCGGCGATCGGGCGAGGCTCTGCGTTCTAAGCCTTGACAGCGGACGTCAGAGCGTCGTTCCGCTCCCACCTTCTCGCGGCACATGGGATAGGCGAGTTTCACGATCTCTTTGAAGGGATCGGCTTGCGTCTGTGCTTGACCATACGCTTAAGTCGGACGTGACGGCGCGCCGGCTGGAAGTGATCACGGAGACGGGACGACGTCGTTGGTTCTCGAAGGACGACAAGGCCCGGATCGTCGAGGAAACGCTGGTACCAGGCGCGGTCGTTTCCGAGATTACCCGGCGACACGGGCTGACCCCACTCCAAGTGTTTACCTGGCGCCGGCAAGCACGCCAGTTGCCGACGCCGATGGCTGACGATCCACCGTTTGTACCGGCGGTGGTAGACGCCATGGTACCGGCCGTGGCTGTTGGCCATGAGCGCAAGACAGCGCGATGCAAGGCCAAGTCGGATGTCGGGGGCATCGAGATCGAAGCCGAAGGCGTCACTATCCGGGTTGGCCAAGGTGCAGACGTGGCGATGATTGCGGCCATCCTCCATGCGCTGAAGGCAAGCCGGTGATCGGCCCGTCCGGAAACTGTCCAGGTGATGGTAGCAACCAAGCCGGTCGACTCAAGGGAATGGAGGGCTTGCTATGTTGGTGCGCGAGCACATGAAGGCCGATCCGTTCTTATGTGTCGGACGAGATTATGTGGCGGAGGCGCCCTAACGCCAGCCAGGGCCGGCCACCCAGGGTTCCTCCGCCACATAATAATCAGATGCTGGCCAGCAGCTGCAGGATGGAGTCGTTCGGCCGGAAGCGCGCGCTGCGTTCGCCTGAGTAGCCAACTTCCGGTAGCGGGCAGTCAAGCGGCTCTGTACTTTCCACGCGATCTCGCGCACGCCTGGCGATGCCTGCTCGAGCCGGTATAGCTTTGTCTTGCCGATCTTCGGCGGGTGTCGATAGGTCCAGGCGCTCTCGACCAACATGTGGCGGACGCGGCCGTTGCCGGCCTTGGTGATGCCACCACGCCTGACGGACTTCTCCCGTCGATCGCTCGCCGGGCACCAGACCGAGATAACCCATGAGTTGACGTGGGCTCTCAAAACGGCTCACGTCGCCAACCTCGGTGGCGAATGTTACCGCGACGATCAGATCGATACCTCGCAATGTTTGAAGCGTCCGCACGAGCGGCTCCAGAGACCAGGCCGAAACGAACTCTTCGATCGTGCGCTCGAGACGTTCGACCCGCTCCCTGGCGATGCGAACTGCTTCGACCATTTCCTGGAGCGCGATCTGATGTGCCGGGTGATCGAACTTCTGTTCCTGAAGCCAGCGCAGATAACGCATTGTCCAGCCCTTCTTGCGGGGATAAGTGCGGCCGTGCTTGAGCATGAACAAGCTGCCTTCCGCACAGACTCCCATTAGGGGTCTCCAGATCGCCGACACGTGCTTCTATTACCCGGAAGATTGTGGGGTAGCCGAGAGCATCCGTTATGGCCGTATGATGGCGGAGGCCGCCTAACGATGTCGTAACCCTCGAGGAATCCACCCCGACGCTCGCGCCTGGAGATGTTATGAACGCTGATATTCAGTCCGAGGAACAGTCATGATTGAGCTGGCAACTATCTATAGCCCGACATTTTCAGATGTCGGCATCGATAAGAGAAGGTGCGTTTGGCAGCTAACTTGTGCCGAATACTTTAAGTGACCTTGCCCCCAAGTTTTATCCAGTCCTGAGTTCGCCCCGGCTGCTGGATTTGCCCGGTTGGGCGGTGGTAGCGACGGGAGCTGGCGCGGAGCCCTCGGCATAGCGCAGCGCCAGATCCCGTCGCGGATGGCAAGTGAAGGCGAATTCGGACGGCGTCTTCCACCCGAGCTGCGAGTGAGGTCGTCGATCGTTGTAATCGACCCGCCAACATCGAAGAGCAACGCGCGCCTGGGCCAACGACGTGAACAGCGTCTCGTTCAGCAGCTCATCCCGCAGCCGCCCATTGAAGCTTTCGATGAAGCCATTCTGCATGGGTTTGCCCGGTGCGATGTAATGCCATTCGACGCGGGAGCGATCTGCCCATGTCAGAATGGCGTTGCTGGTGAGTTCACTGCCATTGTCGCTGACCACCATCCTCGGCTTGCCACGCTGGATCATCAGCCGGTCCAGTTCCCGCGCCACGCGGGTGCCGGAGAGCGAGGTGTCGGCCACCAGCGCCAGGCATTCGCGGGTGCAATCATCGACAATGGTCAGGATGCGGAAGCGGCGGCCGTCGGTGAGCTGATCCGATACGAAGTCGAGCGACCAGCGGTCGTTGGGGACCATCGGAACCAGCATCGGAGCGCGGGTCCCGATCGCCCGCTTGCGACCACCTCGGCGGCGTACCGCAAGTTTCTCTTCTCGATAGAGCCGGAATAGCTTCTTGTGATTGATCACGTAGCCTTCCCGCTTGAGCAGGACATGCAAGCGCCGGTAGCCGAAGCGGCGGCGCTCCTGGGCGATCGCCTTCATGCGCTGGCGAAGGCCGGCATCGTCTGCCCGGGTCGTCTGGTATCTCATGGTCGTGCGGCAGTAGCCGATGGCTTTACACGCCCGCCGTTCGCTCATCCCGTGGGCATCCACCAGATGAGCGACAGCTTTCCGCTTCCTCGCGGGCGTCACCACTTCTTTCCCAGGAGATCCTTGAGCGCCGCATTATCCAGCATGGCGTCAGCCAGCAAGCGCTTCAGCTTCGTGTTCTCGTCCTCAAGCGACCGCAGCCGCTTAGCCTCCGAGACATCCATCCCGCCGAATTTAGCTTTCCACTTGTAGATACTGGCGTCGCTGACGCCATGCTTGCGGCAGAGATCGGCGACCGAGATCCCAGCCTCGTGCTCCTTCAAAATCCCGATGATCTGCTCTTCCGAAAAGCGATTGCGCTTCATGCTCTGGTCCTTGTCTTGGGCCAGAACGAACTTCAAACTGGATTAAGCCCGCGGGGCAAGGTCATAAGAGCTATATCTCGCGACAAGGACGTGCTGTACTCGATCAGCGGGTTGTTGCTGCGGATTCATCAGCTATACCAACGCGGCCAAGAAATATCAGGTAAATCTGAAGGGTGACGAATTTGAGTCGCATCGGCCCGGATTAAAGCCCTGAATCGCGCTGTTTCAGGCATCTGTCCTGTGCGCTGGACTCTTGAAGAAATCGTCCTGTCCTGAACCGCGCGGCAAGTCTATCGAAACTACTACCCTACGATACAAAATGATACTAGGCGGTCCGCAACGAGATTGGTTGATTAGATCCTATTTGTCGAAGCCGATGACATGGAAGTTCCTCAGCAGGTACTTTTTTTTGTCGCGATCCAGACGTCGCCCCTCATCATGTTGGGGGCTTACAACCTCGCTGGAGCTTCTGTGAAAACTCGGTTTACCCGGTTTTTAATTGTCGGCGCGCTCGCTGCGGCGGTAAACATAGTCGCTCGTGTGTTGATTTCTAGATCCGTACGGTTTGAGTATGCTGTCGTACTGGCTTTTCCCGTCGCGCTGACTTTCGCTTTTGTAATGTCGAAAGTTTATGTCTTTCAGACTTCTCAAAGCTCCGGATGGCAACAGTATCTCCGCTTCCTGTTGGTGTATTTGGCGGCGCTCGTTCAGGTGTGGCTCGTGAGCGTTGGCTTGATGCATTGGATAATGCCAACCATCGGGTGGGAGCACCACCCTGAACTCGTTGCTCACACGGTAGCGGTTTGCAGTCCCGTCTTGATAACCTATTACGCCCACAAGCGTTTCACCTTCAAGCAGAGATGAAGAGATCCATGGTTTTGCAAGGCGAACGACCGGCCGTGAACATGCCGGATACAACAGCGCGCTCTTAACTAGCGCGAGCGTCGCAACCTACGGGGGCTAGCTATGTCGATCGCAAAAATCCATTTTGGCTGAGCGACCAGTTACGTGAGTCTAAGTTCGCCACATAATCTCCGCTGGGCTTTGTGGCAGAATCGTTTAACGGAAGCCAAAAATCTGGCTGCGGACTTGGTGCAAGGGCTTCTGGTCTCTGGTTGTCCAGGTCGGTACGGATGTCAGCCTTGAGCTGCCTGACGGACGTGTGAACAGTAAGCGTACGCCGCGGCCCTTCAGATTGTCTGTGCGCGATCTTGGGAGCACCGCTAGAAGAGTCATCTTCTGCAAGGGTGCTCACGATGGACGACCATTCGGACGACATAAGACGACCAGTGACGCAGCGTATCGAAGTGTACGCCGGCACAGGCCGGAAGCAGTGGCCGGATGATTTGAAGGCCCAGATTGTCGCGGAAAGCCTCGAGCCAGGCGCAGTTGTAACAGATATCGCACGCCGGCATGGCTGCCGGCCCCAGCAGGTGCATGACTGGCGGCGCCGGGCGCGTTCAGGTCAACTGGTGCTGCCGGCTTCGGCGGGTGCACTGTCGTTCGTGCCGTTGGTGTCGGAATCGTCGCCATCGGCGGCTGCTGCGCCCTCCGGATCGCCGGAGGCTGCCGTATAGCGCGACAATCTGGATGGGAAGCGCGCGACAATCAGGATGGCGAGTCGGTGTCGCGGCGAGGTGATGATTGCCGCGATGATTGTCGTGCGCGGC
>NZ_JADPIQ010000019.1:0-755 GCF_023073015.1 Bradyrhizobium sp. 87
CGATGCGGGGATCCGCGAGGCGATGCCCGCGGCACGAACGACGGCGGTAACGGCCGAAGGGGACGGCCCCAGCACGGAAAGAGTGCCTACTGCTCCCTCGCGCCCTATTGCGGCGCTGGCGACCGTCTGTCCGTTGGCCATGTCGATCATCACAGAAATGGCGCCACTATGAGGAAAGAGGACGTGCTCGGTCTGGTCACCCGCCTGCGAGACGACCGCATCCCGATCGAGCGCTACCA
Organism: Bradyrhizobium sp. 87; assembly: GCF_023073015.1. Lineage (NCBI taxonomy): Bacteria > Pseudomonadati > Pseudomonadota > Alphaproteobacteria > Hyphomicrobiales > Nitrobacteraceae > Bradyrhizobium > Bradyrhizobium sp. 87. The sequence goes on from NZ_JADPIQ010000019.1 coordinate 240, forward strand.
TCTCTAGCTCGGGCGCCAGCAGTTCGAGGTCCGCCGCCGGCAGTGTTGCCAGAAGTCGGTTGCCAATTTCGGCGGGAAGCGTCACTGCGGCCTACCTCGAACGATCCGCCGCATCGCATTTCGAGCGTCATAGGGCGGCCAACTCGAACTTTGTTTGAATCCGCCTACGCCTCGCGCCTCAAAGTCCAATTCAGCTGCGGAAGCTCTCAATCTCAAAAACTCCAACCACACGCGCCTCGGAGGCGAATTGTTGTCTCTCAGGATGATTGAGGAGTTAGGTCCCAGCGCCCCGCTGCACAATTGCGAAATGCGCATGGGTAACACCATAGGGAGTTCCGCTTTCCGGGACGCGGCAAGCGCTGCGGCGATCTCGGAAGTGTGGGGCTCGGCTTGACCTAGAAGCTCAACAGCTACGTGATGAAGCCGGGTCATTTCCGCCAGGACAAACGAGACAGTCTGCTTAGGAAGGCCCGGCAGAACGAATTCACGTCTCAGATAACCGAGTGGCTGACCTTG
>NZ_JADPIQ010000099.1:0-38138 GCF_023073015.1 Bradyrhizobium sp. 87
TTCTCTTTCTTCGGCGTCTCCTTCGTCTACGTCATCTTCGAGGACGGCACCGACATCTACTGGGCGCGCTCGCGCGTGCTGGAATTCCTCAACGGCGCCAGCGCGCGCCTGCCCGCCGGCGTGAGCCCCACGATCGGCCCCGACGCGACCGGCGTCGGCTGGGTCTACCAGTACGCGATCATATCGAAGGAACTGAACCTCGCCGATACCCGCACCATCCAGGACTGGAATCTGAAGTTCGCACTGGCGAAGGCCGAGGGTGTCGCCGAGGTTGCGAGCGTCGGCGGCTTCGTCAAGCAGTACAACGTGATCCTCGATCCGCAACGCATGCGCGACCGCGGCATCACCATGCAGAAGATGCGCGATGCCATCCGCGCCAGCAACGCCGACGTCGGGGGGCGGACCGTCGAACTGTCCGAGTTCGAGTACGTCATCCGCGGCAAGGGCTACATCAAGTCGATCAACGACCTCGGCGACATCGTGCTGAAGACGAACAACGGGACGCCGGTGCTGCTGCGCGACGTCGCGCGTGTCGAACTGGGCCCCGACGAGCGGCGCGGCATCACGGAGCTGAACGGCGAGGGCGAGGTCGCCAGCGGCATCGTGCTACAGCGCTTCGGCCTCAATGCACTGGAGGTGATTGAGAACGTCAAGAAGCGCTTCCGGGAGATCGCCTCCAGTCTTCCGAAGTCGGTCGAGATCGTGCCGGTCTACGATCGCTCCAACCTGATCTACGCGGCCATCGACACGCTCAAGCACACGCTGTTCGAGGAAAGCGTCGTCGTGGCGCTGGTCTGCATCGTGTTCCTGCTGCACGTCCGCAGCGCGCTTGTAGCCATCCTGATGCTGCCGGTCGGCGTCCTGATGGCCTTCGGCGCCATGAAGCTGTTAGGCCTCGGCTCCAACATCATGAGCCTCGGAGGCATCGCGATCGCGATCGGCGCCATGGTGGATGCGGCTATCGTCATGATCGAGAATGCTCACAAGCATCTCGAACGTGCGGAGCCCGGAAGGTCCAGGCTCGACGTCCTGATCGCCGCCGCGGCGGAGGTCGGACCGGCGCTGTTCTTCAGCCTGCTGATCATCACGGTCTCGTTCATGCCGATCTTCACGCTGGAATCGCAGGAGGGGCGGCTCTTCAGCCCGCTCGCGTTCACCAAGACATTTTCGATGGCTGCCGCCGCGCTGCTGTCGGTGACGTTGGTGCCGACCCTCATGGTCATATTCGTGCGCGGGCGGATCGTTCCGGAGCACCGGAATCCGATCAACCGCTTCCTGATCTGGATCTACCGCCCCGTGATCAAGGGCGTCATGCGCGCCAAGACGTTGGTGGTCGTGCTCGCGCTCGCCGTTCTGGCCGTCAGCATCTGGCCGGCCCGCCAGCTCGGCACCGAGTTCATGCCGAACCTGAACGAAGGCACGTTGCTCTACATGCCGACCACGCTACCGGGCATCTCGGTCACGAAGGCCGCCGAATTGATGCAGACCCAGGACCGGATCATCCGGTCCTTTCCGGAGGTCGCCTCGGTGTACGGCAAGGCGGGCCGTGCGGCGACCGCAACCGACCCGGCCCCCTCCGAGATGTTCGAGACGATCGTCAATCTCAAGCCGAAGGAGAATTGGCGGCCCGGCATGACTATCGACGGACTGATAGCCGAGATGGACAAGGCGCTGCAATTTCCCGGCGTCTCGAACGCCTGGACCATGCCGATCAAGGCGCGCATCGATATGCTGTCGACCGGCATCCGGACCCCGATTGGGGTCAAGGTGATCGGGACCGATCTGGTCGAAATAGACAAGCTTGCGAAGCAGATCGAGCAGGTCCTCAAGACCGTGCCGGGCACCTCTTCGGCGTACGCCGAACGCGGCATCGGCGGCTACTATCTGGAGGTCACGCCGGACCGGACTGCGCTGGCACGCTACGGCATCATGGTCCAGGACGTGCAGGACACGATCGCGACCGCCCTCGGCGGCCAGACCGTGACCACGACCGTGGAAGGCAGGCAGCGCTTCACCGTCAACATGCGCTACCCGCGTGATCTGCGCGACAACCCGCAAGCCATCGCCAACGACGTGCTGGTTCCGATGGCCGCCGGCGGCGCTGTTCCGCTCGGCGAGGTCGCCAAGGTCGCGCCAGCGCGCGGGCCGACCTCGATCCGCACCGAAAACGGGCAGCTCGCGACCTACATCTACGTCGATATCCGCGACCGCGATCTCGGCGGCTACGTGGCCGACGCCAAAGCCGCCGTGCAGGCCAGCATCCAGTTCCCGGCCGGCTACTACGTGATGTGGAGCGGCCAGTACGAATACCTGGAGCGGGCCACAGCGCGGCTGAAGATCGTCGTGCCCGTGACGCTGCTGATCATCTTCCTGCTGCTGTACCTGAACTTCCGCTCGATCACCGAGACGATGATCGTGATGCTGTCGCTGCCGTTCGCGCTGGTCGGCGGGCTCTGGCTGATGTGGTGGCTGGGCTTCAACCTGTCGGTGGCGGTCGCGGTAGGCTTCATCGCGCTCGCCGGCGTGGCCGCGGAGACCGGCGTCGTCATGCTGATCTATCTCAATCAGGCGCTCGCGGAGACTGCGGCGAGACGTGCCGCCGAGGGGCGGGTCGTGACGCGCGGCGATCTGTACGACGCCATCATGCAGGGCGCGGTGGAGCGCGTCCGCCCCAAGATGATGACCGTGGTCGCCATCATGGCGGGCCTGCTGCCGATCATGTGGAGCACCGGAACAGGCTCGGAGATCATGCAGCGCATCGCGGTGCCGATGATCGGGGGCATGATCTCATCCACACTGCTGACGCTGATCGTGATCCCGGCGATCTTCGGCCTGGTGAAGGGCTTCGGACTCCCGAAGCAGGCCGCCTCGACCCCACCTTCGCCGTCAGCGGCGGAACAAGTTGCGCGCAAGGATCTGTTCCGGAGCTCGATTGTTCAAGAAGCTGATGTCGAGCGCGCGGATTCACAGTAGGCGTATGGTTGCGGCGCGCCGCTTCTTTTGGAGACGCCCGTCGAAAGCTCCGTATACGGCGAACCGCTATTGCTCGGACAAGGCGGCTACGATGGGGCCCAGTATCGCCAACGCGTCCACCGCGCCGTCATCTTCGCCCTTTTCGAAGTCCGCGCCCGTTTGAGCCATTGTGTTCGTCACGTGAGCGACGCAGAGAACCTTGCATTCGGTGGCGCCGGCGAAGGCGTACAGCGCGGCTGCTTCCATCTCGACCGCAAGTATTCCCCGGTCCGCGGCTGCTTGAACAGCTTGGCTGGTCTCGCGGAACGGGGCATCCGTGGTCCAACTTGCGCCCGCGATAGTTCGCGGTGCGCCGTGTTTGATTGCCTCTTTCGCGACTTCCAGCAGGTGAGGACACGCGCTGGCGTACTCCGAAGGCGGAGCGTAATGGTAGCTCGTTCCTTCGTCGCGCAGCACTCGCTCGATGATGATGAAGTACGGCGGTTCACCGGCGTCGACGATCTGCCCAGCAGACGTCAAGCTGATTAGGAGGCGACAGCCGCTGGCAAACAGTTCCTCGGCGACCAGGACGGCGAAGGAGGCCCCCACGGCCCGTCCGACGATGCCGACCTCCTGTCCGGCAAGCGAGAACACATCGAGCTCGGTGTGATAGCATGGCCATCCTCCGAAGGGCTTTGCGCGCCCGGTCCGGCGGAGATGGCGCACGAGATCGCCATCCGGATCGAGCAGGCAAACGGAGGGGACGCCGACCGCCTCGATGTTCTTCTGTCGGCGTGCTTCCCGCATCAGGGCAGCCGGCATGAAGACGGAAGGAGCCGAGGGTCCTTGTTGTCGAGGATAGGAGAGATGGCCATCTATGCACCTTGAATCGATGGAGGGACGGAAGCCATGAACGACCTCGACCGCCAGGCTCATTGGCAGAGCGTATACGCGACGAAAGCGGAAAGGGAAGTAAGCTGGTTTCAGGAGGATCCGGCTCCATCGCTTGATCTCATCGCCGAGGGCGGCATCTCGACCGACGCGCGCATCATTGACGTCGGAGGCGGCGCTTCACGGCTGGTTGATGGTCTGCTGGAGCGGGGCTTCAGCCAGGTTGCGGTACTGGACCTCTCCGCCAAGGCGCTGGAAGCAGCGAAGACACGGATTGGCAGGCGCGGAGACGGGGTCGCTTGGATCGTTGCCGACGTCACGACCTGGAATCCTTCGGACACCTACGACCTTTGGCACGATCGGGCCGCTTTCCACTTCCTGACGGACCCCGCCGACCGCGATGCATACATCGCTTGCCTGAAGAAGGCGGTTCGCCCAGCCGGTCATGTCATCATCGCGACTTTCGCGCCCGATGGTCCCGAAAGGTGCAGCGGGCTCCCCATCGTGCGGTACGATCCGGAGGCCCTGGCCGAGACGCTGGGCCCCACCTTCGAGCTCGTCGGCTCTCGGCGACATGATCACTTGACCCCAGGCGGCAATACGCAGCGCTTTCAGTTCAGCCGCTTTCTGCGGCGGTAAGGGTGTGCGGTGGCACCCGCCTCAAGAATGGCGGGCCGACCGGCGGAGCTACTCGGCGGCCCGATCGGGTGCGAACTTCGCGGTCTCGCGCGGCACTTGAGCGTGCGCGGTCGAAAAGCGCGAGTAGAGCGCGGGCAGCACAAGCAGAGTGAGCAGCGTCGCGGTCAGAAGGCCACCGATGACCACTGTGGCGAGGGGCTTCTGGACCTCCGCGCCGGTGCCCGTCGCGAGCGCCATCGGCAGGAAACCGAGCGAGGCGACGAGGGCGGTCATGACGACGGGGCGGAAGCGGGTCAGCGCGCCCTCCCGGATCGCCGTTCTTGACGTGGTGCCTTCTTCGATGAGCTTGCGGATTTGAGTCAGCATCACAAGCCCGTTGAGCACGGCGACCCCCGACAACGCGATGAATCCGACGGCGGCCGAAATGGAAAAGGGCATGCCACGCAGCCATAGGGCCGCGATTCCGCCGGTCAGAGCAAGCGGGACCGCGCTGAATACGAGAAGCGCGTCCCGCAGCGAGCCCAACGCGCCGAACAGAAGGAGATAGATCAACAGGAAGCAGCCTGGGACGACGATCATCAGTCGCTGGCGCGCGACGGAGAAGTTCTCGAACCGCCCGCCCCAAGTCAAAAAGCTGCCCGGTGCAAGCGCGACCTGCTCCTCCACCTTGTCGCGCGCTTCCGCCACCAGCGAGCCGATGTCACGGCCGCGGACCTCGGCGGTCGCCACCACGCGGCGTTTTCCGTTTTCCCGGCTGACCTGGTTCGCGCCCTCGGTCTGCTCGAAAGACGCGATCGTCCGCAGCGGTATCGAAGCCGCCGCCGCGTTCGGTTTGGCATGAGGAAGCGGCACAGGAAGGTTCTCCAAAGCCGAGATGTCGTTGCGGAGAGCATCGTTGAGACGAACCACGATCGGGAACCTCCGGTCGCCCTCGAAGACGAGGCCGGCGTTGCGGCCGCCGACCGCGGTTTCGATCAGATCCTGGACGGCGACGAGACTGATGCCGAGGCGGGCGATCTCAGGTTTGTCGATACGGATTTCGAGAAACGGCAATCCGGCCGTTTCCTCGACCTTGACGCTCTCGGCTCCTTCAATCTTCCGCAGCACGTCAGCGATCCGTCCGGCGGTCCGCTGCATATCCGCGAAGTCGTCGCCGAAGACCTTCACGGCCAGATCCGCTCGGACGCCGGCGATCAGTTCATTGAACCGCATCTGGATCGGCTGCGAGAAGCCGAGCTTGTTGCCGGGCAGTTCGGCGGCTTTGGCCTCGATCCGCTTGATGAGATCGTCTTTTGTCATGCCGGCGTCCGGCCATTCGTGGTGCGGCTTGAGGATGATGTAGGTGTCGGCGGCGTTGGGGGGCATCGGGTCCGCCGCCAAATCGGGGGTTCCGACGCGCGAGAAGACGAAAGCAACCTCCTGAAGTTTGCTGATCTGTCGCTCGATCAGGAGCTGCATCGCCTGCGACTGCGCGAGCGCGGTGCTCGGCACCCGGCGCACTTCCATGACGATGTTCCTCTCGTCGAGCGTCGGCGTGAATTCCTGCCCGAGCTGGCCGAAGAGGACAACCGCAGCGGCGAAAAGCAGCGCGGCACCCGCCAAAATCGGCGTCGGCCTGGCTATCGAGGCGCCGAGCAGAGGCGCGTATGCCGACTTCAGGCGCCGCACGATGGCGTTCTCGTCCTCGCGCACCGGCTTCGAGAGAGCGACTGCGATCGCCGCCGGAACGAAGGTCAGAGAGACGACGAACGCGGTCGCGAGCGCGATCATCACGGTCAGCGCCATCGGTTCGAACGTCTTGCCTTCCACGCCGGTGAAGGCGAGGAGCGGGACGTACACCAGGATGATGATGATCTGCCCGTATACCGTCGGACGGATCATCTCCGAGGTCGACGCGGTCACCGTCGACAGTCGCTCCTCGAGCGACAGGGCACGTCTGAGCTCTCGCTGCCGATCTGCCAGATGCCGCAGGCTGTTCTCGGCGATGATGACGGTGCCGTCCACGATGAGCCCGAAATCCAGGGCACCCAAGCTCATGAGATTTGCGCTGATCCGCCCTTGGAGCATTCCTGTGGCGGTGATCAGCATCGTTACCGGTATCACGCATGCGGTGATGATCGCGGCCCGTAGGTTGCCCAGCATGACGAAGAGGACCGCGATCACAAGGAGCGCCCCTTCCGCCAGATTGCTCGCGACCGTGTGAATCGTCGCGTCCACCAATTCCGTCCGGTTCAGCACGGAATGCGCGTAGACGCCGGGCGGCAGGGTTCGGCCGATCTCCTTGATCCGCGCTTCGGCGGCCGCAGCGACCGTGCGGCTGTTGCCGCCGATCAGCATCAAGGCCGTTCCGAGCACCACTTCGCGCCCGTCGATGCTGGCGCTGCCGGTGCGGAGTTCGCGACCGATGGCGACGTCGGCGACGTCCTTCACGCGCACCGGGAAGCCGGCGCGCGTCGCGACGACGATGTTCGAGATGTCGTCCATGTTCTCGACCCGGCCGGCGGCGCGGACGACGTAGCCTTCCCCGTTTTGTTCGATGTAGTTGGCGCCGCGGCTGACATTGTTGGCTTCGATAGCCGCAATCACGTCGCTGAACGAGAGGCCGTAGCCGATGAGTTTGGTCGGATCCGGTTGCACCTGGAATTGCTTGACGAAGCCGCCGATCGCGTCGGCGCCGGCGAAGCCGGGCACGGTTCTGATCTGGGGTCGGACGATCCAGTCCTGTACGGTGCGCAGATACGCGGCGCGCTGGAAGTCGTCGGTCAGTCGCTCGCCTTCGGGCGTCAGATAGCTGCCGTCGGTTTGCCAGCCGGGCTGTCCGTCGGGCACCGGGGCGCTTGTGCCTGGTTTTTCGTACTCGACGGCCCACCAGTAGATCTCGCCGAGCCCTGTCGACACCGGCCCCATCTTCACGTCCACACCCGGCGGCAGGGCGGATTTCGCGTCGTTGATCCGCTCCGCCACCAGTTGGCGCGCGAAGTAGATGTTGGTCGGTAAACACGGCGGTGATCTGCGCGAATCCGTTCCGGGAGAACGAGCGTGTCGATTCCATTCCCGGAATGCCGGCCAGCGCCGTTTCCAACGCGACGGTGACCTGCTTCTCGATCTCGATCGGCGTGAACGTTGGTGCGACGGCGTTCACTTGCACCTGGACGTTGGTGATGTCCGGAACGGCGTCGATCGGCAGCCTTGTCACGGACCAGATGCCGGACGCCGCGACGGCGATGGTGACGAGCAGGACGAGCCACTTGCGCCGAACCGAAAAATCGACAATGGCCTCGATCATCGCTCAGTCCTCTTCGCTGGGTTTGGCCAGTTCTGCCTTCAGCGAGAAGGTGTTCGACACGGCGATGGTCTCGCCGGCTTCCAGACCGGAGACGACCTCTACGGATTGACCGTCGCGCTGGCCCAGGACGACGCCGCGGGTTTCGAAACCGTCCTTCGTGCGCACGAAGACCGCCTTCCGACCATCGACGGTCTGGACCGCGCTGGCCGGCGCGACCACCGGGGCTTGATGCTCGTCGATCGCGATCGCCGCCGTGACGAACGATCCGGGGCGCCAGCGGCCGTCGGCGTTGTCGATGACCGCGACAACTCGCGCGGTGCGAGTCTCCTTATCGAGCAGAGGGCTGACGAACATGATCTTACCTGTCGTAGCATCCGGAAAGCCACGCAGCGTCACGGCGACCGCTTGTCCTTCCCGGACCATCGGCAAGTCCGGCGAGGAGACGGAAAGCTCGACCCACACCCGGCCCAGGTCGACGACGACGAAGAGCTCGGTCTCGAGATTGTCTCGCCCGACCGCCGTCCCGAGTTCGACCTTGCGCTCGGCGATCCGCCCCGAGATGGGCGCTCGCACGTTCTGACTGCGCAGCGAAGCATCCGGAGCCTGCGGAAGCGTCGTGATCTCGTCGTCGCGCACGCCCAACGCCAGCAGCTTCTGACGCGCGATACCGAAGCGCATCGCCGTCTGCGCCGCCGCGTTGCGGGAGCGGATATACTGCTGCTCCGGAACGGCGCGTCCTTCCCAAAGTGATTTGTCCCGCGCCGTCAGGTCTTGCTGCAGATCGTTGGAGAGTCGGGCAGCCAGGTAATCGCTTTTGGCGTCCGCAACCTCTCGGCTCTCGAGGACGGCCAAAACCTCGTCCTTGACGACGTCGTCGCCGATGTTCTTGCGCAGTTCCGCAACGGTCCCGGACAGCTTGACGGAAACGTGGGCGACGCGCGCGGCATCGGGCACGATTGTGCCCGGCACGGAAAGCCGCTTGGCCACGGTCGCAGGGCCGACGCTCCGCTGTTCGATTTGTGCGAGTTCGATCCGTTCCTCGTTCATCGTCAGCGACCTGGCGGACGGCTCGGGCGCGGTCGGCTTTGCGGCGGTCGCTGGCCGGGTCTGCGAACCTATCCCGAGCACGCGCTGGACTCCGGTCGACAGCCCCGGGGCAAGCGCGACGGTTGCGGCGCCTGCCACGAACGCGATGACTATGATGATTGGCCTATTTGCCATGGTATTTTTCTGATGCGAAGCCGACAGCAGGAGAGCCGCCCGTCCTCATTGGGGAGGAACATTCGAATTGTCGACGACCGGCGCTCGGCCGCTCGGCCGCGCCCACTCGGCCGCCGCGCTCAGCCGCGGGGCGGTCTGAACAACGGCAGGCCCGCAAGTCCGGAGAGGGGCCGAACGTGCTCCAAGGGCGGCGCGATACCAATCGCATCGGCTGGCCGGACTGCCGACGTGGTGCGAGGCGTGGTGATGTGCGAAAGGCATTGGCCGCAGTGAGGCGGCAACCGCTGCTCCGGAAAATCCGGACTTGTGTCCGGAGCCGAAGTGGAAACGATGATCGTCGGTCCGTCGTTTGCGAAGGCAAGATCGCAGCAGGCGCAGTGCAGCAGCGAAAGCAGCAGCCCGATCGTCAACATCAGGACAAGCGGCAACCGTGGCCACCGGTTGCCACTCTCCTCCGCCGATCTGGCAAGCGCGCTTATCATCCGCCTACCGGAGCGTGCCTGGAATTCCCGAGCGTCAACTCGGATGCGGCATGCCTGACGACCAGCCAAGCGCCCTGGAGCGCGAGACAGGCCATGACGACGGCCACGATGATATCAGGCCAGCCGGTGCCGGTCCCAAGGACGCCGGCGGCTGCGAGCAGCACCGCGAGATTTCCCAAGACATCGTTGCGAGTGCAGATCCAGGCGGATCGCATGTTGGAGTCGCCGCCGCGATAGGCCCAAAGCAATCCGAACGAGACGGCATTAGCCGCCAGAGCCACGACGCCGATCGCGCCCATCGTGATCGCTTCGGGCCGGGTGCCGGAATAAAGGTGCCAGATCGCAACGCCCAACACCCAGAGACCGAAAAGACCCATCGAAACGCCCTTGGTGAGCGCGGCGCCGGCGCGATAGCGCAACGACATGCCCACGACGAAGAGGCTGATCCCGTAATTTGCCGCATCTCCCAAAAAGTCGAGCGCGTCCGCCTGGAGCGAGGCCGAGCCCGCGTGCAGGCCGGCGCCGATCTCAACGGCGAACATCGACGCATTGATCGCCAGAACGGCCCACAGCACACGGCGATACGCCGCGTTTGTCTCCGGGCGCGGCTCTTCGTGATGGTGACCGCAACAGGCTGCGCTCATGGTTTCCTCATTCACAATCCTTCGGTCGGGGACTATAAACCCTCTAGTCACTAGAGCTTCAAGTGGAAACTGGTCATGCTTTCTATCGGCGCGCTGGCGAAGGAGGCCGGGGTAAAGGTCCCGACCATCCGTTACTACGAACAGATAGGCCTCCTCGAGGCGCCCCCGCGTACCGAGGGTCAGCAGCGCCGCTACCGCGCGGAAGCGGTGCGCCGGCTGAACTTCATCCGTCACTCTCGCGAACTTGGGTTCGAGATCGACGACATTCGGGAACTACTCTCGTTAAGTGCGCAGCCCAGTGGACCGTGCGAAAACGCGGACAAGATCGCGGCCCGCCACCTCGAAGCGGTCGATCTACGTATCAAGCAGCTGACTTTGCTCCGGAACGAACTCAAAAGGATGCTCGATGACTGTCACGGCGGCTGCGTGGCCGAATGTCGGGTCATCGATAGTCTGAGTGCACGCGCCGATTAGCTGCGTGTCCCCCTGCTCATGTTGCGCGGAGCAGGCCGGATGGCCAATGCCGCCGCCGCAGACTGACCGTGAAATGGAATCCTCAGCGCCTGCCGTGAAGCCGGGCGAAACCGTCGGATCCACGATGAACCAGCAGAATCCGACCGTTCAGCAGCAGTATCCGTCGAACATCAAGGGTATGCCCGGCAACAAGAACGGGCCACCGGCCAAACAGCTCAATCGCCAGTGACCTCGCGGCGGCGGCTGGCGGGTAACGAGCATGACCGCCAAGACTCTGTACGAAAGTCCCAATGGTGACGTCTGGCGGCTGGTTCGCGACCCGCAATCTGGCATGCCCATAGTGGAGCACCAACCGAACACTGGCTCGGGCGGCCGAAGCTCATTGGACGATTCCTTCGTACAGGCGCGAACGGTCCGGAACACCAGGCGGTCCACGATCGGAGCGACAGGTTGAGGAATGCTCTGGCCGCAAGCCGGGGCAACGCTGCTAGTCGGCACTGCGGGCACTCGGGACAGGTGTCGCCCATCGATTCGGCGGCATTATCGGGTGGGACCCCGGGAGGGGGATCGTTCCTGGCGGTATCGAACGCGCGCTCGCGGGCGTGTGGATCGGCGCGGTCCTTCGCCCAGCCGTGCTCTTCGCATTTGTGGATGGCGCCGGCCTCCTGCAGCAAGTGGATAGCCCAGCCGCGCAGCGTCTGGATCGCCTGTGGTTTTTCCTTCGTCATCAGCATCGAAATAGGCTCCTGCCGAGACGAATCCTTGGGACCGCCGGCTCGTTCCCGGCGGTTAGCATGGAGCAGGGATTCACAATCGGCAGGGCTGAGGTTTGTCCCCGTGTTCCGCGGCGCTGTGCACAAGCCAACTCCGGCGCCGGCATAAGGCGCACCCAGTGCTTCTGGACGCATTGCCATCCCGACTGCGGGAGGTGTATTCGCACTCGCGGGTACCTCTGAATTGTCAGGAGGGGTGCATGGGTAACTGGCTCGTTGTTCCTAAAGGGACAAGCTTGGCGAGGCGGGCCCGATCGCGGCGTGCTGCGCAGTACGTTCGAATGTCGAGGGAGCTCCAGCGCTACTCGATCCAGAACCAGATGGCGGCCATTGCAGCCTATGCCGAGGCGAACACGCTCACGATTGTGCGCACCTATCGCGACGAGGGCCGCAGCGGCCTCCGGATCAAGGGGCGTCCTGGTCTCATCGAGCTGATCGAAGATGTCCAATCGGGCCGAGCCGACTTCGACCACATCCTCGTCCACGACGTCAGTCGCTGGGGCCGGTTCCAGGATGTCGACGAGAGTGCCTACTACGAATTCCTGTGCAAGCGGAACGGCGTTCAGGTCGAATACTGCGCGGAGATCTTCAAGAACGACGGCACCTTTGTTTCGGGGATCGCGAAAAGCCTGAAGCGCGGCATGGCCGCCGAGTGGAGCCGAGAGCTCTCCGTCAAGGTGCACGCCGGACACTGTCGGGTCGCGAGCCTTGGATACCGCGTTGGCGCTCCCGTCGGCTACGGTCTCCGACGCTTGATGGTCGACGAAAGCGAGCATCCGAAGGCCCTTCTCGAAAAGGGGCAATTCAAGGCTCTGCAATCGGATCGCGTTCGGCTCCAGCACGGCTCGGCCGAAGAGGCCGCCGTGATCCGGGAAATCTTCGATCAGTTCGTCAACTGCCGGAAATCCTACAGCGACATCAGTCGCCAGCTGAACGACGCGGGCATCGCCAATCACAACGGTCGGCCCTGGACCGACGGCATGATACCCACCATTCTCGGGAACGAGAACTACATCGGGAACACCGTCTACAATCGCACCTCAAGACGCTTGGGCCAGAAGCTGGTCAAGAATCCGGACAACGCTTGGGTCCGCGGCGCTGCGGCGATCGAGCCTATCGTGGACCAAGGCATCTTCGCTCGAGCCCAGAAGCTGCTGGCCGAGCGCCGCGTGGAGATTCCGGAAGAAGAGATGCTGTTGCGCCTTCGTCTCACGCTGCGCCGGCGCGGTAAACTCAACTCGCACATCATCAATACGACGCTCGGTCTCAATCACGTCTCCTCGTACGTGAAGCACTTCGGTTCGCTGCGAAAGGCGTATGCGCTGATCGGATACGTGTCGCCGCGCGACTGCGACTGGATCGATAACCGGGATTTTTGGACCGCCGAACAATCAAGGCATGTCACCGAACTCGCGGAGGTGCTGCGAACGGAACTCGGCCTCCAAGCCGATCTTGTTCCGGACGGCATCGGGCTTGATGTCGGGGGCGCGCGCTTGGTTTCGTTTCTGGTCGCGCGACGACTGGGGCATCGTGGAAAGGACCACGCTCCGCAATGGAAAGCCTACCGAAGACAGATCTCATCGGGCTTGCTTGCCGTGATGCGGTTGGATGCGGCGAATCGGGAGATCGAGGACTACGTGTTGTTGCCTGCCCCGTCGAAGTCAGGACGCTACGTGTGGCTCTCATCTGATTCCCTTCGTCGACGTCGGGGCGCGCCGTACGGAGAAAAGCGGGCATTGTTCGGTGCCATCAAGGCAAGGCTGGCAAATACCAACCGTGCTGCCCCAACCAGCTCAGCGCCGCTGAAAAAGCGATCGAAATCAGGCCTGCCCAGAGCCAGGGGCTTCGACGGGCGGCGCTCACGGTGCGGAGATACAAAACCGCTCCGATGAGCGTGCCGTAGTTCCTTCGGAAGTCACCATTCAGTTTCGCAATCTTGGACAATTCCGAGGATGTATCGACGTCATTCGCCATCGTGCTGGCTCCTTCGTCTTGCTAGGACCAGCGCCTTATGAACCACTGTTTTGCCCGACGGAGCAAGTGATATTTCGCGTTATCAGAAATTACCTGATCGCTCTGGAACTTGGCCTGACGCTTTAGCACTTGCCCTGCATTGCACGGTGAAGGCTGCCTTCCATCCTGGGCAGCGCCAAACGATTTCGGTGCTTCTTTGGATCACTAACTGCGCGATGTTTATTCGCCGGCTGATGCCAGACGTGGAGGAACCGGTGCAATCTTGGCAGGTTTGAGTGCGATGACAAAGCTCGGCATAGGCTCTCCGCATTCTTCCCTGACGCGCCGTGGTGCGCTCGGACTTTCTGCAGCGACGTTACTGGCTGCAAACGCATCGTGTGCCGGATTGGCTCAAGCCGCACCTGTAGACACCGGGATGACGCAAGGAGACAAGTTAACCTTCCCGTCCATCGTAAGATCAAGTGAAGCGGGCGAAGAAAACGCGGACGGGCCGCTCGCGGCGCGTGAACGGGTCGGCTTCGCCGTCGTCGCCTTGGGTCGTCTTTCTGTCGAGCAAATACTGCCTGCCTTCGGGCAAACGAAAAAAAGCCGACTGGCCGCGCTGGTTTCGGGATCGCCGGACAAGCTGAGCGTGCTTGGACGGCAGTATGGCGTTCGACAGGAAGCCCTGCTCGGCTATGAGAATCTCGAGCGGCTCCGCGAGATGGAAGACGTCAGGGTCGTCTACGTCGTTCTGCCGAACTCGATGCACAAGGAGTACGTTCTCCGATCGGCGGCCATCGGCAAGCATGTCCTGTGCGAGAAGCCGATGGCCACGAGTTCGGAGGATGCTCGGTCGATGGTCGAGGCTTGCTCATCGGCGCGCGTCAAGCTGATGATCGCCTATCGCTGTCGCTACCAGCCTCATCACTTGGAGGTCATTCGTCGTGCGCAAAGCGGAGACCTCGGGCCGATCAAGCTGATCGAATCGATCAACGGTCAGAATCAAGGAGATCCAGAGCAATGGCGGCTCCGCAAGGCATTGGCCGGCGGCGGCCCCCTGCCAGACGTCGGCATCTATTGTCTCAACGCCGCACGGGCGGTTACCGGCGAGGAGCCCGTCGATATCGAGGCTCGCATCCACTCGGCCGACGGCGATCCGCGTTTTCGCGAAGTGGAAGAGAGCGTCGCCTGGATCATGCGTTTCCCTTCCGGCGCTATGGCCAACCTTTCGACCAGCTACGGCATCCATAGGGCATCGCGCCTGGCGGTCCACTCGGACGACGGCAATCTCCTGTTGGACAATGCCTATCCCTACAAAGGACAGCGGCTGACGGTGCGTCGCGCAATAGACAGCCGCGAGACCGAGACGTTGATCGAGATCCCTGCAAAAGACCAGTTCGCCCTGGAATTGGATCACATGGCGGAATGCGTTCTCACCGACAGGTCGCCAAGGACGCCGGGCGAGGAAGGATTGCGCGACATGAAGCTCTTGGAAGCGATCTACAAGTCAGCGGATCAACGAACCCTTGTTAGGGTTGACTGAATTCTCAGATGCGGCCGCATAGCTCGGCCCTTCCCTGGAATGGCTACGCTGCTTCGCGGCCCCCCTCTTCGCTCCGCTTCTTGTTGATGAGATTCAACAGCTGCGCCGAGGCCCGTGCATCGCATAAGGCTCGATGATGATTGTCGAGCGAGATGCCATATATCTCGCAAAGTTTCCCAAGTCCGTAGGACTTGTGTCCCGGATAGCGCCGTCGCATTCCGGCGCACGTGCAGAGCTTGGGAAATCTGAAGCGCCGCGCGATCCTTTCGAATTCGTAGGCCATGAAACCGTAGTCGAAGCTGACATTATGGGCGACGAAAATGCCGTCCCCCATGAACTCCATGAAACGGTCCGCCACCTCCGCGAACAAAGGTGCATCCCGAACCATTTCGTTCGTGATGCCGGTCAGCTGAACGATCTTTGCGGGAATGGAACGCTGAGGATTGATGAGAGAATGCCACTCGTCGACGACACAGTGATTGCGAACCTTCACCGCGCCGATCTCGGTGATGCGATCGCCATTCGACCAGGAGCCGGTCGTCTCGATGTCGACCACCACGTAGTCCTGCTCGGGTCGAAACGATAATCCACCCGGCCGATTTCGGCGATGATGCCGGCGGCGCCGAGCTGGCGGAGGCGAGTTAGCTGGTTGCGGCGGATCACGTCCCCCTCGGCTTTGACCTCCATGAAAGAGGATTTGCCGTCCTGCACCAGCATCAGATCGGGGAAACCGTCCCGCATGCCGCGGAAATCGTCGCACATGCTGCCGATGATGCCGGCGATGCCGGCCGAATCGGATCCTTCGAGCAGCGCGCGCAGCGCCTCCACTTGCACATGATCCCAGCTGAAGACCCCATTCGGGCGGCCCCATTTTGCTGTGACGGTGCGGAGGATCAACGGAAGAGAAGCTCCGGATGCGATGGTGGCCAGTTTCTCCTCGATCGGCACGGCGAAGAGCCGACGGAAGCTGCGGTCCTTCAGGCAATGGGGTAGCCAGTCGAACCCGCTGGGCATCCGGGTGCTCTCGAAGAGCTCGTCCCAGAAGAGAAGCCCGAACAGGGTGTGCCACAGCACATTCTCGGTGAAGAAAACCTTGGTGCCCTCGCGCCGCAGAACGCCGGCGACGCCTGCTTCTGGATTGCCGCGATGCGTATCGTCGACGGTGATCGTTCGCCCGGACCGCAGAAGTTCGGTACAAAGACCTGTACGCTGTCCACCGAACTTTCGGGCGTAGAAATCGGTGGCGAAGAGGTGTTCGCCATCGCTGCCGGGATCATCGATCATCCGCTGCAGCAGCGTTTCGGCCTCGGCCTTGTCGCCCGTGTTGTAGAGCAGACGAACCAGGCGCTCGTTGCAGTCGGTGGAAGGCCCGGCACGGTAGAGCTGCCGGGCGAGATCGTTCTCGCCCGCCTTCTCGAAGAAAAGCCCCGTCCGATGCGCAGCTCGGCTGCGGAGATCGGCGGCGAACTGCGTCGTGCAGGCAGGCCCGGCGAGCACGTCGATGGCGGCCCGCCTGTGCGCGGTCTCCGTTCCGTCGTCCAGGCTGTCCAGAACCCGGCTGTAATGGAACGAGGCGAGCGCCTCTTCCGCATCGGTGAAGCGCGCGCTGAACGAAGTCTCGCGGTTGGTGCGGAGTATGCCCAAGTCGCGCAGCGCGAAGTTTTTCAGATCTACCTCGGTCTTGCCGAAATACAGATAGAGCAGGAACTCGACCGGCCACGTCCCGTCGAGCGCGATGAAGTTGCGGGCGCCGCAGTGCTGCGCGGCCACCGGAAAAGGGATGCTTTGTAGATAATAGTCGATGAACTTCGGCTTCGACCAGGATTTGCGGACGTCTCCTCGCCCGGCCGCCTGCGCTCCGGTGACGAGGATGTCCTTTGGCAGGCATGAGACGAAGGCCGCATAGTCCGCCTCGCCGAGCTCGCGTGCGTGACCGGCCGCAGTCAGATCAGATGCCGCACGCTCGACGCAATCGATCTCGGGGTAGTTGAACAGCGATCGGTTGAATATGGCACCACGCCTATTGATCATTCGGACCAGCAGACATCGTGCATCTCTCGATAGGCCCTCGAACCGCGCTATGAGGGCGTGGTGCTCCGGACCAAGCACGGGGGCGTACGTCCGCTGCACAAACCCCAGCATTTCGGCGAAGTGGTCGAGATAATAGTAGACGGGCAGTTGAGGCAGTTTGGCCAAGCGGACCTTCGCGGCAGGAATCGTTTGTTCCATTTTTGTTCGAATGCCGTCCTCGGAGTCAAGCGCCTAGACGGCTACAGGTGACCACTGTCCGGAACTTCGGCCGTCGCCGGCGCGGCATCTTCCTTCACGCCTCGCGCGACGATCCGCAACGCGCCGTCCGGAAGCGGCCGCTGCAGCTTCAGCGCATGTTCCGTTGGCGCGTTCATCCAGGTCTCGACCTCTTCGGCTGTCGTCAGAATCACTGGCATCGCCTTCGGATGAATGGCGCCGACTTCCGCGTTCGGCTCCGTCGTCAGGAATGCGTAGAGGTCGTTGGTGGTCTCGCCTTCCTTGACCTTCCTGACCGATGTCCAGTTAGCCCAGATCCCGGCGAAGCAAAGGAGTGGCCGAGTCTCCTCGAGCGCGAACCAGACGTCTCCGCCCTCGGTCTTGTTGAACTCGCTGAACGAGTTGAACGGGACTACGCAGCGGTTCTCCACGCCTAGCCAGCGGATCCAATGCTTCGACTTCACGTTTCGGATATTGGTTGCGCCGCCGTCGGGCTCCATCCGGAGCAACTCCTTGAAATCGACCTCCTTGCCCTTGGCCTGCAGCTTTTCGGCCCGCTTCTTGGTCGCGTCCATCAAAGCTTTCGACGACGATGGCATGCGTTCGCGTCGGACCTCATTCTTCCGAACTACCTGTTGGGCCCTAGGCTGCGCCGCGTGAAGCGGCCGACGCTCGCGGCCGCCAGAGAGATTGCCGAAGAATATTCAGCGAGCCTGACGGCGACGCTCTTCAAGATGACGGTCCTGAACCGCTTTCCCATGATCGTCGCTTGCTACAACAAGACGAAGCGGCGCTGGTTCGAGAGATCTCCGATGGTTCAGCCGTGGTGGTTTCCCCTGGACTCGCTGGATCGCGCGACATTCGCCGCGGACATGCTGTTCAACGAGGCCGCCGAACAAAACTTTCCGAGGAAGATGCCGGCGGACGCGTGGTTCGGGTTCAAGGGGTGCGATCGCTTCGAGGTCGAGGAGCAATCCTTCCGGTTGCCCGACGATGAGATTCTGACGGTCTTGAAACTTCCGGACGAGGCTGTGGCGTAAGGCGCCGATGGATTCGACCAGATCGTGGGGGCTCAGCGCACCCATTGTTTAGAGCCCTTCGGCTTCTTCCAGCGGAGCGCCTTGGCCACGGCTCGCTCGACGAACTGAAATACGTTCTCCTCGTTGTCCGAAGCCGCATCTTTGGCGGCCTGGATCAGATCGGTCTGCATGTACACGAGCAAGGCCTTTCGCCCGTCGGTCCGCAATCCTGTCGGCTTCGCCGCTTCCGTTGCGCCCGCCTTGGTCGTCTTTGCCATTTCAGTCGCACCCTTCCTGGACCCGGTCCGGATTCTAACAGGACGGCTGCGCGGTGCTAAGGGGCGGTAACCATAAAGCTGTTGACCGCAAGCGGGTTGGCTATCCAGCAGCTATCTGGCAGATAGCCAATAGATATCTGTCGGACGATTTTTTCCTTGACTTTCGTGGACTTTCGTGATTTTATACGAGTGCCGACACGTTCATCAACGACATGGAAGATTTTGCCACCCCTCGGTTGACCCCGCGCGATTCCGCGCGAGGCGACCGCTGTTCGCCGTTTTCATTCGACGATATCAGCGAGGATAGATGCAGAAGAACCTGTTCATCAGCCACAAAGCCAGCCGGGCAATTCCCTTCTCCAGCACCGTGACATGCGATTTCCTGATCCAGGCGTCGCTCGATGGTGATGTCCGCCGCATCGAGTACCAGAACAACGTGATCATCGACGAGCGCGTCGTGCCCGTCGAGGGCATCATCGTAGAGCGCTTCGACGGACGCTATGCCGTCGACATCGTCGACGCCCGTCCGGTCCACGACTCGGCGGCCGAGGCCCTGACGCAGCTCGCCTTCGCCCGCCGGTGCCACGGCATCATCGAGGTCAACGCTGCAGACGTCCGTGCGGAGCCGCGCTGCTCGGCGGCGCGTGAGGTCTGGAGCCACCGTACCGTACGCATGCATGCCGACGATCGCGCGGAGATCCTCGAGTCCCTCGAACGCGACGGCCCGGTCGAGCTCGCCCAGCTCGTCGAGGCGGTCTCGACGCGCGGCGAGGCCCGCGCGCTGATCTACGCGCTCGCGTCCGAGGGCGCGGTCGAAGTCGATCTGCGCGGCGGCATCACCGACGGCCTGATCGTGCGGCCGGGCTACGCCGGGTCCTCCGTCGGTCTGCGCGCCTACACCGCCTAATACCCACATTTCACGGCAACACGGCCACCCCACGCGGCGTCGGCGCGCGCGAGGTGGTCATTTTGTCGTGCGACATGGCTCCGCCCCCCGGCTTCACGGTTCTCGGGGTGACGGCGCTCGAATCCTTGCATGCCTCACGCCGGCCCTTTCGATCGGCACACCACGTCAGGAGAATCATGACCGAGCACGAAACGAGCGGCGTGGGTACCAACACGACGGCGAGCAGCGGCCGCTCGACCCAAAAGCGGGGCTTTGCGTCGCTTCGGCAGGCCGCCGTGGTACATGACCTGGACGACAATGTCGGCGAGCAGGACACCGTGACGGGGGATACTGGTGCCTCTCTCGGCTCTCTGAGCCACAGTGCGATCGGTAAGAGGATTGTCGCCTCAGCCTTGCGCCGCGCTACAACGGCGGCCGACCGCAGGCGCATCCTGCGTGACCCCCGCCCCGCCGTGGTCGTCATCACCGTCGCTTCATCGGCGTGGATCGAGACCGTCGATCGCTATCTCAACGGTATCAAGCGCGACTGGTTCGTGGTGGCACGCTCCGGCACCGACCGCCAGCATACGGCGAACGTGGGCAACGACGGCGTCGCGAAAGCGCTCTTGCGGGGCCGCTCTGTCATCGGCGTTGCCACCGACCCGGGGCGGCTGCTCCCCCGCACGCTGACGGCCGCGGCTGATGTCGAGATCGAACTGGGCGATCTGGACACGGGCAGCGTCGGCAAGGCGATGCGCTCGCGCTTCCCGGGCGCCGCCGTCGCCGTACCGGCGGACGCTTTGACCGCGCTTCAGCTCGACGATGTGGTCGCGGCGATGCGCCCTGGGGTGTCCCCTGAGGAGGCTATTGAATTGATGCGCCGGGCGTCGCGCCGGCGGTCAGTGGGCAACGACGTCTCGGCCGCGCCGGATCTCTCGACAGCGGTCGAGTTCGGTGCCGCGCGCGAGGTCGCAATCGCGTTGGCGCAGGATATCCGAGACTTCAAAGAGGGCCGCCAGTCCTGGGCCGACTCGATGAAAGGTTTACTGTTTTTCGGAAAATCCGGAACGGGAAAATCGGTGCTCTGCGCCAGCATCGCCGCCGCTGCCGGCGTGCCCGCTCCTGCGCGTTTCTGTCGCCTCGATGTTCGACAAGAACTCGCACTTGGGCACTGTCATCGAATCCTTGAAAAATGCGATGCATCAGGCGTCTACCATGGGCCGATGTTGCCTACTAGCACTCGAAGAGGTTGAGTTCATTCCGCGCCGCGACCGGCTCGATGCACGGGGACGCGACTGGTGGACCCCCATCATAGATTTGCTGTTGTTACTGACCGACGCGGGGATCGCAGCGAATGAGCCGAACGGCGGAGCCGGCCGTCCGATCGGTGTCTTCATCGTAGCCTGCACGAACCATCTCGATATGGTCGAGCCCGCCCTTTTGCGTCCAAACAGGCTCGAACGGGCCGTGGAGGTGCTTTCGCCCGATTGCGCCGGCATCGCTAACATTCTGCGATTCCACCTGGCCGGCTCCGTCGCCGGCGAGGACATTTCGGCGGTGGCGCAATCGCTCGAAGGGGCCACCGCTGCCGAGTGCATGGCAGTCGTGCGCGCGGCCAAGCGTGCCGCCCGCCACGCGGGCCGTCCGATGGAGCTGGCCGATCTGGCCGCAGCGGCGCACGGCGAGGATGTTCGCTCGCCGCAGGTCGTATGGCGCACCGCCGTCCATGAGGCGGCACATGCCGTCGCCACCATCGTGACCGGTGAGGGCGGCCTGGTCCACGTGTCCATCCAGAGCCACGGCGGTTACACCCAGGTCGAGGGCGATCGGGACGACCTCCCGACCCTGGGGGCCATCGAACGCACCGCGGTCTGCCTTCTTGCGGCAGGCGCCGCCGAGGCCTCGATCGTCGGATCGCTGTCCACCGGGTGGTCGGGGACGGACCGATCGGATCTCGGCAGGGTCGCGCTCCTGCTGTCCCACGTCCACGCATGCAGCGGTTTGGCAGGCAACCTGTTCGTGCGTGCGAATATGGATGCGGCGCTCGAGGTCGTGCGCGCCGACCCCGAGCTCGGCCGCGCCGTCGAGGATCACGCGCGCGAACTCTACGCACGCGCAGTCGCCCTCGTCGCCAGGCATCGCAACCGCATCGTCGCGGTCGCCGAGTCGCTCTTCGATAAGCGGCATCTCGACGCCGCCGAGGTCGTGTCGATCCTGTCGGACATCCCCGAGAATTGGAGCGAGGTGCCGGAGGATCGCCGATGATCCTGACGGTCGAAGTGCGCGGAGACGGCAAGGACCAACACGCGGCTGTCGCGTTCGTGCGCATCCTCGGTCCGGACAAGAACACCGGCCGCGCCGATTATGTCGTCGGTGCGGTCGAGAGC
Source organism: Bradyrhizobium sp. 87 (assembly GCF_023073015.1). Classification (NCBI taxonomy): domain Bacteria; kingdom Pseudomonadati; phylum Pseudomonadota; class Alphaproteobacteria; order Hyphomicrobiales; family Nitrobacteraceae; genus Bradyrhizobium; species Bradyrhizobium sp. 87. Next base: position 21,679 of record NZ_JADPIQ010000099.1, read on the forward strand.
GCCGGCGCTCGCGGAGGTCCGGCGAGGAGCGCCGGATGCGTCGTCGGACACGACCACCGCCTCGGCATTTGGGCGCTGCTCGAAGGCGCCTGCGCCGAGCTCAAGAAGGCCGACTTTCTCTAGCCCTGACGCCGCGATGCTGGCCCATCGCACCACCCCGCAGACAAGCAGATCGGAGCAAGTTGACGAAACCATCGACGCCCACCACCACGATCGTTCACCGTCCTTTCGGACAAGAGATGGGATATCGCCGGGTCACCGACCGGGCCAGCCGGGTCGCCGTGCATGCTTTTCCCATGACAGAGCTCGCAGCCGTTTCCGCTGCGGGCGTGCTGGCGACGCCGGGCTGCTACGTGATGACCGACGGCAAAGTCGTCTATATCGGCGAGAGCCGCAGGCCGGAGCGCCGCCTCTCGGACCACGCGAGCGACCGCAACAAGACTTTCGCGCAGAACGTCTTCGTGATCGCTGGTCATGGTGATCCCTTCGACAAGATCTTGGGCTTGGACCTCCAGTACAAGCTGACTTCCCTCGCGGTGAAAACCCGAGCGGTCGCCGTGATGAAGGGGCTCAACCCCAGCGAACCCGACATGTCGGACGACGACCGCGCGACGCACAACCGGATCGCGACCGACGCGCTGCGGCTCCTCTTCGACGCTGGCTGCACCATCTTCCAGCCGACGGCCGGTATTTCCGACGAGGAGGCGGAGGCGGCCCCGGCGTTCCAGGAGCGCGGCGCCGCCGACGACGGCGGCGAGGCCGCGGACAGCGGCCCCATGGCCATCGGCGTGCCGACGATCGGCCATGAGTATGAGTTGAGGTACTGCGGGCTCTGGTCGCGCGGATACCCGTCCGGTGGTCGCTTCATCGTCGCGCCGGGGTCGGAAGTGCGGGCGCAGACCAACGGCAGCGTCGACGACCTCACCAGAAGGCGCCGCCAGGAGCTCTTCCGCGCGGATGTCCTCGAGGAGATCCCCGGCGCCGCCGACCGCCGCCGCCTGACGGTCGCAGTCGCCTTCGCGACCCAGTCCATCGCCGCGAAGGTCGTCTGCGGCGCCCACAGCGCCCCTCGCTGGACGCCGCTCGCGGCGCGAGCCGTGGTGCTGGCGACCTGAGGCCGGCCCGGCAGGCAGACACCAGTGCAAAAGCCGGCCGCGCTGAAGCTTTCGTAAAAAACGAAGAGCGGGTAGCTTTTTAAGGATCCGAATTTCAAGGATTCGAAATTCCAAGGACCCCGTTTCTCAAGGATTCGATTTCAAGGACTTGATCTCAAGGATTTGAACTTTCGATGTTGAATCCTTGAAATCCGAATCCCTGAAATGCCAATTTTCCGAATATTGACGATCTAAGCGCTCCGCCGACCGGTTCAAAATTTCTTGAGCGAAAGCGCCGGCGCCGCCCGGCCCGCGCCCGGGCGGCCCGCCCGGCGACGAAGGAGGAGCCGTGAGCGGAGCGCGCCGCGGGCGCGCGACACCAGTCCTTGAGAACACGACGAGGAGACCCGCATGACCAAGCCCGTACCGCGCCGCATCGCGGCCAGACCCGACCCAGCAGCCTGGAGCGACGAAGAAGTGCTCACGCTCGCGGAGGCTGCGGCACTCCTCTTCCCGCAAGGCCCCATAACTGAATCCTTCCTTAGGACGGCGTACAGAAAAAAGATGCTGGAGGTGATTTTACTGAATCGCAAATTGCTGACCTGCAAACGCAGCGTCCGCGAGATGCTGGAGAGGGCCAGCCGCAAGCCCACGACCTGAGGCCCCGCGCGACGACCGGACCGTCCGGAAGCGTCATCTTCCGCTGACGACGAATAGTGCGCCGAGGGAGATGGCGGAGGCGGCGCGGCGACCTGCGAAGACGCCGCGCAACGTCTGACCGTTAAAGTATTCGCGAAGTAATCGCGCCGGCGCGGCGCATTCGGGCGGCGGTCCGAACGCGCCGTTGATCTTCGCCGGCCGAGCGGGAATCAATCGAAGCGCTTCCGGGCCGACCGGTCGGGAAGCCGAACGATCCGGAGGTACCCGGCGGATGAGCCGTCGGGAACAGCCTTCGGAAAAGCGAACGGCCCCGCCGCGAAGCGGGGCCGCCAACGAACGCATGCGCGGAGCCCTCGAAAAGCAAGCCGCGCGCGCGTCCAGGAGACGGACCCTACCATGAACTTCATCCGAGAGGAAATGCACGACGCCCAGGTCGTGCGCTCCGCATCCTTGCCGCAGGTCGCGGACGGGGCGGACTACAAGCCGACCAAATACGAAGTCCGCGAGCGCGCGAACGGGATGTACGCGATCTTCCGGGACAACTGCTACGTCCGGAGCACCGGGACCAGAGACAAGGAATTGGCCCTGGACATCAAAGACCTGTTCAAGAAGCAGGACGAGGCGAAGAACAAGAAGATCGTCGATGCCCGCTTCGCGCTCGCCTCCGAAGTGGTCGACTACCGCAAGCGCACCTATCGCAAGAAGGAAGGCAAGTCGTACGCGGTCATCACCTCCACCTTCAAGCCGCTCGATCCGTATCTCGAGGGCCGGCAACTGATCGATCTCGACGGGGACTGGCTGCTCGCGACCGAGGAAGGCATGCTCGCGGACGGCTACGACTACGGCTACTTCTACAACTGCATCGCCAAGCTGATCACGGCTATCAACGTATACTGCAAGAGCAAGCTGTGCTCCTCCGCCGTGGCGTTCCCCCGGCCGGAAGCGCCCGAGGGCCGCGATCGCGTGCTTTTCCCCTTCGAGCGCGACCGGATCCTGCGATGGGCTGACGGAACCGAAGACTACCATCCCGAGACGGACACCTGGTTGCCGGCATCGAAGCCCTTGACCAAGGCCGAAGCGAACCGGCGCCTGATGGTCGGACGGGCCGTGCGTCTCGGATTGCCGCTCGGCAGCCGGCCCGGACGCTACGCCGGCATGGCGTGGAAGGGTCACCTCGGCACCGGCCACATCGACGTCGCAGGCGCCACGATGTACCGCTGGCCACTCGGCGTCTCGAAGAAGAACCGCAAGGAGGCACCCCCGGTGGCGCTGTCGCCCGAGCTGCTCGCCATCGTGGCGGGTTGGCAGGAAGCCGATGTCGGACAGCTCTACGTCTTCCGTAACTCCTTCGGCGACCCGCTATCCCAAAAGGCGCTGGAGGACTATTTCGCCGAAGCGATGCGTTTGCTGGGCATCGAAGGGGTGACGGGCCATACCCTCCGGCACACGTGCATCACCAGGATGATCGAGAAAGGCCTGTCTGCCAGCGTCATCTCGTCGATCGTGGGGATCTCGATCTTCATGCTCAAGCGCAGATACGACCATTCCGACGAGCGCGTCGTCCAGGTCATCGGCCACAGCGTCATGGACCAGATGCTGCACTGACACGGACGTCTCCGTGGCGCCGCCGGCCGCCGCCCGAACGGGCCGGCGGCCTTTTTCGTTTTGCTGCCCGGGGTATTGCCGGGGGCCGGCCCCGTGCTATTCTACGGGGACGGCGCGCCCCCCGGGGCGAACGGATCGTACAATCTCCATACAGCCCCTCGCGGCACGCCTGCGCAAACCTCTGAAAAATTTGACCTTTCCGCCTCGTCCCGAAACAACGGGTTGATTATCGCGGTTAACGCGCTCGCGCGGACTCAATAAAACCGGGGCTTCTCGAGGTGGTCCACAGAAGCAAGAGTCACCGAAAACGGCTTCGGGGCGACCCGAGGCAGCCCAATCCCGTACAGTCTCCGTACAGCGCCAGCGAGCTGCTTTTGATCGTTTGGGACGCGTCGACGCCGCCTCCCGAAGTCCAACCTGGTCGCAGCGAGGTTGATCCCGGCGCGATGTCCGCGCAGGGGTGGCCCGAGCGGCCTCCTCGTCGGCGCCGGCGCGGTCCCGGGCCGTACACCGGCGCCCGCCGTGCGTCAGCGGTCCACTGCCGCCCGCGGGCCTCAAGCCTTGACCTGCCAGTCGCGACCGCGAGACGCCACCATGGGCAAGCCCCTCATGCGTCCGGTCTGCCGGCAAGCCGTGGACAAGCTAGGGCGATGCCACCGGTCGGGCGGACAGGGTCGCGAGACTGACGAAGCTCATCTCGAACTTTCAGGAACGCCAAGCGCCGAATGGCACCTACTATTACGAAATTGTAATGTACGCCCTTTTCGATCGTTCGATACTTCGCAAATGGCGATCTGGCTCTCTCAAGCATTCGTGCTGTATAGAAGATCGCCTATGCTAGGGATTCCAGCTTACCAACTGTATTGAGAATCCTCCGTTCGCCGTGTTGGACACCAACGATTCTCCGATCGTGGACATTGATCTTCCGTACTGTATTCGAAGAGTCCCATGGCCAAGCTCACCATGCTCGCATTTGCGTCTGGCTTTACCTCGCGTCCGTTTAGCTCGACGACAGCTTGTCAAGGATTCGAAATTACCCTCGGCACGACTGCCACGGGGTCCCTGCGGCTGCTGATTCCCTGCACAGGGGACCATCCGGGTGGGCGCCGGCCACAACCCGATAGGCTGGCGCTGAAGGTAGCGAATGGGCACCTCCGCCGACCAACGCCCGAATCCTATGCCGCGGCGTCCGCGACGGTCCGTCTCTGGCCGCGGCGGCGGTCCCGGCGCTCGGTCGGCGCCTCGATCTTGTACCAGGGATATTTCAGTATCTCCGGCAGCATCACGTCGGGCGGGACCTCGCCGTAGTCCTCGCCGTCGGTCCGGGGGGCGTGGCCCTGGATAGCGTCGAGGACCTGCCACAACATCTTCGCCCTCCTGCCTTCGGTCTTGAAACGATGCCGCCATCCATGGTTGGGGGCGGCCTTAGGATTCTTGATCTGAAGGACGTTGCGGACCCAGTCGGCAAGCTTGTTGCCGACGGAGGTGTAGGTCGGATTCTTCCGATCCTTCTTCCGCTGCCGTTCGATCGCGTAGAACAGCGGAGTGTCTCCCTTCTTTCTGTGCGCCCACTCCACGAACTCCATCTGCAGCAGGTGTGGATGAAGCGGGACGGTGCGCTCTTCGGCCGACTTCACCGTTCCCGCCTCGGGCATGATGCGAATGCACGGGATACCGTCCTTCTCGACTACGTCGCACGCCCTTAATTGGGTAATCTCGTTCACGCGCGCGCCGGTGTACGCGCAGAGCCACGGCACCCACCGGCGGGCGGCGGCGTTCTCCTCGGTCATCCGCTCGTTCTGCGGACCGAGGGCGGCCGCAAGGATGGTATGGGCCTCCACATGGTCGAAGCCGATTTTTTTCTTTTTCTTCTTTTCGGAAAGGGTGACGACGACTTCGGCGGCCGGATTGATCGTCAGCTTCTTCTCGTTCTTGGCCCACCCGAAGAAGGCTCGGGCCGCAGCGATGTAGCCGAACTTGACGTTGCGCCGCGACGCCTTCGACGCCAGCAGCGCATCGCGCCAATCGAGCAGATGTTGCTCGGCAACATGGCTCATGTCGTCGGTGCCGATGCGCTTGATGAGTTGACGGAAGTACGGCTCCCACTTCTTTTTGGTCGACGCTGCGAGCTCCTTCGCATCGACGAACTCCGCCCACAACACGTCGAACCTCTTTGCAGGGTTCGGCGGCTTGTATTCCGGGAAGCGCGCGGCGATCTTGTCGTTGGGCGTGTAGTCCTTCTTCGCGTTCTGCAGCAGCTCCTGCCCGGCGAGCTCTTTGGCCTCGACATAGGAGCGCAGGAAGGAGTGAAATCTGTCGCCGACGAGATGGATCCCCTTCCGCTGCAGGAAGGCTTTCGCTTCCGGTCCGAACGTCACGAGTAGATGCGGCTCGAGTGCACCGATCAGAGGCCGCCTTCGCTTGGCGTGCTCCCTCAACGACCGTTCGACCTCGGCCGGAGGACCAGGCTCATCTCGGCGGGCAGCCACCGTTTCCCTGTAGAACTCGCCCGCGAGAGCGACGATCTGGAGATGAGAAAGCTCAGTAGGAGGCGTGCCGACAAGGTTTCTGCGCCATTCGCGCTCGAGCCGAAGATTCTCCTCCTGACAGCGGAGGACGGCCTCCTCCCAGTCCGTCGTCTCGAGCGAGAACTTGATCTCGGCCGGCATTCCGAAATGCCGAAACTGCTTGGGAACGCGGCGCCTGAACCAGTAGAATTTCGAGCGGGGATTTTCCCAAGGTTGGATCATGCGAAAGCTCACGGTGTGTCCACTCCTGTGTACCACCGAGACTTTTCGGAAAGCCTTATTTTATAGGTAAATGCGGAGTTTCAGGCACTTGCGCCAGCCGTTGGCGGAGGGAGAGAATCTAGAAAAAAACTTGCTCGACTGCTGCGTCTCAGGTGCTCTCGGCCGAGGAAGATAGACTAGAAACATCGCTCTAAGGAGTCGCCTAGGTCCCATTGGAACGGGGAAGGGATTGGAAGAAGTTGCTCCGCCGGCCGCGCACAGGACTCCTCCAATCCGCTAGCAATCCCGCCGAACAATTGAGCGGCCTCTCTGCCAGCGCCCAGCACATCCGGTGGCGCCTACCGCCGACAGGTAAGTTAAGCGCGTTCCTATCGTGGTCGACGTGTCCGTAGGGCTGGCTGGCCACGTTGCCCAACTTGAACGGCAAGCCGATCTTTTCGAGAGCCTGCAGATCGTAACAGTGCCAATCGCGCACGCAGAGAGCTAGACGCTGGGGGCGACATCATTGGCGTATTGGATGGGCTGGCGTATCGGTTTTCTTCTGGTCGATATCTGACCGCGGTTTTTCGCTCAGCTGGCACAAGGGTTCTGGCCGTTCAGCGCTGCATTTTCGAATACCGAAGGAAACCGCCAAACGGAGCATTGTTCGGATAAAGCGGGAATTATAGCAGAAGATCTGACCCTTCTCGCCTTCTAAGATACTGTGAACTAGTTCACTTGACCGCAACCACTGGTTGGATTGATATAGCTTTGTTCCTTCAAGAAAACTGCGAGGGGAACATGGTTGATATTCAGAGCCATTTCGTTCCGAGTAGCGCCCCAGAGGCTTCGGCGCTCGAGCCTGCGGCACGAGAGAGCGCAGATACCCAGATTAGACGGCTGGTTGGACTCCTGCGAGAGCGCCGGCCGGGCGGCTTGACCCAAGTGTTAGTGCCTTTCCTCGCTAGGCGAGAGGAAGCTCTTGCTCAAGAACTTTCAGCCGAACGCGCCAAAATCGTCGAAGAGTGCGATGATCTTATCTTAAAAGCTCTATCTGTGCGCTATGATGCGCTTGACACCGCAGTGGTTCACTCGAGCTTCGCCGTGGCGGAGATTGACGGACTAGGAGCGATTTCCTACGCGAACGATGCTCTGATAGACCATTTGCCTGATGCGCTCGGCCGAGATTTCGCCTCTCTTTTCGGGCCACGATCGGCCGATGTACGGGCCGCGCTGGCTACGCAAAAGCGCCAAACCCTGCGCTTAGATCTGCATCGTGGCAATCTACCGTCTATTCATCTACGAGGGGAACTCGGTCCCCTTACTGACGAGTACGGTCGACCTGGGGCATACGCGCTCCTTCTTAGCGTAGAGGAAGAGGAAGCGCGTTTTGATACTCTGCCCGATGGGATCCTGAGGCTAGATCCGGAGGGGAGTATTGTCTTTGCGAACGAACGCGCCGAACAGCTGATTGGGGCGAGCAGAATCGAATTGCAGGGTCGGCATGCGGCCGGCTTGTTCTCGAGCTCCGATTTGAAGCGCGCTCAAAATCTCCCGTACTGGTTCAAATCACCCGACGGCCGCAAGGAGAAAGCCGAACTCGTATCACTAGATGGACGACATACTCCAGTCCGCGTAACGGCTGCTCCATCGTTCGATACTGCGGAAAGCTGCTCCGGTGCAATTATCACTATTGTCCCGATGGCGGAAGAGCTCGTTCGGGCAGAATTGCAGCAGGTACTAAGTGATCCCAACTACAGGCCCGAAGAGCTTGTTCTCGGCGTCATGAAGGCCGTTCGAACGATTGTGCCTTACGATCTCGCCACCTTCGGTGTGTACACCGAGGACATGAGGTACCACAAAACTCTGGTATTGCATCCGACGCCTGACTGGAAATGGACAACTGCTTGGTTTCCGCTCGGCGAAAAAGTTCACGATTTTCTACTGAGCGATCACACATGGGGCAATGATCTTCATGCCACGGCGATCGACCTAACGCCGGGCATAGAGGAGGACCCTGTCCTACAGAATATCGTCAAGAGTGGAATGAAAGGTTACGTCACGCTGCCGATAGTTGGCGGAGGGCAGCGAATCCGGGCGTCGTTGACCCTGCTTTCCGAGAGGTCTGATTTGTACGACGGATTAGAAGTTGCGCGCATGCGGGATCTGGGAGTCGAGAAAGCCCTACTGGTCGCCGAGGCGAACCTGTTGCGTCGACGCGAAGAGGGAGTCCGCATGCTGCAAAAGCGACTTGCCGATGCAGATAGACATGAGGAACTAGCGAAGTGCTTGGGTGACGGAATTGCCGATTGTTTTGGGTGGGACTACGTCGCTGTCTTTTCAGTCGACCGAAGAGATAATCTGTTCCACATCATATACCAGTGCAATCGCACCAATACTCCAGATGTCGACTACGACTATACCCAGCCACTGACTGAAGGTCTTCTGGGCGCAACGCTGCGGGACAATGCGGCCTTGGCCGAGCCGGACATCGAGGCTGGCTCCCAGTTTGGCTACAAGCCGGTCATTCCCGACCGCCGCTCCGCTCTGGCATTTCCGATCCGCGTCGTTCAACAGTCGCCGAAGCCCAGCCGCGACGAGATTGAATGGATGCTGTCGATCGAGTCCTCCATGAGGAACGCCTTTCAGGGGCCTGATATGGTCGCGCTGACCGACGTGTTGGCGCAATGCGAGCAGCTGCTACGTCGGCGTTGGATGAAAGCCGTCCAACTTTGTCTGCTGGACACAGTGGAGCAGGCTGTAGTCGTCGTCGATCGCGCTGGACTTTTGCGGATGACAAATCGATGGGCGGATGCCCTGTTCGGCAGATCAGCGGGCTCGCTGCTGGGCGAGCGCCTTGCAGCCTTTGGCGCACATGATCCCGACCGCCGATTGCTCAGTTCGACCACCCCGGTTGCGCAGGTGAGCTTGACGTTATGTATCGATGCCGCCGTCTATGTCCCCACATTGGCTAGTCAGCGCCCCTTGCATGACGATTACGGCCATTGTCTCTGGCTCTTTACCGACCTCCGCCAAGAAGCGCAGCAAAGTGACCTGAGCTATCTCGAAGAAACCGTAAACGAGGTCGCTCAACACGTCCGCTTACCACTTATTATGGCAAAGAATCTACTCAGCAAGACAATTGCGGCCAGCGATCTTGGAGACCTCAACGATAACGTTGAAGCCGCTCTTCGTCAGCTCGATAAGGCAGATTTGACCTATGAGCGGCTCGCCAGCACTTTGGCGATACGGCATGAACCCGATCGGCCGAGGCAGCTGTTCGATGGGCTGGACTTGCTGAGAGATGCCATCTTTGATCTTCCTCGAGAGGATCTCAGCTCTTGCGAACTGATCGGGCTTCCATTGCAGGGCAAGATCCAGTCCTTCTACTTGTTGGGCTGGCCCGAGCAACTGAGGTTCGCTTTCAGATCTTTGCTAGGCTACGCGCTGTTCAGGGGCCCGTACACGTCGAAGGTCCAGGTACGGGTTGAGCACCTTGCTGAACGCAAAATCCGTATCAGCCTGTCAGTCCCAGGCGTCGACGGCGTCGAAATGACTCCCTCGCTTTCGCGTAATGGGCAATCGGACGCGGCCGCGCAGCAGGCCCAAGAAAACGCATCTCTAGCCCTGAGAACTGTCGAAATTGCAGTGAATCGTCACAACGGCAAGCTGTCAAAGTATATCGATCATTCAACTCTTGTGTTTGCCGTCGAGCTGCAAGCAACGGATCTGGGAGCTGGCCTGCAATCCAAGGAGTCGACAGTAGAGTAGGAGTTTATGTTATGACCATCAAATTTCTCCTAGTTTGTTCTGACAGTAATTTGCAGTTCGCAATCAAGGAAGCACTTGGAGCAGCAGGAGATATTGACCTTATAGCAATCGATGCCGAGACTGCTTCTAGAAATGACAGGATCAGAGAGGCTTCGCCTGATACAGTCTTGCTGCTCGACGCTCAATTGCCGCGTCGTCTCGGTGGGCCGTTGGACAGGCAAGAGAAATCGGCACTTTGGCTTGTGCAAGAATTAAGAAATACAGCGATAGCAACGCCGGCGCTTTTTATCACTTCGCGAGAAGTCGGCATCTTCGAACTCGATGAATATTGCACCCCGGACAATCGCGCGATTTCCTTACCGCAATTACGACTTTCGCCTACGCTGCTGCGACGGTTCGTTGACATGCTGCTAGGCCGACCTACGTCTCCCGAAAAAACATGGAACGTCATCGAGCTTGAGGTCCAGCGCACATCCGTGAAGTGTTTGCTAGGCAACCGTGAGGGCGAGATGATGGGGTGGGCGGAGGCATCCACCCGCATGTATTCCGCCGCGCACCAGCTCGCCATTAAGTACGCGATGCCACCCTTCATGCCTGGTTGGGCGCGCCGGATTCATGACGATGGCTCTCTGCTGTTTCAGCAGCTGATCATCGCGACCCTTGGTCCAGGTCTCTTTTCTCATATTGAACGGTCAGCCGGTGGGCTACGCAATCTAGCTTTTCGCTTTCGCGTCGAGGACGCTTCGCTCTATTGCGCTCCTTTCGAAGCGACCGTTCGCCTCTCGGGTCTCCCGTCAATAGGAACCGACATCGATTTTACTCAGGACCCTTTCGTGCTGATCAATGCTCCTATTGCGCGACGAATGAGAGCCGCCAAGCTTTCGACCACATCGCAAGGAGAGCTGCGTGCCGCCAAGGTTCTCTTCATCCGTTCTCAGGTCGGCGAGAGCCGAGCCGGGGCGACTGGCTGGGATATCGCGCGCGTGCCGGAGCGAGATCCGGAAACTGGCCGGTTCAAACTTAACAGCTTCGAGTTTCGCCGACTCGAAAACATTGATAGAGAGCGCGACGATCTCAAATCGCTGGAGGAAACGGACTGCACCGTCTTCAGCTTGGAGGTATTCGATCTATCTGCAATTGCCGATCCTAGAGGATCCGAAGCGCTGCTCATGGAGAAGCTCACGTTAAACCGGTACGACGTCGTTCATTTTGCAGGACACTCGTTGACAACGAGGGATGGCATGACCTTGCTAGTATTGCCGGGTCGAAACCCGGGTCAGGCCGAAGGCATGTCCATTCACGCCTTCGCCGAAGGGGCAGCGGCCGCAGGCGCCAAGCTAGTTTATCTCTCATCATGTCAGGGGAGTTCCGCGAACGCGGTAGCCAATCTTGCCCAGCGAGATGTTGCCCACATCGTCGGCTTTCGCTGGGACGTCGATGATGAACGAGCGGCAGACTTCGCCAGACACTTCTACAGCGACCTGTTCGGCAGAGAATCGAGCACCATTTGCAACGCGTTCAGGACAGCTTGCCGGGGCGTCTATGAACCGATGCAGATCGAGGCGTCTCCGATCTGGGCATCCCCGATCCTTGCCTGCAGTCCCGACAACTGGGCTGCCCAGTCTTTTCGCGAGTCGGTCAGCATGGGCGCTCGAGTATGAAGCGAACTAACTGCACCGTGCGGGTTGACCTGACTCAGGCAAACGGCAGCCAGTAAAATAAGAGGACCTTGTTACACCGGCGAATTCATCGACGAGATCTCAAGATATTGACCAATCGCATCCATCCAGCTTGAGATTTAGCTTGTCGGTCAAGCCTGCTAAAACTGCCGAGCACGAGGGAATCAAATGCCCCGACACCCAATGGGAGACGTAGTGGTCTTGCTGCCAGGAATTACGGGCAGCGTGCTTAGAAAGCATGGCACTGTGGTTTGGGGATACTCTGCCGGCTCGATCGGCAAGGCACTCTGGAGCTTGGGCGGCACGATGGAGCGCGCGCTGGCGCTTCCGCATGACGATCCGGAAGTGGACGATCTAGAGGATGGGATCACTGCCGATGAATTGATGCCTGATCTCCATCTACTCCCGGGGGTTTGGAAGATCGATGGATACGGCAAGATAACTGAAGCCATACTAACGGGCTTCGAGGTAACGGAAGGAAGAAATTTCTTCCGATTTCCCTATGATTGGAGACGCGACAACAAGGTGGCGGCGCGCAAGCTGGCAAGGGCGGCTAAGCGATGGCTGGGCAGTTGGCGCGATTCTAGCGGCAATCCCGACGCGAAGCTTATCCTGATCTGCCATTCGATGGGCGGGCTCGTTGCGAGGTATTTTCTCGAATGCATGGATGGCTGGAAGGATGCCAGGGCACTGGTGAGCTTCGGAACGCCTTACCGTGGTTCTTTGAATGCGCTGGATGGGTTGGCGAACGGGATTAAGACGGGCCCGCTGGACCTATCCAAGGTATCGCGCCAGTTCACCGCGATCTATCAGTTGCTGCCGATGTATGAATGCTACGACTCGGGAGATAGCACACTGGTTCGAGTCGGCGAGACGACTGGCATACCCAATGTCGATCCCGAAAAGGCTCAGTCAGCACTTCGATTTCATCGTGAAATCGAAGCGGCAGCTAATTCAAATCGCCGCCTACACCGATATCAGGAATCAACTTATCGCATTTATCCTGTGGTTGGAATTGCGCAACAAACGATCCAGTCGGCACGGCTCGCCGAGAGTGGCGTCGTCATGCTCGAGACGTATAAGCGCAATGCATTGACGGGAGACGGCACTGTTCCTCAGGTGTCGGCAATTCCCATCGAAATGAGCGAAGCGCCAAATGCGATGTACGCTGCAACCAAGCACGGTTCGCTGCAAAATGCGGATGCGGTGATTACCAACATGATCGGAATACTGTCCGGATTTGACCTTGATCTTGGGTCATTCAGAAAGCCAAAGACGCATGTCGCGATCGAGATTGGTGATCTATATTGCTCGGGCCAACGGGTCGTCCTGCGCGCACGGCCGACTCGCGACGCCGCGTTGACAGCAGTTTTTTGGCGCTCAGGCGATGTTGCGTCATCGGCCGAGCTTACCTTGGCACCCGCGGGAGACGATTGGCTGCAGGCTGACTTCGTCCCGGCAGCTCCAGGAGCCTACCACGTCGCGGTCTCAGGAGTGGGCGCCGAGACAGCACAAGACTCCTTTGCGGTGCTCGGGGCAGAGACATGAGCGAATCGGAACACGATGGTTTTCCGCAATCGCGCGCGGCGCTGCTCGGGGCTGATCCCCTCTGGGACCGGAAGGGCTTGATTTTGGTTGTTACCGCCAACCGATCCATGCAATCGGTTTTGGCGCGTAGCCTACGGTCCAATCCGGCCTGGATAGTCGTGGTCCGGCTGCACGGCACTCAGGTGTATCGCTATGCCTACCGGCTCCAAGAGCTGCGCCAACACAAAATCAACTTTCCGGACAGGCTGAGCTCCCCTATCGAGGAATCGTTGGAGCTTCGCGAGACTAAGGCTAGCACGAGCTACCGTGGCGGCCGCCGTATTGACTCCCAAGAGGGCCGAGAGGGGCCCGCCGCCTCGAGGGCCATAGACCTCGACGCTGCAGGCCGAATTACCGGGATTGGCGAACTGGATGCTGCCGCACGATTGGATCGACAGCATTCGTTACCGCTTGATGTGCCAGACAGCTTCGAACTAGGTTCGACGCGCGGTCGATCAGGCCGCAGAATTCCGGACCTCCCATGGGAGAATTCGTTTCAGAAAACCCCGGCTGAACTCGACTGCATCGGCGTCACACTCTCGGCGAACACGAACACTGAGCTTCAAATCGGTCATGAACAGGAGGTGACTTTTCGAATTGAATTGTCCACCGTGGCCCGGCCGCAAGGACCTTCATTGGACACAAAGGCAGCCCCCGACAAGCCGATCGTAGTTTCACTCACAGTGGAAGATCCGGCGATTGGGATCGTTACTGGTAGCGAGCAGAGGGTGGATCCGCCAACACTCGATCAACCGCTCAGGAGCGGCTCGTTCCGAATTCGGGGTTTGCGATCGGGTGTGTCTCGGCTCGCAGTCTTCTTTCGTCAAGGCGGCAGCGATCTGGGCGCAATCGGGCTGGCAATCGCGATCGTTGCTGAGGGGGCCAAGCAGACCCAGATAGAAGGCACGGCCGTCGCTGCCGCCCGCGATGTGGCGGACGACGACAAGTTGGCGCTGCTCGTTGAGCAGCGTGTCGACGGAGGGAACGTCACCTACAACTTCACGCTCCATTCAGAAGCATTGGATCTGATCTATCGGAAATTCAGTTCGAGACCCTTGCTCGATCGTGGCAATGGCCCGGCATCGACGTCCTCGGCCTTTGTCGAGAGAATCTATCAGCGCGTCACGCAGGAACTCAGGAGCGTCGATGATTTCAAGCAGCTGGAACGGGACGCACGCGCACTCGGCTCGAAGCTATCCCGTGAACTCTTCGAGCCGGAAGTCGCAAAGGTCATCTGGCCATTACGAGATCGTATAAAGTTGATTCAGGTCGTTTCTTGGGAGCCGCTTATACCCTGGGAACTGGTGCGTCTGCACAACCCTGATAGCGGTGAGGTCGACGACAAATTCCTGGCGGAATACAACTTGGTGCGGACGCTTTCGGACGAGCAACCGGTCCGGAAATTACCGTTAAAGAAGTGGCGCTATTTCAATGCGGCCTATCCGATGGGATCGCTGCCGCCGGTCGGCGCAGAGCTGACTTATTTCACAGGCGGGTCCGAGAGATCGCTCCGTGCACGATCTATCACTGCGGATCCAATTCCTCCGAGCCGAGATGCTTTGTACGATGCTCTCGCGGACGGAGATTTCGATGTCCTGCACATATCCTGCCATGCCGATGCGTCACACCAATCGATAGAGGGCGCGAGCTTGATCATTGGCGATGAAGCGCGCCCAGGAGAAACGCAGCCTCATCAGATTGAGATCGACACTTTAACGGTTGAGGCGGAAGCAAAGCTTCGCGGCAACAGGCCCCTGATATTCCTGAATGCCTGCGAAACCGGGCGGATGGGGCCTGTTTTAACGCAATTAGGTGGGTGGCCGATCGTGTTTCTCCGGGCTGGTGCCGGAGCTTTTGTTGGCACCACTTGGGCCGTCCGCGATAAGCCAGCTGCGGCTTTCGCGAGGGCCTTCTACGAGGCACTTCTAGACGGCAAGTCTCTAGCTGAAGCTGCAAGCGCTGCGCGAGCGTCGGCAAAAGTGCTTGGCGACGCCTCATGGCTGGCGTTCAAAGTCTATGGCCATCCTCGCGCACACAGGGCGACAGTCTAGACACTGAGAAGCTAGTTCGGCTGGTGACGCGTGGTTTGCTGTAACGGTTTCTTTCGATCCCGGCAGAGTTACCTCAATCCGAATGGCCCTTAGCAGATTCAGTGGGTTACGCTAACGGGCTGAATGTTTGCCCTTCCTAAAGATGCGTGCGTTGCGGATTCCGCTCTCTTCGCATCGTCCAGGACGACGGCCGACTGTGCGCATTCGCCTATGCGTTGTTATGGAATGGCGGGCCGGTCCAGCCAGACCTTGCCCCGAGCTCAGTCGCAGTGGTTGCATACTACAGCAGGAGCCGACAAGCCGCAGCCCTTCAAGAAGCATCCGCCTGGCAGAGGTTTTGCGATGCGCCGCGGGGGCACTACGTTAAACCTGCTTCCTACGATACAAGACAGACCCAAACACTAGTGTTATTGCGAGCAGCAAGAGCGCTGCCAAGATCTGGATGCTGTTGCTGTTAAACGGCGGAACGATCCCGAAAAGCATCTAGTCAGACAGAATGTGCATTGCATAGCCCAACGGGATAACGCGAGAAAGTGGCTTGGATCTTCGCGATCATTCCCGACAATAAAACTAGCAGAATCAAATAGCCGGAAGCAATCAGGTATCCGCTGTAGCTGGACCAGAACGCTGTCCATCCAGCCGAGTAAAACGTAGATGTCCGCACTTTATAGGAAAATTAGGCCGCGCTTTAAGGCGGCGACAACGGCAGTTATTCGGTTGGTAGCGCCAAGTTTTCTCATCGCATTCCGAAGATGGAATTCCACTGTCTTTTCCGAAATGAAGAGTATCTCGCCGATTTCCCAGTTCGTTTTGCCTTCCTTGCACCAGCCGAGACATTCGATCTCCTTGCCAGTCAGAAGGCCGAGTTTAATGGGCGACAGGACTCGCCCGGCGGGCGGAGGCACAACGATGGCCTTGCGAAATTCGGTCTCCATATTTTCTCCCCACGCCGTCGCTTCGGCACAGCCAGTTCGCCAGGAGCCGATCGAGGGCTAAACATCATAAAATATTCTTTCGAGGCACCTACGAACGAAATCCACTATAGTGGAATATGTAATTCCCGTAAGGCTAATGCACAATTATTACGTGTATTTTTGGCTCCTGCCAAGTGCGCTGGTATTTCTGTCGCGCGGATAATGTCTGCTTTCCCGCTCTCCGGCGTTTCCTGCTTTGGTGGCCAGGCGAGAGCTATCGCCAAATTTTGGTGACGGCGGTGCCGGTCAGGCGGCAGCGGTTATGGGCTGACGGTCGGTCGACTTGGCGATGACCTCGATCCCATCGTTG
>NZ_JADPIQ010000081.1:0-752 GCF_023073015.1 Bradyrhizobium sp. 87
GCGCGGGTCGCATGCATCGCGTCATCAACGCGATCCTTGCGCTCCTTCACCTCGACCTCGGTCGCGCCGCCGACGCGGATCACCGCGACGCCGCCTGCGAGCTTGGCAAGACGCTCCTGGAGCTTCTCACGGTCGTAGTCCGAGGTGGTTTCCTCGATCTGCGCCTTGATCTGAGCCACGCGCGCCTCGATGTCGGCCTTCTTGCCGGCGCCGTTGACGATCGTGGTGTTCTCCTTGTCGATCATCACCTTCTTGGCGCGACCGAGCATGTTGAGCGTGACGTTCTCGAGCTTGATGCCGAGATCTTCCGAGATCGCCTGGCCGCCGGTCAGGATCGCGATGTCCTGCAGCATGGCCTTGCGGCGATCGCCGAAGCCCGGAGCCTTGACGGCCGCGACCTTCAGGCCGCCACGCAGACGGTTCACGACCAGGGTGGCAAGCGCTTCGCCTTCGACGTCCTCGGCGACGATGACCAGCGGCTTGCCGGTCTGCACCACGGCCTCGAGCAGCGGCAGCAGCTCGTTCAGCGAGGAGAGCTTCTTCTCGTTGATGAGGATGTAGGCGTCGTCCATCTCAACGCGCATCTTGTCCGCGTTGGTGACGAAGTAGGGCGAGATGTAGCCGCGGTCGAACTGCATGCCCTCGACGACGTCGAGCTCGGTCTCGAGCGACTTGGCTTCCTCGACGGTGATGACACCCTCGTTGCCGACCTTCTTCATGGCGTCGGCGAGGAACTTGCCGATCTCCGCGTC
>NZ_JADPIQ010000058.1:0-750 GCF_023073015.1 Bradyrhizobium sp. 87
ACGATGACGCCGAACTTCACGTCGATGAGATAGTTGTCGGAGTACGCGAAGAATGCCGGCCCCTTGTGAGCGCCGGTCCACTGCGCTGCCGGATCGGATGGCGAGACAAACTTCGGGATGACATCGCTGGCGGCGCCCCACGCCGGATCGTCGAGGGTTGCCAAATACTCCTTCACCGCGCGGCTGGACCTGGCCGGATCGCGATCCCTGCGCCAGTCCTGACCTGCGATCGAGCGCTGCTTGTTCGCGTCGGCCGCAATCAGGCTCGCATCGACTGCAAATCCTTCGCCACCAACCAGACCGGCGGCAATGCATGTCTCGACAATCCGTTCGAACACGCGGCGGAGAACATCTCCATCACGGAAGCGCTCGTTGCGGGCGCGCGAAAATGCCGAATGATCCGGGACAGCGTCCTCGATACCAAGCTTGCAGAACCAGCGATAGGCGAGGTTCACCTGCACTTCACGGCAGATCAGCCGTTCCGAGCGGATCGCAAAGACATACCCCACGACCAGCATCCGGATCATCAGTTCCGGATCAATCGACGGGCGCCCCATCGACGAATAGTGAGATGCTAGTTCACCGCGAAGCCAGGACAGATCGAGAGCAGCATCGATCTTCCGCACCAGATGATCTTCGGGTATCGCGTCGCCAAGACGAAACTCGTAGAACAGTTGACCTTGGTCACTCTTCAGACGGCCCATCATGGATCGACCTCGCCGAGATTCGCGTCAACACAACGGAATCACG
>NZ_JADPIQ010000100.1:0-37859 GCF_023073015.1 Bradyrhizobium sp. 87
GCATATTTTACTTTCGATTTGACCCGGGCTTTTTTGGCAATGCGCGGGCCGCAGCGGTTTAAACCTCCCGCTGCGGCCTTCGTATTTGCGGTGCGGCTGAGAACCGGCACGCGATCAGCCACGAACTTGCTAAGAACTTATGCGAGGCAATATCCAGACGATGCCACCCACTCCCGTTCGCATCCGTAAGCACGAAGCTGTGCCGTTAACCGGCAGCTATGAAGTCAATTCGCCGATGGTCGGCCGAGCGTTTACTTCTATTGGGACGATATCGCGGGACGGCGGCTTGCACCGAACCTATTGACTGGGGCAGAAGCGCTTGAACAGGCCCGGGCACTCGCAAGAGCGGAGCTCGCCCACTATCGAGACCAGGAAGGATAGAAGAACGTAAGCTCGCGCGACTGGGGATTTTCCGGGTTGACCCAGCTCAGTGGAACCACAAGGAGCGGCGGCATTTCAGTCATCGCCCGCTCGCCGCCTGAGCTGGCGGAGCGGCCCCGGCCTACCCCACCAGCCCCCAAGCTGGGGCCGCCTCTCGGCCGTCCGTAGTATCGGAGTAAGTGTATGCGTTCCTCGCCCTCGATCGTGCCAACCGACCGTCTCGACCGAGACATTTACATCGTGCTCGAAGACTTTGGCGCGCGCGCCGGCTGCGCCTGGCGCGAGACGGACGAACAGCACACCGATCTCGAAACAGTGCTGCAAGGCCTCCTCTCCGGCCAGTATGTCTATCCGGTCCGTATGGTGTGCTTCAACGCGAGCGTCGTCGTCAGCATTCACAATGCAGCGTGTCTATGATGCTCGCTTGATTGGGCGCAACTGTTCTTCTGTTGCTCGATGAGAATTGCATCGACCGGCTAGAGAACGAAATCGTGCGAGTCGCAGCGCTTCAGACTGCATAAGTTCGCCTTCTCGGCGTCGCCGAATCCGGCTGGCTTCGTAAAGGTTGCCACAGCGCGCGGCGGCAGATGTTCATCGGTCTCCGAAGAGCGCCGCTTCGATTACCTTCTTGGCCTCATCATGCTGCCGTAGCAGCCGAAGACCAATCGCCAGATTGACACTCAGAGACATCCGATTGTCGTCCCAAGCAGCTTCAGAGCCAGCGAACTTCTGTCGCATTTGCTCAAGAATGGCGATGGCTTCGGCAATTTGTGCGCGGAGTTCGCGGTTTAGTGTGCGGCGTTGGTTCGTCTCTGCCCAACGGGCTGCTTGGTCTATGCGAGCCTCTGCTGCCGCACCTGCCAAGTTTTCGTTATCGGGATAACGCCTGTGACGTTCGCTTGCGAAATCCCACCACGTCTCCGGCTCGCATCGGCTGCGCAAATAGTGGATTTTGGCCAAAGCCACGGTCGGGTCATCCGCTACGCTGTCCGTAATCAGCGACAGCGCACCATCCGCTTCGTTCGCCGCCGCCTCAACGGTGTCCATACTGCCGAAAACAAATCCTTGAGAAACACTGGCGCAAATAAATTCTGCCAAAGTAGTGCTAGGACGAAGTCGCACCTTCCTTCGCTGGGAAGCGGCGCAGAGCCCGTCGGCGATGGCCCGATTAACATTGAAGATACTTTCGTTAGGAGGATTGTGCGTGCTGATTTTGAGCTGCACGATTTTGCGTGAGGACTTAATTGCATCCTGGAAAGTGGCCAAATACCCATCAAGGGCTGCAAGCCACGTTGAAGCGTCAGTCGAACGAAGATCATTTTGCGCCGCCTGAACGAACAGGATAGCGGTCGCGTTTTGACCAAGCACCTCGGCCCTGGCGCAAGCTGGCGGAGGTGGTTCAGGTGGAGCTTCGGGAGGAGGAACAGGCTCAGGCAGCACGGCGGCCGGCTCGATGTCGAGCAGTGGCACCGCGAGCGGTGCGGGTGGTTCGCCCGGACCTAACACGAGCAATGCTCTCAACCATCAAACTACGGGAAATCGGCTGGGCAATCGCGCTAGGAATGAGAACAATGGCTCTTCTATCCCCGCCAGCGGCTACGTCAACGATCCTACGATGAACAAGGCCGTGCAGAATTTGGGGAATACGAATACTGGTATTGTAGCGCTTAGCCGCTAGGCCTCCCCACCGGCGGGCGCCGCACAATGAGCGCCCTAGGTAAAATTAGAACGGCTTCTATTTGTCAAAAGCACCGTACACGATGTTCTTCAGCGCTGTTCTGGTCGACTAATCTGTCCAGTTGCATCATAGACGCCATCGCCCACACACGCCAGGAATAGACACAACAATTGTCGCTGGGCTGCGATCACACTGCCCATGTTGCGGGATCGAACTCCCCGCATCATCCGAAGGGCGTTCACCGCATAGAAATGCAGCAGGCTGCAGATGCAAAACTTTTCGCCAAATGTGCTCCGCTGATTCCCGCTTGGACCCCGTGGCCGAACTATTGGACCCACCGGAAGCTGAGGTTGTGGCCCCGGGCTCCTAGACACCCCGGGGCCGCCCTGCTTCAAGGCTGCGCTTGTTGCCGGCCTATCTTTTTCTAGCGCCGATGCAGATCATGGCGCCGAGCTTGCGAAGCGCTGGTCCGCCAGCCGCCATGTCGTGGCGAACGGCCAGATCCAGGCGAGCGCCGACGTTCCCTCCTTCGCGTCCGTTGCGCGCAGGCCCGACTTCAGTTCAGAAAGACGCGCTTTTTTCCTGCTAGACCCGCACCCGAAGATGCCGAATTTCCCCTTGAGCCGGACTGAAGCCGGCGACATCGCGGCCTACATCGCATCGCTGCGTTAGCAGAGCGGCCGATGGCTCAAGGTACCTGCGACATATGCAAATCCCTGCCTGAGAACCGACAGGGGTCAGCAGAAAGCATGATGGGCGGCGAATGAGGTCCATTCGACGGCCATCATGGACCGGCACCAGTGGCGATATTCACGCCGGACAAGTCCAATCTGTGGACGCGGCGTGAACACACCGAGAATCAGGACTTGTCCTTACCCGGTTGCATGAGACTGCCGGTCATCTGGCGCATGTGGTCTCCGGCACTGGTGAACTGGCTGCGCAGGAAATCCGATTGGATTCGCATCGCCTCCTGAAGGTCGGTCGCATGGACGAGCTTGCGAGCATGCTCGAACGCCGACTTCATGTTCTGCTCGGTGAAAGCGAGCGCCTGCTTCGACACGTCCGCCCCCGCGCCCGGAACGGTCGTCATCGACTTGGTGGCGGCTTCGAAAAACATGCCGAATGCCTTTTCCGCCTGGTCAATCGTCTTCTCGGCCAGGTCGCGCAGTTCGGCCGGAACTTCGAGCTTCGGTTCGATCATGGTCGCACTCCTCCCGTTTTCAGAACTGAATACCACACTTGCCGGATCGCCTGCCAGCGTCCAGCCCCGGGGAAGTCGTCGCTTGGCGGCCGGCTTTGGCAGGAAATCGTAAGGCGGGGCGCGCGGGCCGGCTCAGGAAAGGGGGTGTTCGGGGAGGGTTTCTTCGGTGGCGAGGTCTTCGACGAGCTTGATGACCTCGAAACGCTGCCGGGGCGCGAGCTTCAGAAAGGCGCGGAGCAGGCGCAGGCTTTCGACGGTGCCGCTTGCGGGCGCGCCGAGCTTGAGGTGCAGCTCAGCTGCGAAATCGAGGTTCTTCATCTCGCACCTATGACAAGCATCGGACTTCGTGATCCAACATCGAGGTCCCAACTAAGAACCCAACGCCATAACCGGATGCCATAACCGGATGCCATAACCGGATGCTATGGCGACGGCGCGCCTTCGGCCGGGGGAAGCCCGGTGTGTTCGCACGCCGAGCTACATGTGCAAGCGCGCACCTGAACAGGTTGTAACTATGTCGAGAAACAACCCCTCCGGCAAGCCCAACGGTTGGCGCAGCGATGCTTCGTCTGCATCGCACCACGGCAATTCCGGATAACAGGAATAGGGCCCGCCGTCACCCACCTGCGTCAAGAAGCGTCATCCATCAGGCATACAGCCTCGATTGCCGTCAATCGACGCTGCGCTTCGTGTTGTTTCGGATCTGAATGGACGTTGGTGGACGCGAACCAGGCTTCTTCAGCGTATACACGTAATTGTTGAGTCTGGCGTCGGCGGTTGTATCGTCGACGAAATAGGCGTCGATCTCGCGCTATGGATCGGCAGCCACAGCGGGGCCTTCTGACCAAGAGACAAACTATGGCGTTTGGATTTCATCCAAATCCGTCCCCTCGAGCTCTTGGACTTGGACTCGGCCTCTTCGCATCAGGATTCATCGGGCCGCATTTGTTTCCGGCCGTGAACCGTTTTCGAGGAGCAAAC
Source organism: Bradyrhizobium sp. 87 (assembly GCF_023073015.1). Lineage (NCBI taxonomy): Bacteria > Pseudomonadati > Pseudomonadota > Alphaproteobacteria > Hyphomicrobiales > Nitrobacteraceae > Bradyrhizobium > Bradyrhizobium sp. 87. The sequence goes on from NZ_JADPIQ010000100.1 coordinate 4,242, forward strand.
GACAAAGCGGTGGCGAACAGTCACGCAGATCACGGGCGCCGTGACTGATGCATTGATCGAACCGGGCGCCCCAGCACCAAAGGACGACGGCATGCTTTCTCGTTGCGATCTCATCAAGGGCGCCGCAGTCGCGCTTCTCACCTTCTCGACACAAAGCGCGTGGGCGCAGGAGACCAGGATGAACCTGTTCAAGATCGTCACCATCAAGGACGAAATCGTCGTCGGATTGTCGACGGAGGAGCTTCAGGCCCTCGGCGGCAATGATGCCAGCGCCGTTGCACATGCTCTGGTACAGAAGGGCGATCTCACCGTCTGGCAATACAACGTGCATCGCGGTCCGAACGGCGAATTGCAGCAGGCGCCGACCGCCAAAATCGGCCTTTTGGCCAACGCCTCGCTGCGGGTCGAGCCCTATGCCACGACCTACCAGATCCTACCGCATCCCTAAGCACAAGACCGGCGCGCCCACGATCGTGGTCGCGGGCGCGCCGTTGTCATCTTCGTTGCCCTGCACGCTGTCTCCCCGTTTCCGTCGCAAAGCCATAGATCACTGCCAGCCGGTCCAGGCATTCACGGAAACGTCGGGCAAAATAGTCGATCCAGCGCTGCGTACGGACGGCGCGACGCTGGCCGATCTCGTCCATGGTCAGGCCCAGCACCAACACGTCGTGCACTAGCGCGGCACCGTCTGTGCCGAGTTCGCGCTCGATCCGGTTCAGCCGCAGCACCGCCTGGCGTTGGCTCTCGGTGACCGGCTCGCGCATGCGCGCGCCATCGACATATTCGCGAGTCGGGTCCATTGCCTGAGGGCCTCGCTCGGCCTTCTCCCAATCGTCCTGGAAGGCGCGCCCGCCGCGATACTGCGCCTCGTCGATCTGACGGTGCGCATGCAGCCGGCCGAGCGGATCGCTGCGGATCGACCGCACGGCCATAATCTTCTCGCCGGGGTCGAGCGCCAGCGGATTGTCCACCTCGACTTCCGCCACCTCCGCATTGAACGGTATCTCACGTGAGCGTCGGTCGTAGACATTCGCCGATTTAAAGGAACTGTTGCGTCGGACACGTGCCACTCGGATACTCCTTGCGAATTGACGATTGAACGGACGGTCGTCAGGTCAGGCGGCAGAGACCAGCCTCAGCACGACGGGGCCGTCGACGCGGGCGGATCCGGCTCCGGCGCGGCTCGTCAGGCGCGCATGCGGCATGCAATAGCTCGAGCCCGGCTCACTTGGATGGCCGCAGAAGGTAATCTCCTCCCCGTCCTTGTCGCCGCCATAGGGATAGCGACAGTCCTCGGCAGCGAGTTCGACCAACGGGACCAGGCGCGGCTGGACGCCGACGCAGCGCAATTTGACCTGCGCGGCAGGCTTCATCGCAGATTTCGGCGGCAGGTTCAGTAACGCGTGACGGTGCGGGAGGATAAGACAGGCTCCAGACGGCAGCACCGGCACGATCGACGGGCTCGTCATCCGCACCTGCACGATCAGCCCGAGCCGCTTGGCGCGGCCGACCACCGCGTTGCGCGTGTAAGCCGTTCCGAACCTTGCGTTAATCTGTCTTCCGATCTCCGCATAAGACAACCCCTTGAGAAAATAGTCGCGAAGCGCGTCGGAGTGCTCCGACGGCCAATGAGCCGGTTCCATGCTGCTGTCCTGTGATGCGCCTCCTCCGATCGCACGACCGCGAGGCGGAGCCTACATTCCGGTATTCCGAAGTCGAAGTCAAGCGATAATTCTGATATTCATAATTGCATCAATTCCGAATTTCGGATTACAAGAGACGGACGATGGACAATCGAGGGAATCACCATGTTGGACGCTGCAATGATCGAACGGGGCCTGGAAAAGACGGGCAAGAGCAAGGGCGGCCTGGCGGCTGCCATGGGCGTACGCCCCGGCGCTGTCTCGGAGATCCTCGGCGGCGAACGCCTGGTGAAGGCTTCGGAAATCATTCCGATCATGGAATATCTCGAGCTCAATCTCGCGCCGATCATGGGCCGCGTGGGGGCCGGTGCCGTGATCGAGCCGGATTATGAGCAGGTTCCCCCCGAAGGCCTTGGCGACATCGCGCTGCCCTTTCCGATCATGGAGGAGACCATCGCATTCGAGATCGTGGGCGATTCGATGCTGCCCAAATACGAGAGCGGCGACGTAATCGTAGTCTACAAGGACCAGCGCCATCCCCTGTCGAGCTTCTACGGCGAGGAGGCCGTGGTCCGGCTCAAGACCGGCGAGCGCTATCTGAAGACCATCGAACGAGGCAAATCCCCCTCCGTCGTCAATCTCAGCAGCTTCAATGCCAAGCAGATCGTCGGCGTGAAACTGGAGTGGGTCGGCGAGATCTGCCTGTCCATGCCCAAGGGGCAGCTGGAGCGGCTGCGCGCCAAGTCGGCGCGCCCGCGCAAGAGGGGCAAGTAGGCTGCAATTTCCGTTTTTACGAAATTCACCTTGACTTGATTCCGTTTTTCGGAAATACTCTGCCGTTCCCGACCATGGGCACGGCAGGATCGTTTCATGCAGTATTTCGTCGTGATGATCGACTATGGGCGCCGCGGCCGCGAGGCAGTGGTCGACCCTGAAATCACCAGGCGCGAGGTCATTTCCCGCGGTGCCTCAGGGGAATATCGGAATATCTCGTTCATCCAGGAAATCGTGGAGAATTCGGTCGAAGACGTGACCGAGGCGATCCTCGCTGAGGCTGCCCTGCCCCGGATCCCGCCCGAAGAAGTCGACCTCCAGGCTCTCCGCCTCGATCACGCCCGCGATCTGCGTAAGCACGAGCGGACATAACGCAGGCCCAGGGCCGACCTTTTCCGGTCCGATCGACTCGGAACGGGCTCTGGATTTCTTATTTTGACGCGTTTTCTCTACGCGAACCGGAATCCAGTTCGCTCGAAACGCTCTGCCAGCCTGCGCCACAGCCCGGTCGGAGATCACACCGTGAGGACGGTCGATCCCGTGGTCTTGCGCGCGGCGAGATCGGCATGCGCCTTGGCGGCGTCCTTCAGTGGATAGGTCTGGCGCACCTCGATCTTGACCGCGCCGGACTTGACGACATCGAACAGCTCGCCCGCCATCGCGACCAGGCTTTCACGCTTGGCGGCGTAGGTGAACAGCGTCGGCCGGGTGACGTAGAGCGAGCCCTTCTGCGCCAGCAGACCGAGATTGAGCGGCTCGACGGCGCCGGAGGACGCACCGAACAGCGCGGCGACGCCGAGCGGCGCGAGGCAATCGAGCGACTTCAAGAACGTATCCTTGCCGACCGAGTCATAGACCACCGGCACCTTCTTGCCGCCGGTGATCTCGTCCACGCGCTTCACGAAATCCTCGCGGCTATAGATGATGACATGGTCGCAGCCATGCGCCTTGGCGAGCTTGGCCTTCTCGTCGTTGCTGACGGTGCCGATCACGGTTGCGCCGAGATGCTTGGCCCACTGGGAGAGAATCAGGCCGACGCCGCCGGCGGCCGCATGCAGCAGGATGGTGTCGCCGGCCTTCACCCGATAGGTCTGCCGGATCAGATATTGCGTTGTGAGCCCCTTCAGCATCATCGCCGCTGCGGTCTTGTCGTCGACACCGTCCGGCAGCTTCAGCAGTCGGTCGGCCGGGATCAGCCGCGCCTCGGAATAGGCCCCGAGCGGCGAGGCGCCGTAGGCGACGCGATCGCCGGGCTTCAGATCGGTGACGCCAGGCCCGACCTCCTCGACGACGCCAGCAGCCTCGCTACCAAGCCCACTCGGCAGTTGCACCGGGTAAAGGCCCGAACGATTGTAGATGTCGACGAAGTTGAGACCGACGGCGGTATGGCGGATTCGTGCCTCGCCTGGTCCGGGCTTGCCGACACTGACTTCTTCCCAGACCAGCACTTCCGGACCACCAGTCTTGTGAAAGCGAATGGCATGCGTCATGGGCGTTGCTCCCTTATCGTTGAGGTCGAAGTCCGAATACCGGATCGGTCTTTTGAAATAGGTATTTGCTCCACCCGTCACAGTACAGAGACGTAACAAGAATGTCACAGCGAACGACAAACCTCCGCCGTTCCGCCTCTGTTCGAAAGAGTTGATGTCGGCCTTTCGCCGGCCGGCAGTAGCCTTCGCGCGGGTTTGGAGGTCGTCTGCGAAGGAGAGCCGAGATGCCAGCTTATGTACAGCATCATCAGGATATCGAGATCGCGCCTGTGATTTGCCCTGCTTGCATGGGGTTCCTTCCAATGTATGTGCGCGAGGTCGAACCGCATTGGAGTCTTGCCAAGATCGACTTCGTCTATGAATGCGCCGATTGCGGCGCCGAGGTCAGACAGACGATCCGCAAGCCGGAGTTGCTGCGGCACTGATCCCGCGGCCGGTTGGCCGCCCGGCTATTTGCGTTGAGCGGAAAAAACGCCCATTCGCGCGGGTCTGGCCTCTCCCAAACGAGGCTTGTTCTTTGCCGTGAACGCAGGCAGAACAAGCCTCAATCAAGACCTTTGGGAGCGCCTTTTCGTGGCTGAACAGAAGCCCTCGACAGCGATCGAGGCAGTGGAGAGCGGCCTCGCCGCTCAAGGCTACATCGCGAGCCGGCAGATCGCGACCGCCGTCTATTTGTCGCAACAGATCGAGAAGCCGATCCTGGTCGAAGGACCCGCGGGCGTCGGCAAGACCGAGCTTGCCAAGGCGATTGCGGCCTGGCGCGGCCTGAAGATGATCCGCCTTCAGTGCTACGAAGGCCTCGACGAGGCCAAGGCGCTCTATGAATGGAAATACGCCAAGCAGCTTCTCTACACGCAGATCCTCAAGGACAAGCTCGGGGAAGTCCTCGGCGGCGCGCAGACTTTGCACGCTGCACTTCATCAGCTCCACGATTTCGGCGACGTGTTCTTCTCCAAGGAGTTCGTCGAGCCGCGGCCGCTGCTGCAAGCGCTGGAGCAGCCGGGCGGCTGCGTGCTCCTGATCGACGAGATCGACAAGTCGGATGCGGAATTCGAATCGCTGCTGCTGGAAATTCTCTCCGATTTCCAGGTCACGATCCCAGAACTCGGCACCGTCTCCGCGATCACGCCGCCAACGGTGATCCTCACCTCCAACAGCGAGCGCGATCTGGGCGACGCCCTGAAGCGGCGCTGCCTGCATCTGCACATCGGCTTCCCCGAGCAGCGGCTCGAGGAGCGCATCGTCGAGAGCCGCGTCCCCAACATTTCGCAGACGCTGCGGCGGCAGATGGTCGGCTTCATCCACGAAATCCGCTCGCTCGACCTGAAGAAGCTGCCTTCGGTCAGCGAGACCATCGACTGGGCACGCGTGCTGGTGCTCTTGCAGGCCTCGGAGCTCGACACCGAGATCGTCAAGGACACGCTCAACGTGCTCCTGAAATACGAGGCCGACATCGAGGCGGCTCAGCCTCAGATTACGACCTTCATTGCCAAGGCAGCACGATCCAACGTCTTCGGTTGACCCCGATGCGCGAGAATATCCATCGTTTCTTCCGTGCCGCACGGGGCGCCGGGGTCCATGTCTCGCCGGCCGAAAGCATCGATGCGATGCGTGCGGTCGCGCAGGTCGGCGTCTCCGACCGGACCATCCTGCGCGATGCGCTCCTTCTGACGCTCGCCAAGTCGCAGGACGAAAAGCTCGCGCTCGGAGACTGTTTCGATCTGTTCTTCAGCCAGCCGGAGCCGCGACAGGAACAGCCTGAAGCCGACAGCAACTATGTTTCGGAGGACGCGGATCAATCTCCGTCGTCGAGTGCGGCCAGCGATGCGAGCGCCGGTTCGCCTCCCGCAGAATTGGGGCCCCTCGCGCAGATGCTGCTGTTGCAGGATCGCAACGCGATCACCGCCGCGATCGCCAGCGCCTCAGGTGCGGCCTCCCTATCCGACATCCGCTACTCCACCCAGCGCGGCATCTTCTCCAGCCGCATCCTTGACGCCATGGGGCTCCAGCGGCTGCGCGACGATCTCGAGGAGCTGACCGCGACCAATCCGGCACTGGCCGAGCGGCTTCGCGCCGCGCTCGATGCCTTGCGCGAAGCCGTCCGCGACACCGTCGCGCAGGGGCTTGCGCTCTATGCCCGCGAGGAAGCTGAAAACCTCCGCAACGAGATTCTTCGCAACGCGCCGCTTGCCCGCATCGAGCGCCGCCATGTCGCGGAGATGCGCGCTCTCATCCGCCAGATCGCACGTCGCCTGCGCGAGCGCTATTCGAAACCACGCAAGCGCCAACGGCGCGGTCATCTCGACGTCCGCCGCACGCTGCGCCGCAATGCCGCCTGGGGCGGCATCCCCTTTCTCACGGCCTGGAAGCGCAAGCATCGCGATCGGCCGAAGATCGTGGCGCTCTGCGACGTCTCGGGCTCGGTGGCGCAGGTCTCGGATTTCTTCCTGCTCCTGATCCACTCGCTGCACGAGGTGGTCGACGACGTCCATTCGTTCGCCTTCTCCTCGCATCTGATCGAAGTCAGCGACATCCTGGAATCGAAACCGCCGGAAGAGGCGATGGCCGAGATCATGTCCAAGGTCGGCTTCGGCTCCTCCGACTACGGCTCGGCGCTGGCCGATTTCGAGAAGGAGTTCATGAGCACGCTGACGCCGCAGACCACGGTGATCGTGCTGGGCGATGCCCGCAGCAACAATCTCGATCCGCGCGCCGACATCCTGCGCCGCATCTCCGAGCGCTCGAAGCGACTGGTGTGGCTCAATCCCGAAGGACGTCTCGCCTGGGGCTTTGGCGATTCCGAGATGCCGCGCTATGCGACCTTCTGCAGCGTGGTGCGCCAGTGCGCCACCGCGCAGCAGCTCGAGCGCGCGGTATCCGATATTGTGGCGACTTATCAGTAGGCCTTACCCACAGCCGACGTCAGTTTCGCCCCAGCTCCGTCTGAGCCACATTGCACTCCCGGGAATGATAGGCGATCTCGTCAAGCGCGCGCTGCTCCCATTCCTGAGCTTGCGCAAGCCAGAAAAGCCGGCGCTGCAAATCAAGCGCGGCACGCTCCCGGCACAGGGATTCCTGACTGCGAATTTCGACCAGCCTGTTCATGCACTCCACTCCTGCCGTGTGAAGCCATTCCCCGCGAATCAGCGTAACAGAATCCCGAACCCTTCGTTCTCATGATTTCTGTGCATATTGCGACGCAGAATGGGACAGCAGCGCTTCCCGTGCAGTGCGGTAGTTCGCGGACCAACATCAAGCCTACATCATCAATATGTGATCGAGGCTCGGACGGTCCTCGTGACCGAGCGGTCTTAACTCTTGTGGCGCAATGGCGTGCAGCAATTTGTGAAGAGAAGTTCTAAACGCCTCACCGAATTCCCGACTCATTGTCGTCGCACGGTCTTCATGCAGCGCCTCTAACAGAGGCGCAGGAACGGCACCACGGCTTGAGGCAACATGAGCAACGACATCGACTTCGATCTTTCGCCAGACCAATGGGAGGTTCTGAAGGCGCTTCGCGACCCGGTGTCGAACGGTCGCCTTTCCAAGGCCTATCTCATCGAGAGCCTCGTCAAGTTCGGTCTTGTCGTCGTCTGCGACGGCGTGCCGGTCATGACGCCGAATGGACGCAAGGTGCTGGTACGCGGATCGTGTCGGCTGCTGGATCTCGCGGCGTGACGCGGCCACCCGCGCGCAGAACGTGACTGTGGACCGCAAGATCGTCTGTCCACGTGACCGACGGCACCTGGAACGGTTTCCCGGCGCCGATGCGGATGCCGGTCGCACCCAAAAAGACCGAATAGACCTCCTCCTCAGCGAAAACCGCGACAATCTGGCACGCTAGTTGCTCCTTTCGACGATCGAGACGTCGTCAAAACGGGGGAGTCACCATGTCGACCATTGCCGCGGCCCCGGCCGCCGAGCCAAAGCCGCTCTACACGTCGCTGTTCGTCCAGGTCCTGGCCGCGCTGATCCTCGGCATCATTCTCGGGGTGGCCGCGCCGGATTTTGCCATCTCGCTCAAGATTCTGAGCGACGCCTTCCTGAAGCTGATTTCGATGATCGTGGCGCCGATCGTGTTCTGCGTCGTCGTGCACGGCATTGCCGGCGCGGGCGACCTCAAGAAGGTCGGACGGGTCGGCGTCAAAGCGCTGGTCTATTTCGAGGTGATGACCACAGTCGCGCTCGTGGTAGGTCTCATCCTGGCCTACACTTTCGGCCCCGGTCATGGCATGAACATCGACCCCTCGACGCTGGACGCCAAGGCGCTCAATACCTATGCCGACAACGCCCACAAGCTTCAGGGCGGCGGCATCGGCTCCTTCCTCCTCAACGTGATCCCGAGCACCTCGTTCGACGCGTTGTCGCGCAACGACGTGCTCCAGGTGCTGTTTTTCGCCGTGCTGTTCGGCGTAGGCCTCGCACTGGTCGGCGGCGAGAAGGGCAAGCTCGTGACGTCGATGATCGATGCCGCCTCGACCGTGCTGTTCCGCGTCATGGGGCTTATCGTCCGCGTTGCTCCACTTGGCGTGCTCGGCGCAGTCGCCTACACCGTCGGCAAATACGGCGTCGGCTCGCTCAAGCAGCTCGTCTCACTGGTTGCGCTGTTCTACGTCTCGGTCGGCATCTTCGTGCTGGGCGTGCTCGGCGGCGTCATGGCGCTTGCCGGCATCAACATCTTCAAATTCCTCGCCTACCTGCGCGAGGAGTTGACGATCGTGCTCGCGACCGCCTCGTCCGACGCCGTGCTGCCGCAGATCATGAAGAAGCTGGAGCGGATGGGCGTGAAGGATTCCGTCGTCGGCCTCGTGATTCCGACCGGATATTCCTTCAACCTCGACGCGTTCTCGATCTACCTGACGCTTGCGGTCGTCTTCATCGCGCAGGCGACCAACACGCCGCTGTCCTTCGGCGACCTCCTACTGGTGCTCGGCGTCTCCCTGATCACCTCCAAGGGCGCGCATGGCGTGCCGGGCTCCGCGATCGTGATTCTGGCGGCGACGCTGAACGCGGTGCCCAGCATCCCTGCGATCGGCCTCGTGCTGGTCTTGTCGGTCGACTGGTTCATCGGCATGGCTCGCGCGGTCGGCAACCTCACCGGAAATTGCGTTGCGACCGTGGTGGTGGCCGCCTGGGAAGGCGACCTCGACCTCGCCAAGGCGGCCAAGGTCCTCGACGGTGGCGAGCTTGTGGACGTGACGGCTGGGTAACGACCGCCGTTCAGTCATTCCAATGGAGGAGCGGCGTTCCATGCGCCCTCCTCCAGACAGAGAGGAAACGCGGAAACCAGGAGTGGGCCACGGCGCCCTTGTAGGCCCAGGTGCGATATTGCAGGCCGTGCTCCGAGATCAGTTCCTGATAGCCGCCGTGGACTTCGGTTGCGGTGCGAATGTCCTTCAGAATTCCCTGGGCGCAGGAACGGTAGGTATCGCTGCACGAGAATTCATCATAGTCCAGCATGCGATCCGCGAATTCGACGTTGAACGTCGGCCAGGAGGAACGTCCCTGATAGGCGGGAGCCGCGATCTTGTGGATCATCTTGTTCCGCGGATTATCCGCGGACACCAGGAAGTGGAATGTGCCGGGGATGCGAAAGCGCGGCTCCGCAATGATCAGATCCGCCGTGGCTGCGAACAGCGCGCGCTCGGCCGGCTCGTTCATATCCCAGAAGCCGCGATGCACACTGACGAAATCCAGCGCGACCGAGGACACCGGCGAGCGCGTGGGGCCATCCAGGGAATGCCTGATATAGCCACCCTTGCCGAACAGGCGGAGCAGGTCCCCCTTGTACTGCGCCAGGTCGCGTCCGAGCCGCCGCTTCAGCTCGTTCTCGTCGACGATTCCAAGCCGCACGCCGCACACGAATGTCGTGTAGACGCAGGCATTGGTGACGAAACGCCTGCGCTCGGCGCGCGTGTCCGTTGCCGCAGAGCGCGGAGCACTGGCATCGCACAGCAAATACGTAGAGCCATCATCATTGAACGGCTCGAGCTCGCTTGCGAGCTGGAGGATCGCGCGGTTCAGATCACCGCAATATTCGGCCAGCAGCAGGCGACCGGCATGCACGCATTGCGACATCGCCAGATAGGACGACGCTCTCTCCTCGGCAGAGATCATCTGCCGCAGGCCGGCCAGAATGCCGAGCAGCGTATCCGAAGGGCGCGAGAAATAGTTCACGCCGAGATACCGGGCGCGCCCCGCCGGGACGATCGTCGTCGTGACGACGTTGGCGCGAACCGCTTCCAGCAGCAGGCGGACGCTCTTTTCGAGCAGACGAGCCCGGCGCACCGCATCCTGCGAATCCAGGATAGTGTCGGGATCGAGGATGTCGGGATAGAACCAGGCAAAGTCGCGCGGATAGTACGCAGAAGCGTGCGGCGCGCCCGTAACGAGAAAGGACTCAGATACCGCAAAAGCACTGTCCATCGAGTGCCGGTAAAGGTCCTCGATAGCCGTGAACGGATGATGCGACTTCCTCAGGAATCGATCACCGAGAAAGTTCACCGCCTGAAGCGCGCTGGCAACGAAGGTCGCCGCCATACCCTGGTAAAATCGGTTTTCGCCATGGGATGGAAAAGAGATGCCGCTGTTCATACGCGCCGTCGAATGTTGTCTCGTGGTCCGGCGGGACGCCGTTACGACGCTAGACCTGTCTGATTCTTATCTCTAGCCGGTGACGTGAGGAGCCGATTTACCCTTGCCGCGGCCGAAAATTCTCGATCAGCCCCAGCAACACTCGCGCGCCGGCGTCGGCATCGGCGAGCTCAACATGCTCGTCGGGGTGATGGCTGATTCCGCCGCGGCAGCGAACGAAGATCATGCCGACGTCGGCAATGTCGATCATGGCCATGCCGTCATGCCCCGCCCCGCTCGGCAGCTCGAACACGGAAAAACCTTCCGCTTTGATCGCCTGCGCGATCTGCTCCTTGAGCCAGGGCGCGCAGGGCGCGGTGCGGTTCTCGTGGGTGACGTCGAGCTGAAGTGTCAATTGGCGGCGCTTTGCGATGGCCTCGATCTGCCTCACGACATCGGCGACCGCGCGCTTGCGGTGCATGTCGGTCGGCGCCCGCATATCGATGGTGAACGACACCTCGCCCGGAATGACGTTTGTTGCGCCGGGCCTCGCCTGGATGTAGCCGACGGTGCCGACCAGCCCACCCTCGTCGGTGCGGCAAAACTGCTCGATCGCACCGATGCATTCGGCCGCGCCCGCCAACGCATCGCGCCGGAGCGCCATCGGCACCGTGCCCGCGTGCCCCGCCATGCCGGTCAGCCGCGCGGCAAGCCGTGTCGCGCCCGCGATCGCAGTGACAACTCCGACGGGGAGGTTTTGCGTTTCCAGCACCGGCCCCTGCTCGATGTGCAGCTCGAGATAGGCAAGCAGCTCGCGCCGGGCCCGCGCGGCCGCCCCGATATGATCGGGGTCGAGCCCGAACTGCACCAGCGCATCGCGCATCGCGACGCCATCGCTGTCGCGTGTGTTGAGGACGCTTGCGTCAAAAGTGCCGGCCACGGCGCGGCTGCCGAGCAGGGTCGAGGCAAAGCGCACCCCTTCCTCATCCGCAAAACCGACGATTTCGATCGCGAACGGCAGGCGCTTGCCGCGGCGGTTGAGATCGGCGACGCAGGCGATCGCCGTGATCACGCCCAACGGCCCGTCCCATTTGCCGGCATCTCGCACGGTGTCGTAGTGCGAGCCGAGCATCAGGCAGGGCGCGCCCGGCCGCTCCCCTTCGTAGCGCCCGCAGACATTGCCGATCGCGTCGAGACGCGCGCTCATGCCGGCGTCGCGCATCCAGCTCAGGATGAGGTCCGCGGCCTTGCGCAGCTCGCCGGTCAGATAGATGCGGGTGAGCTTGTCGCCTTCTTCCGAGATCGCCGCGAGCTCGTTGATCCTTCGCACGATCTCTTCGCCGAGCGAACCATTATGAACGGCGGTACCAGCAGCCATCTCGGCGGGCTTTCCATCTCTTGGGACCGCGGCGACGGCGATCCTGGCGGCAATCGATTCAAGTTCGGTGCCAGCGAAATCACGCTGTCGACATCGTTCCGATCAGCGCGTGGTTAGCATGAATGCGGTTGCCGGCAGACCACCCGACCCTCGTCATGCACATGTCCAAGCTGGTTAAGACTGCTTAACTCCATTGCATACAATCATAAAATACTGCCTATATTTTCATCTGCTACTTTCCTGTTCAAGCGCAGATCACCGAAAATAGTAAATACTCTCAACAACTTAAGTGGAGATCCTCCCTCGGTAGCCTCTGGCACGAAGCTTGCGACAATCTATCCCGGGCTCCGCCAGACCGGCGCAGCGCGAGATGAGGCGGTGCATCCGCCAAGGGGAGCAAGCAATGGAATTTGGCAGGGTCTCACGACGTCATTTGTTGCAGGGCGGCGCGGCCGTCACCCTCGGTGCGGCGACGGGCATTCGTCCGGCCTTCGCGGCCGAGACCACCATCGGATTCATCTACGTCGGCTCGCGGGACGACTATGGCTACAACCAGGCGCATGCGCAGGGCGCGGCGGCGCTGAAGAAGATTCCCGGCCTCAAAGTCGTGGAAGAAGAGAAGGTGCCGGAGACCGACGCGGTCGAGAAGACGATCGAGTCCATGATCAATCTCGACGGCGCCACCCTGCTCTTCCCGACCTCGTTCGGCTACTACAATCCTCACATGGTCAAGATGGCCAACAAATTCCCGAAGCTGCACTTCGAGCACTGCGGCGGCCTGTGGAGCGACAAGGACCCGAAAAACGCCGGCAGCTATTTCGGCTACATCGATGAAGCCCAATACATCTCGGGCATCATCGCCGGCTATAGCTCCAAGAGCGGCAAGCTCGGCTTCGTCGCCGCGAAACCGATCCCGCAGGTGCTGCGCAACATCAACGCCTTCGCGCTCGGCGCGAGGCTTGCCAATCCCAAGGCCACCACGCAAGTGATCTTCACTGGTGACTGGTCGATGCCGGTCAAGGAAGCCGAGGCCACCAACAGCCTGATCGATCAGGGCGTCGACGTACTGACCTGCCATGTCGACGGTCCGAAGACCATGGTCGAGAACGCCGCGCGTCGGGGCGCCATGGTGTGCGGCTATCACGTCAACCAGTCGCCGCTCGCGCCAAAAGCGTATCTCACGGGCGCCGAGTGGAACTGGGAAGCGCTGTACCCCAAGTTCGTCAAGATGATCGCCGCCGGCGAGAGCATTCCGAACTTCTATCGCGGCGGCCTCAAGGAGGAGATCGTCAAGACCTCGCCCTATGGCGAAGCGGTCTCCGCCGAGGCGCGCAAGCACGCCGACGACGTCAAGGCCAAGTTCTTGTCCGGTGACGGCTACGCCATCTTCAAGGGAGGGCTGGTCGACAACAAGGGCAAGACGGTGATCGCGGCCGGCACCGATCGCGGCCAGAAAGATCCCGAACTCGAGAAGATGGACTATCTCGTGGAGGGCGTGGTCGGGGCGACTTCGTGACGGCGGAAGCTGCAGATCTCGCTGAAGCGGTCGGCACCGTTGCCCCGGCCGCCGATCCGGGATTCCTCCAGCGTCACGGCGGAGCGATCGAATATATCCTGATCCCGGGCGCGGCGCTGGCCGGCGCGCTCGGGGTCTTCGGCATCTTCGTCGCAATGTTCGGCAAGAGCCCGCTCGACCTCTATTTCTACATGTACTACGGCGCGTTCGGCACCTGGTTCTCATGGCAGAACACGTTGACGCGCGCGGCGCCGCTGATCCTTACCGCACTCTGCACGGCACTGCCCGCGCAGCTCGGCATGGTTATCATCGGCGGCGAAGGCGCACTCCTGATCGGCGCGCTGTCGGCAACCAGCGCAGCACTGGTGCTTCAGGGCATGCCGCCGCTCATCGTGCAGATCGCCATGGTCGTCGCCGGCGTGATCGGCGGCGGCCTTTGGGTCATGCTTTCGGGCGCGCTACGGCAATATCGCGGCGTCAACGAAACGATCTCGAGCCTGCTGCTCGTCTATATCGCGCTCGCGGTCCTCAACCATCTCGTCGAAGGCGCGATGCGCGACCCCGGCAGCCTGAACAAGCCGTCGACCCGCGAGGTCGGCGCGGCCAACATGATCGGATCGATCCCCGGCACCGATGTGCATTGGGGTCTCGTGTTCGGCCTGATCGCCGCGTTCGCCGCCTATATCCTGATCTATCACACTGTGTTTGGCTTCGCCGCGCGTGTTGCCGGCGGCAACATCCGCGCTGCGAAGATCGTCGGTCTCAATGTCAGCAAGCTGATCCTGATCGTCTGCTTCCTCGCCGGCGGCGCCGCGGGCCTTGCAGGCATGGTCGAGGTCGCCGCGGTGCAGGGGCGCACCAACGCGAACCTCGCCGCAGGCTACGGCTTCACAGGGATTCTCGTCGCCTTCCTGGCGCGGCAAAATCCGCTCGCCATTATCCCCGTCGCGATCCTGCTCGGTGGTATCAGCGCCAGCGGCGGGCTGTTGCAGCGCCGCCTCGGATTGCCGGATGCATCCGTGCTGGTGCTGCAAGGCATCATCTTCGTCTTCGTGCTGGCCAGCGATGCGCTCTACGGCCGCATCGGGTTTCTGAAGGGAAAGTCCTGAGATGGCAGACGGCTCGATCGGACTCTGGACCGTTCCGCTCGCCGTGCTCGGCGGCGCCATTCGAGTCTCGACCCCGTTCCTGTTCGTGAGCCTGGGCGAATGCATCACCGAGCGCTCCGGCCGCATCAATCTCGGCCTCGAAGGCACGCTGGTAATGGGCGCGATGAGCGCCTACGGGATTTCCTACCTTACGGGATCGCCGTGGCTCGGCGTGCTCGCCGCTGGCATCACCGGCGCGCTTCTGGGCGCGCTGCATGCCGGCATCTGCTCGTTGCCGCGCGTCAACGACATTGCGGTTGGCATCGCCTTGATGCTGTTCGGCACCGGGCTTGCCTTCTATCTCGGCAAGCCGCTGATCGAGCCCACCGCGCCGCGGCTGCCCGCGATCGATTTCGGCTGGTGGAGCGACATTCAACAGGTGCGCGCGGCACTACGGGTCAACGTGTTGTTCCTGATTGGTGTCGCGCTCGCCCCAACTCTCTACTGGGCCTTCCGGACCACGCGCTGGGGCCTCCTGATCCGCACCGCCGGCGAGAGTTCGGACGCCGCGCGTGCGATGGGCAACTCCGTGCTGTTGATCCGCTTGCGCGCGACCATGGTCGGCGGCTTCCTCGCCGGCATCGGTGGCTCCTTTCTGTCGCTGTTCTATCCCGGAAGCTGGAACGAGGGCCTGTCCTCGGGCCAGGGCATCACGGCCGTGGCGCTCGTGATCTTCGCGCGCTGGGACCCCTTGCTGTGTCTGTGGGCCTCGCTCGCCTTTGGCGGCGCCGCAGCGCTGGGCCCGGCGCTGCAATCGGTCGGCGTCACCTCCGGCTACCACCTTTTCAACGCCGCACCCTACATCCTGACGCTGGCGATCATGATCATCACCTGCTCGCCGAAACGCACGCTGACCGGAGCCCCGGCCGAATTGTCGATCACCCGCTAGAGAGCCAAATCATGCCCGAGCGCACCATCAAGTCCGAGCCCTATGCCTGGCCCTATAACGGCGACCTGCGTCCGGAGAATACCGCGCTCATCATCATCGACATGCAGACCGATTTCTGCGGCGTCGGCGGCTATGTGGACAAGATGGGCTATGACCTCTCGCTGACGCGGGCGCCGATCGAGCCGATCAAGAGACTGCTCACGGCAATGCGGAGCCGAGGCTTTCACATCATCCATACCCGCGAAGGCCACCGTCCCGATCTCTCGGATTTGCCTGCCAACAAGCGTTGGCGCTCCCGGCAGATCGGCGCCGGCATCGGCGATCCCGGTCCCTGCGGCCGCATCCTGGTGCGCGGCGAGCCTGGGTGGGACATCATCCCCGAGCTCGCGCCGCTGCCCGGCGAACCCATCATCGACAAGCCCGGCAAGGGTTCGTTCTGCGCCACCGATCTGGAGCTGATCCTGCGCGTGCGCGGCATCGAGAACATCGTGCTCACTGGGATCACCACCGACGTCTGCGTTCACACCACCATGCGAGAGGCCAACGACCGCGGCTTCGAATGCGTGCTGTTGCATGACTGCTGCGGTGCGACCGACAAGAGCAACCACGAGCACGCGCTGAAGATGATCAAAATGCAGGGTGGCGTGTTTGGCGCGGTCTCGACCGCCGACGCCTTCATCGGAGCGATTTCGTGATCGTCGGCGAAACGTCGCCGCCATCGAGCGCCTTCGGCGTCGATGCCATCGCCATGAGCATGCGTTTCGGTGATTTCCTGGCGCTGGACAATGTCGCGCTGAAAGTGCGGCCGGGTTCGTTCCATGCGCTGCTCGGCGAGAACGGCGCCGGCAAGTCGACGCTCGTCAAATGCATTATGGGCTATTACCACGCCACCGAGGGTGACATTCTCGTCGGCGGGCGCGAGCAGGCGATCGGCAATCCGAAGGACGCCCACGCCCTCGGCCTCGGCATGGTCTACCAGCATTTCACGCTGGTGCCGGCGATGACGGTCGCCGAAAATCTGGTGCTGGCGCGCGATGACGTGCCGGCTGTCGTGAACTGGCCGAAAGAGATGAAGGAGCTCGAGGCCTTTCTCGCGCGCATGCCATTCAAGGTACCGCTCAGCGCAAAGGTCTCCGACATCTCCGCGGGCGAGCGCCAGAAATGCGAGATCCTCAAGCAGCTCTACCTGAAGCGTCGCTTCCTGATCCTGGACGAGCCGACCTCGGTGCTGACCCCGGCGGAATCCGACGAGGTGCTTGGCATGCTCCGCGACATGGTCGTCAAGGGCGAGCTGACCATCCTGATGATCACGCACAAGTTCCGCGAGGTCATGGCCTTCGCCGACGACGTCACGATCCTGCGCCGCGGCAAGCTCGCCGGCGCCGGCAAGGTGTCCGAACTGACGCCGGACGCCATGGCGCGCACCATGATCGGCGCCGAGGAGCTGACGCTACAGCCGCCGCGCACCGGTGAGGCCGGCAAGGCGAGGCTGGAACTGGCGAAAATGCGCGCGCGCGACGACGCCGGCGCCATCGCCGTGCATGACGTTTCCCTCACGGTCCGCGCCGGCGAGATCGTCGGCATTGCCGGCGTCTCCGGCAACGGCCAGCGCCAGCTCGTCGAGGTGCTGGCCGGGCAGCGCGGGGCTGAGAGTGGCGAGATCCGCGTCGCCGGCGATCCCTATCACGCCAGCCGCGAGGAGATGCGGCGGCACAATATGTCACTCCTGCCGGAGGAGCCG
Organism: Bradyrhizobium sp. 87; assembly: GCF_023073015.1. Classification (NCBI taxonomy): domain Bacteria; kingdom Pseudomonadati; phylum Pseudomonadota; class Alphaproteobacteria; order Hyphomicrobiales; family Nitrobacteraceae; genus Bradyrhizobium; species Bradyrhizobium sp. 87. Next base: position 21,394 of record NZ_JADPIQ010000100.1, read on the forward strand.
CTGAAGAACGCCTGTGTCGGCGGCATGAGCGTCGCCGACAACATCGCCTTCCGCGAATTCGACCGCGCGCCTTTCGCTAGCCTCGGCTGGTGGCTCAACCGCGGTGCCTTCCGCGTCGACGCGCGGAAGAAGATCGCCCAGTACAAGATCAAGACCCGCACGCCCGACACGCCGATCTCGGCGCTGTCGGGCGGCAATGTCCAACGCGCCGTGCTGGCCCGTGAGCTCGGCGGCGACGTCGAGGTGCTGATCGCGGCCAATCCCTGCTTCGGGCTCGATTTCGCGGCGGTGGCGCAAATCCATGCCGAGATCATGGCCGCGCGCAACCGCGGCGCCGCGGTGCTGTTGGTCAGCGAGGACCTCGACGAACTCCTTGAACTCTCCGATCGGCTGGTGGTGATGTTCCACGGCGAATTCGTGTATGAAGCACGGACCAGCGAAGCCGATCTCACCGTGGTCGGCCGGCACATGGCGGGGCATTGACCAGGGAAGAGCGATGAGCGGCGGGTCCGAGCGTGACGAGCACTTCCTTCGCCTTTCCTTCGCGGTCGCCTGCCGTTCCCTCACGCACGGCAACCATCCCTTCGGCTGCATCGTGGTCGATGCCGAGGGCAAGGTCCTGATCGAGGCCGAGAACGGCTACATGCCGGATCACGACGGCACCGCGCATGCCGAGCGCCTCGCCGCCACGCAGGCCTGCCGCACGCTTGGCCGCGAGGTGTTGGCGAGAGCCACGCTCTATTCCTCCGCCGAGCCCTGCGCGATGTGCGCCGGCGCGATCTACTGGGCCGGCATCGGCCGTGTCGTCTATGGCCTCAGCGAGCACCGCCTGCGCGGCATCACCGGCGATCATCCGGAGAACCCGACGCTCGACTTGCCCTGTCGCGAAGTCTTTGCCAGCGGCCAGCGGCCGACAGAGGTTGCGGGGCCGCTGCTCGAAGACGAGGCCGAAGCGCTGCACGACGACGTGTGGACGAAGTAGCAAACACCAATTCAATTTCGTAGAGCGGATTGCGCCTACGGCTCATCCCCTACCTTCCTGCCCACAAACGAAGATGACGCCGCGGAGGTTTGACGCGGCGCCATCGTCGTTCACCTGAAGCGTGTCAGGTGGCTAGAATTTCACAGTGACACCGGAGTAGAGCGAGGACTCGGTGCAGGAGCCGGTGCTCACCCTCGCGCCACCGGCCAAAGTGGTGCAGGCCACGGCGTTGTTGTGATCGAGGCCGAACTTGTTCTGCCAATAGCGATAGGCGACCCAGACGTCGACGAAGTGCGAGTACTTATCACCCCAAATCGCCTTCGAGGCATCGAGGGTCAGGCGGATCGGCTCGGAGTTGAACTCGACCTTGGTGGGATAGACGCCGTTGGCGACGCTGGCGGGAAGCGGCTCAGTGTCGGTGCCCTTCTTGCCATACCACGCCGCGCGGCCGCTGATCGAGAAATACTGCATGTTCTGCGGCAGGAAGCCGAGGTCCATATAGTAATTGGTTTCGATCGCCCAGGTCGGCTTGAACGACGTGTTGCCGTCGGCAATACACGGAGCGGACCAACCGGCGCCGCACTGCGAGAAGGAGTTGTGGTTGGCGAACTCCCAATACACCAGCGGCGCGACGTTGAAGTAGCCCTTATAGGGAAGATCGAAGGCAAACTGCAGACCCGCGACAACGTCGCGCTTGGCGGCGCCGAAATACCGGTTCTCCGTGTTGGCATCCATGCCAACCTCGAACGAGATGTTATGCAGCGGGCCCTGAGTGAAGGCCTTGGTGTTGAAGATCTCGTTCCAGCCGAAGGTCGAGCGGAAAAGACCGTAGATTTCTGTCGCGCCGGCACAGCTCGTGGGTGTCGCTGCGAAGCCTGCAGCCGGCGACACGACCACGCCTGTGGCGGTACACGGGCCGGCCGGATCATTGTGGTCCGACTTGAACATCGAGATGGTGAAGAAGTTGGTGCCGTAAGTCCAGGCATCGAAGTGGGTGAAGGAGTAGACCTGCTTCGTCGTCTTGGCGTTGATCACGCCGTTGGTGTTGGTGAACGCTCCGGGCTGCGAGGCGTTGAAGATATAGGAGAAGGTGACGCGGTCGTCGATCACCAGGAAGAACGGAAGGTCGGCCGCCTTCTTGGCAGCCTTGACCGGCAGATCCGCCGCCTGAGCCAGGCCACTGGTAGCAAGCGTAGCAAGTGACAGCGCGCCTGCTGCAATTGCCTTGAAACGAAACGACATCCTGAATACCCCCAAGTTTGGACACGTAAAAATGAACGTCCCTTGGGTGCGACACTTGCGCCGATCTCCCGGAGTGAGAAGCCTCAACTTGTTTCAAGGCATGCCGCTTGTTTGCACAGGGCGCGGCGTTCACCGGCCGATTTGGAAGGCCAACCTCACCGCCACGCCGTCGGCCGAGAGCGACCCATTGCCGGATATCCCCATTTGATTTCGTTCGCCTTTTCATGTCGACCGGACAAGGCAAACAAGATGGGTGGAAGCTACTGTCGCGGTGTTCGCAAATGCATACGCGTGCTGGCGCGTCTCTGCTTAACTTCACGCCAAGCCTGCATAGCGGGTTCCGATTTGGCTTGAGCCGTCACAAATTTGCAACAGGCGTCACACGCAAGCCGGGACTGCAAAGGCTGCTCGGAAGGTGTCTGAGGACGATCGCCGCCGGCGAGAGCCGAGACTCGCCGACACCTCCTGCCTGCCGAAGCGTTGAGCAAGGGATGACGCTTTTTCACACCTTACGCGGCGGTTCAAACTAGCCCAGTATTGAGGCACTTCACCCCATGCAAGCGCATCAGCGAATGTTGGATCCCACGGCTAAGAGCCTGCATTCGGGCGAGTCCCCGCTCCTCAGGACGGTCGGGCTCACCAAGCGCTATGGCGATTTCCTCGCCAACGATGCCATCGACATCGATATCTGGCCAACGGAAATCCACGCGCTGCTGGGCGAGAACGGCGCCGGCAAGTCGACGCTGGTCAAGGCGATCTACGGGCTGATCCAGCCCAGCGCTGGTCAGATTTTCTGGCAGGGCCAGCCGATCGTGCTGTCCGGTCCCTCGGAAGCGCGCAGCCGCGGCATCGGCATGGTGTTCCAGCATTTCTCGCTGTTCGACAATCTCACCGTCGCCGAGAACGTCGCGCTCGGCCTCGACGGGAAAGAATCCTTCAAGGACATGTCGGCGCGGCTTGAGCAGGTGTCGAAGACTTATGGATTGCCGCTCGATCCCAAACGCGAGGTCTGGCAATTGTCGGTCGGCGAACGCCAGCGCATTGAGATCGTTCGCGCGCTGATGCAGGATCCGCAATTCCTGATCCTTGACGAGCCCACCGCGGTGCTGACGCCACAGGAAGCCGACCAGCTCTTCGTCGTGCTGGAGCGGCTCAAGGCCGAAGGTCGCGCCATCCTTTATATCAGCCACAAGCTCGAAGAGGTGAAGCGCTTGTGCGACACGGCAACGATCCTGCGCGGCGGCAAGAAGGTGGAGACCTGCAATCCCAGGCTTGAGACCGCCGCTTCGCTGGCGCGCATGATGGTCGGCGGTGAGATCAAGGAGGTGAAGGCGGCCGCCGGCCGGCAGACCACGGTGCCGCGCCTCGTCGTCAACGATCTCTCGCTCGCCCCTGGCGAGGCGCATGGCGTGCGGCTCGAGCACATCTCGTTCGAGCTGAAAGGCGGCGAGATCCTCGGCATCGCCGGGGTCGCCGGCAACGGCCAGGACGAACTTTTCGCCGCGCTGTCCGGCGAACGCCTGTCGAAGCATCCGGGCACGATCGTGATCGAAGGCCTTGCTGCCGGCCATCTCTCGATCACGCAGCGCCGCAAGCTCGGTGCGGCATTCGTTCCCGAGGAGCGGCTCGGCCACGGCACCGCGCCGCGCATGAAGCTTTCCGAGAATGCGCTTCTCACCGGGCACGCCGCCAGCGGCATGGTCCATCACGGCTTCATCGATACTGCCGCCACCCTGAAGACGGTTGACCGCGCAACCGAGACCTTCGACGTCCGCAAGGCCAAGCGCGATCCGGAAGCAGCATCCCTCTCCGGCGGCAATCTGCAGAAATTCATCGTGGGACGCGAGATCCTGCGCAATCCCGCGGTGCTGGTGGTGAGCCAGCCGACCTGGGGCGTCGACGCTGGCGCTGCCGCCGTCATCCGACAGGCGCTGCTTGATCTCGCAACCGCAGGCGCCGCCGTGCTCGTCACCAGCCAGGACCTCGACGAGCTCGCGGAAATCGCCGACCGCATCGCCGTGATGTTCCATGGCCATCTGTCCGCACCGCTCGCCACCAGCGAGGCGACGCGCGAAAAACTAGGCCTGTTGATGGGCGGCAGCACGCTGGAGCCGAAGGAGGCCGCGCATGCAGTTGGTGCTTGAGAAGCGCGCCGAACGCTCCAACACGATCGCGCTGATCTCGCCGCTGATCGCGATCGGCCTCACGATCGTGACCATGGTCATCCTGTTCGCGATCCTTGGCAAGAATCCGCTGCTCGCGCTGCACGCCTATTTCGTCGCGCCTTTGACCGACAGCTATTCGCTCCAGGAAATCGCGGTGAAGGCGACACCGCTGGTGATGATCGCGATCGGGCTGTCGCTCTGCTATCTCGCCAATGCCTGGAACATCGGCGCCGAAGGGCAATTCCTGATCGGAGCGGTCGCCGGAAGCTGGATTGCGGTGAAGACGCAGGGCACCGACGCTGGCGTCTGGGTGCTGCCGGTCATGCTCGTGCTCGCCGCCGCCGCAGGCGCGCTCTACGCACTGATCCCGGCAATCTGCAAGGTGAAGTTCGGCGCCAGCGAAATCCTGACCAGCCTGATGCTGGTGTATGTCGCCGATCTCTTCCTCGACTATCTCGTGCGCGGCCCCTGGCGCGATCCGCACGGTTTCAACTTCCCGACCACCGCCGAGTTCGACCCGGTCGCAACGGTGCCGCTGCTGATCGACGGCGGGCGGCTGCATCTCGGCTCGATCATCGCCCTTCTCGTCGTCGCGGCGGTGGCGATCCTGCTCGGGCGCACCATCAAGGGATTCGAGATTCGCGTGGTCGGCGCGGCGCCGCGCGCCGCGCGGTTCGGCGGCTTCAATTCCAACCAGTTGATCATCCTGACCTTCGCCGTCTCGGGCGCGCTGGCAGGCCTCGCCGGCATCATCGAGGTTGCAGGTCCGGTCGGACATCTCCAGCCCGGCATCTCGCCGGGTTACGGTTTTACGGCGATCATCGTCGCCTTTCTCGGCCGGTTGAACCCCCTTGGAATATTAATTGCAGGCCTTTTTCTCGCGTTGACCTTTATCGGCGGCGAGCAGGCGCAGATCGCGATGAAGATCCCGTTGGACGTGACAAAGGTTTTTCAGGGCATCCTGCTGTTCTACGTGCTCGCCTGCGATTCCCTCATCCTCTACCGCTTCAAGCTGGTTTTCCCGAACCGACAGGTGGCTCGTGGAACTCATTGAAGCCATCATCCTCGCGGTGCTCGCCGCCTCGACGCCGCTCCTGATCGCGGCGACCGGCGAGCTCGTGACCGAGCGCTCCGGTGTGCTCAATCTCGGCGTCGAGGGCATGATGATCGTCGGCGCCGCATGTGGCTTTGCAGGTGCGTGGTTGACCGGCTCGATCTTTATCGGCGCACTGTTCGGCATCGTCGCCGGCACGTTGATATCACTGGTCTTCGCACTGATGGCGCTCGGGCTTGCGGTCAACCAGGTTGCGACAGGGCTGGCGCTGACCATCCTTGGTGTCGGACTCTCCGGCCTGATCGGCGCTGGCTTCGTCGGCGAGCGCATCACGCCGGCGCTGCATCTCAACATTCCCGGTCTCACGGATATTCCGCTGGTTGGCCGCGTGTTGTTCGGCGAGGACGCCTTCGTCTATTTCTCGCTGGCGCTGGTCATCGGCGTCTGGTGGTTCCTGTACCGTACGCGGCCGGGATTGATCCTGCGCGCCTGCGGCGACAACCACGTGTCTGCGCATGCGCTCGGCTATCCCGTGCTGCGCATCCGCACCTTAGCGGTGATGTTCGGCGGCGCCTGCGCAGGACTTGCTGGCGCTTATCTGCCGCTCGCCTATACGCCCTTCTTCATTCCGGGCATGACCGCAGGCCGCGGCTGGATCGCGCTGGCGCTGGTGGTGTTCTCGTCCTGGCGGCCGGGCCGCCTCGTGGTCGGCGCGTATCTGTTCGGCGCGGTGACGATCCTGCAGCTGCACGCGCAGGGCTGGGGCGTCGGCATTCCCTCGCAGTTGATGTCGGCGCTGCCTTATCTTGCGACTGTCATCGTCCTGGTCCTGCTCTCCCGCGCGCGCACGGGTGGATCGACCGCACCGGCTGCGCTTGGCACCGTGTTCGTGCCTGACCGCTAGCGTTTCATCTCCGCACCGTGCGCGATGGGGCGCGCACGTTGCGGATCATGGCTTTCCCCTGATGTTTGGAGATTGATGATGAGGAAATCACTTCTTGCGCTGGCCGCCGGGCTCTTGCTTGCCGGGAGCGTCGGTGCAGCCTCCGCCGCCGACAAGCTGAAAGTCGGGTTTATCTACCTCGGCCCGGTCGGTGACCTCGGCTGGACCTATCAGCATGAGCTGGCACGCCAGGCGCTGGTGAAGGAGCTCGGCGACAAGATCGAGACCACTTTCCTCGAAAACGTGCCTGAAGGCCCCGACGCCGAGCGCTCCATCGAGCAGCTCGTCCGCGCCGGCAACAAGCTGATCTTCACCACCTCGTTCGGCTACATGGATCCGACGCTCAAGGTCGCGAAGAAATATCCGAACGTGCATTTCGAGCACGCGACCGGATACAAGCGCAACCCGAACATGTCGACTTATTCGGCCAAATGGTACCAGGGCCGCTACATCCAGGGCCTGATCGCGGCCAAGATGTCGAAGTCCGGCGTGCTCGGCTATATCGGCTCGTTCCCGATTCCCGAGGTCGTCTCCGGCATCAACGCGACGATCCTCGCCGCGCAGACCATCAACCCGAACATCAAGGTCAAGATCATCTGGGCCAACACCTGGTTCGACCCGGGCAAGGAAGCCGACGCCGCCAAGGCGCTGATCGACCAGGGCGCCGACATCATCATGCAGCACACGGATTCGCCGGCGGCAATGCAGATCGCCAGCGAACGCGGCAAGCTCGCCTTCGGCCAGGATTCCGAGATGATCAAGTTCGGGCCGAAGACCCAGCTGACCTCGATCCTCGACACCTGGGGTCCCTACTACATCGCCCGGGTCAAGGCCGAGCTCGACGGAACCTGGAAGTCCGAGGACAGCTGGGGCGGCCTCGACAGCCACATGTTCGCGATGGCGCCCTACACCAACATGCCTGACGACGTGAAGAAGATCGCCGAGGATGCCCAGGCCGCGATCACCGCGGGCAAACTGCATCCGTTCAAGTGCCCGGTCCTTGGGCAAGACGGCAAGCCCGTCGAGTGCAAGGGCGGCGCCAATCTCGACGACGGCCAGATCCTCGGCATGAATTTCTACGTCAAAGGCATCGACGACAAGCTGCCGGGCAAGTAGCACGCTTCTTGCATCGCCCAAATCACCTGCTCCTCCCGGAGGAGGTTCGGAGGGGGTGGCCAGAAGCACCCGGCACTTGTGGTCGCCCCCTCTTTCTATCTTCCTATCTTCGCCTGGATATTATCCCGCCTGCATGGCCCGCGCCGCCGAACTGTGGCGGTGGATGAGGTCTGCCACATCAAGACCGGGGATCGCGCCATCGATCACGGCCCAATTTCCCGCCACCATCACCCTGTCGGCCCGATGCGCGCCGCACAGCACCAGTGCGGCCAGGGGATCGCCATGGCCGGAGAAGCGTAGCTCGTCGAGCCTGAACAGCGCGAGATCTGCTGCCTTCCCGACGGCGATCTCGCCGAGTTCCGGCCGGCCGACGCAGGCCGCCGAGCCCTTGGTGGCCCAGCGCAGCGCATCCTTATGACTGACCTTCGTCACCCCGTAGCGCGCCCGCTGCAGCAGAAACGCGGCCCGTACCTCCTGCATCAGGTTCGATCCGTCGTTCGAGGCCGAGCCATCGACGCCGATGCCGATGCCGACACCAGCCTCCTCCATCTCGCAGACGGGGCAGCAGCCGGAGGCCAGGAGCTGATTGCTACAGGCGCAATGACTGATCGTCGTCTTCGCCCTGCCGAGCCGCTTCATCTCTTCTGCATTGAAGAAGATGCCATGGGCGAGCCACGTCCGCGCATTGAGCCAGCCGCATTGTTCGAGATAGTCAAGCGGACGGCAGCCATACATCTCCTGGCAGAATCTGTTCTCGTCCTCGGTCTCGGCAAGATGGGTATGCAGGCGCACGTCGAGCTTGTCGGCCAGATCGGCGGTGGCGCGCATCAAGGACGTCGACACCGAGAAGGGCGAGCAAGGTGCGAGCGCGATCTGCACCATCGCATCCGCGCCGCGCTGGTGGTGCTTGGCGACGACGCGCGCGCTGTCCGCGAGGATGGTGTCCTCATCCTGCACGACGCTATCGGGCGGCAGACCGCCGTCGCGCTGCGACAGGTTCATCGAGCCGCGCGTGAGCAGCACGCGCACGCCGAGCCGCCTGGCCACCGCCACCTCGATATCGACGGCGTCTTCGAGCCCTGCCGGAAATACGTAGTGATGATCCGTCGTAGTGGTGCAGCCCGACAGCAGCAGTTCGGCCATCGCCACCGTGACGGCGAGCTCGAGCGCATCAGGCGTCAGCTTCGCCCACACCGGATAGAGCGCCTGGAGCCAGGGAAACAGCTCGCGGTCCATCGCCGCCGGCAGCGCCCGCGTCAGCGTCTGGTAGAAATGGTGATGGGTGTTGATCAGGCCCGGCAGTACGACGTGGTCGCCAGCGTCGAACACCGCGACGTCTGCGGTTGCGGGCGTAGCGCGGGCCGGCACCAGCTCGACGATCCGGCCGTCCTGCACCACGACCCCGCGCTCGGCGCCATCGGCGAGGATAGCCAGGGGATCCCTGATCCAGATCGGCTTTGCGTCGCTCATGAATCTGCTCCTCCTCACATCCGTTCCCGATAGGCCTGCACGGCAGGTGCCGACCTGATTGCGCTTTTGCTGCGACTTGTTGTTGCGACTTGGCGCTCGTCTTGCAAGACTTTCTCCCGGCTCGATTCACTCGTTGGAAGCGTTGGCGTCGCCATGGACTTGAATACCATCACAGCGGTCGCCCATCCGCAAACGCGGGCGCAGCTGCCCGTTTGGACGCCAGGTGATGCTTGGCTCGCGGGCGGCACCTGGCTGTTCTCGGAGCCGCAGGTTCACCTGACTCGGCTCATCGATCTCACCGATCTCGAATGGCCGGCGCTGACGGTCACCGAGAGCCATTTCAGCATCGCGGCCACCTGCACCGTCGCGCAGCTCGATGGATTCGCCTGCCCACCCGACTGGTTCGCAGCACCGCTGATCAACCAGTGCTGCCGCGCCTTCCTTGCTTCGTTCAAGATATGGAAGACGGCGACGGTCGGCGGCAATCTCTGCATGTCGCTGCCGGCGGGACCGATGATCTCGCTCACCGCGGCGCTGGACGGCGTCTGCACCATCTGGAAGGCCGGCGGCGGCGAACAGATGATGCCCGTCGTCGACTTCGTCACCGGCAACCAGCGCAACCTTCTGGCGCCGGGCGACCTACTCCGGCAGATCGATATTCCGATCGCCGCGCTGAAGCGTCGTACGGCCTTCCGCCAGATCTCGCTGGCGCCGGTCGGCCGCTCGGCGGCGCTGGTGATCGGCAGTCTGGATGCCGATGGCACGCTGACGCTCACGGTCACCGCGTCGACGGTGCGGCCGATCCGGTTGTCCTTTCGCGAGGCTCGCGACGCGAAAGCGCTTCGTGAGGCCATCGCGCAGCAGATCACGGACGATCTGTACCACACCGACATCCATGGCAAGCCGCTCTGGCGCAAGCACATGACATTGCGGCTTGCCGAAGAGATCCGCGACGAACTCCTCGGAGCACCGTCGTCATGAGCTTCGAGGTCAATGGCACGACGTTTCCGCAGGAGCCACGCGCCGGCCAGTGCCTGCGCACGTTCCTGCGCGAGCTCGGCCATTTCGGCGTGAAGAAGGGCTGCGACGCCGGCGATTGCGGCGCCTGCACCGTGCTGCTGGACGGCGAACCGGTGCATAGCTGCCTGATCCCGGCCTTCCGCGCCGAAGGTCGTGCGGTCACCACGATCGAAGGTCTGGGCGGAGACGGCGGCGCGCACCCGATGCAGCAGGCTTTCCTCGATGCGCAGGGCTTTCAATGCGGCTTCTGCACCGCCGGCATGATCCTGACCTGCGCCTCGCTGAACCAGGCGCAGCGCACCGATCTCGGCGTCGCGCTGAAGAGCAATATCTGCCGCTGCACCGGGTATCGTTCGATCGAGGATGCGTTGCTCGGCAAGACCAACATCGAGGAGAGCGTCGAGGCCGGCGCCGCATTCGGCCGCAGCCTGCCGGCGCCGGCTGGCCGCGATATCGTGCGCGGCAAGGCCCGCTACACGTTCGACACGCAGATCGACGGCCTGCTGCATATCAAGCTGCTCCGTTCGCCGCATGCCCACGCGAGGATCGTCGCAATCGACAAGTCGGAAGCGCTGAGCGTTCCCGGCGTGCAGGCGGTGCTGACGCATGAGGATGCGCCAACCACTCTGATGTCGACAGCGCGGCATGAGAAGGACTGGATGGATCCCGAGGACACTCGTGTCCTCGATGAAATCGTCCGCTTCATCGGCCAGAAGGTCGCCGCCGTCGTCGCAGACAGCGAAGCCGCCGCCGAGGATGCTTGCCGCCGGCTGAAGGTCGACTACGAAGTCCTCCCCGCGCTGATCGACCCTGAAATAGTAATGGCGCCCGGCGCACCCATCATTCATCCCGACCGCACCACCGCGAACCGCGTCGCCGACGCCCAGCGCAACCTCGCCGCGGAGACGCATGGCGAATTCGGTGACGTCGGGGCTGCGCTTGCGACATCCGCCGTCACCTTCGAGGGCACCTTCCATAGTCACCGTGTGCAGCATGCCGCTTTGGAAACCCACGGCGGCCTCGCCTGGCTCGACGCTTCCGGCGTGCTCAATGTCCGCACCTCGACGCAGGTGCCGTTCCTGACCAGGCGCGCGCTGTCTGATATCTTCGAGCTTCCCATGGACAAGGTCCGCGTGTTCTGCGAGCGCGTCGGCGGCGGCTTTGGCGGCAAGCAGGAGATGTTCGTCGAGGACATTCTGGCGCTCGCCGCGCTCAAGACCGGGCGGCCGGTGAAGCTGGAGCTCACGCGCGAGGAGCAGTTCATCGCAACCTCGACGCGGCATCCGATGCGGGTCCACGTCAAGGCCGGTGCCGACGCGGACGGCAAGCTCACCGCGCTCCAGCTCGACGTGCTCTCCAACACCGGCGCCTACGGCAATCATGCCGGCCCGGTGATGTTCCACTCGCTGGCGGAATCCATCAGCGTCTACAATTGCCGGAACAAGCGGGTCGACGGCCACGCGGTCTACACCAATACAGTGCCGGCAGGCGCGTTTCGCGGTTATGGCTTGCCGCAAACACTGATCGCGGTCGAGGCCGCGATCGACGAACTGGCCAAGCAGCTTGGCATCAGCCCTTACGAGATGCGGCGGCGCAACGTCGTCAAGCCCGGCGACCCCATGCTGTCGCCACCGCCATCGGAATTTCACGACGTGCTCTACGGCTCCTACGGGCTCGACCAGTGCCTCGACCTCGTCGAGCGCGCGATGCAGGCTGATGGCCCGCAGCCGGACCTGTCGCCGGAGTGGCTGATCGGCGACGGCGTCGCGCTGACCATGATCGACACGGTGCCCCCGGCGGGCCATCTCGCGGATGCGACGGTCGCGCTCAACGAGGACGGCGGCTTCGACCTCACCGTCGGCACCGCCGAATTCGGCAACGGCACCAGCACCGTGCACCGGCAGATCGCGGCGACGACGCTTGCGACCACCGTCGACCGGATCCGCCTGCGCCAGTCCGACACCGCCCATGGCGGCCACGACACCGGCGCCTATGGCAGCGCCGGCATGTTCGTCGCCGGCAAGGCGACGCATGCCGCAGCCATGCAGCTCGCAACCGAGCTGAAGGCGGCCGCCGCCGGCGCATGGCTCTGCGACGTCGGCAGCTGCACGCTCGAGAGCGAGGCCGTCGTCAGTGGCGTACGGCGCATGTCCTTTGTCGAGTTGGCAAAGCTCGCGCGCGAGCGCGGACAGCCGTTCGCAGGCGCCGGCAATTCCGGCGGCACGCCGCGTTCGGTCGGCTTCAACGTGCAGGGCTTTCGCGTCGCCGTGAACAAGGGCACCGGCGAGCTCCGGATTCTCAGGAGCGTGCATGCGGCGGACGCCGGCGTCGTCGCCAATCCCATGCAATGCCGCGGCCAGGTCGAAGGCGGTGTCGCCCAGGCGCTTGGTGCCGCGCTCTACGAGGAGATGGTGATCGACGCGGACGGCCGCGTCGCCAACCCCAAATTCCGCGACTATCACCTGCCCTCTTTCGCCGATGTCCCCCGCACCGAGGTCCTCTTCGCCGAGACCTCCGACACGATCGGCCCGCTGGGGGCGAAGTCGATGAGCGAGAGTCCGTACAATCCGGTCGCCGCCGCGCTCGGCAACGCGATCGCGGACGCCACCGGCATCCGCTTCACGGCGCCGCCCTTCAAGCCGGACCGGCTGTTTCCGGCGCTGCACGACAAGTTCGGCAATTAACTGCCGCGATAGGTCGAATAGCTCCAGGGCGTGACGAGCAGCGGCACGTGATAGTGGCTTTCCGGCTCGCTGATCGCAAAGCGTAGCGGGATCTCGTCGAGGAACGGCGGGTCGGTGAGCTGCACGTTGCGCTGGGCGTAATATTTGGCGACGCTAAACCGGAGCTCGTAGCGGCCGATCGGCAGCGGCCGGCCCCCGATCAGCGGCTGGTCGGTGCGGCCGTCCGCATTGGTCACCGCGCGCGCTATCACGCGGCTCTCGCCGAGATTCGCGAGCTCGACCAGCTCGACCGGAATGCCCGGCGCGGGTTTGCCGGCGTGGTTGTCCAGCACATGGGTCGAGAGCCGGCCGTGGACCTTGAGCTTGTCATCGGCTTCGACGAGTTGATCAAGCCGCAACGCCGAGATACGGCCGATCTCCTCGATCGCACGTCGCGTCTCGGTCTTGGCGATATTGCGCAATCGCGTCTCGAAATCGCGCAGCACGGAATCCCTGGTGTGACGGCGCACGCAGACGATATAGGGGATGTCGAACTTGTCGCGATAGGCATTGTTGACGCGCTCGAACGCCGCGTATTCGGCCTCCGACAGCCGGTCGAGGCCGGCGCTGTTCTGCTCGTCGGTCGATTCCGCGGTGAGCCCCGCCGCGCGCTGGGTCTTGTTGGCGAGGTCCGGATGCGCCCGGATCAACGCCAATTGCACCTCGGGTTCGGCACTCTGGATCGCCGCCATCAGCGCGGCGTGCAACTGGTTGATGCCGGCGAACGGTCGCTTCGCGGCCAGTTGACCGGCGATCCACGGCGAATATTCAACGACGTTGGCGAGCGCGGCAACGAAATCGGCTTCATCGGCGGCATTGAGATCAGACAGCGATATCTGCGACATCGTCCTCACCCGATCTCGAATGCGTCGGCCGCAAGGTGCGCGAGCTTGTCGTGCCAATGCTGGGCGATCTGCAATCGCGTCGGCACCCAGACGCGCTCGTGCTTGCCGATGTAGTCGAGGAAGCGGATCAGCCCCGCCGCGCGGCCGGGGCGACCGGCGAGACGACAGTGCAGGCCGACCGACATCATCTTCGGCGCGCTCTCGCCTTCGGCATAGAGCACGTCGAAGGCATCCTTCAGATAGGTGAAGAACTGCTCGCCTTCGGCAAAGCCTTGCGGATTGATGAAGCGCATGTCGTTGGCGTCGAGCGTATAGGGAATGACGAGCTGCTTACCGCTGGCGCCCTTGACCCAATAGGGCAGATCGTCGGCGTAGGAATCGCAGAGATAGAGGAAGCCGCCCTCCTCCATCAACAGACGGTTGGTGTTGATCGAGGAGCGTCCGGTGTACCAGCCGAGCGGCCGCGAGCCGGTCGCCGCAGTGTGGACGCGGATCGCTTCCGCGATCTCCGCGCGCTCCTGCGCCTCGGTCATGTCCTTGTGCTCGATCCACTTCAGGCTGTGGCTGGCGATGTCCCAGCCCGCTTCCTTCATGGCAGCTACGATTTCCGGATTGCGCTTCAGCGCTGTGGCGACGCCGAACACGGTAGTCGGCCACTTCCGCTCGCTGAACATCCGCCAGAGCCGCCAGAAGCCGGCGCGCGAGCCATACTCGAACATCGATTCGATGTTGGCGTGGCGCTGGCCGGGCCAAGGCTGTGCGCCGAGCACGTCGGACAGAAACGCTTCCGAGGCCGGGTCGCCATGCAGGATGTTGTTTTCGCCGCCCTCCTCGAAATTGACGACGAACTGCACCGCGACCCTCGCGTTGCCGGGCCATTGCGGGTGCGGCGGGTTGCGGCCGTAACCGCGGAGATCGCGCGGGTAGCGGGCACCAGTCACTCAGACTTCCTCGAAGCGGATCGGCAGCGCGCCCTTCCACAACACGCTCTTGCCGAGCGTCGCCAGATTCTCCAGGCCAGAGGTCAGCGTGATGAAATGGTTGCCGGCGAGTTGGCCCATCTTGCTCGCGAAGTGCACGCCGCCATAGGCCATCAGGATCTCGGTCTCGCTGATGCCGCCGGGATAGAGGATGATCTGGCCGGGCGCGGGATAACTGGTATGGTTCTCGTAACCGACACCGAAGTCCAAGTCGCCGAGCGGCATCCACACCCCCTCGCCGCTCCAGCGCACGTGGATGATGTGGCTTTCGAACGGCAGCGCCTTGCGGAACGCGGCGACAGTCTTGGGCGCCGCTTGCTCCTCGAAACGGGCATCGAAGGTGAAGTCGCCGGCGCGGATAACGAGTTTGGTCATCTCATCTCTCTGGATCGGGGGCGGTGGCCCCACGGGGAATTTTCAGGCAAAGAGCACTCCGTCGGGCTTCGCGCAAGGGGCGCGGCCCGTTACCTGCGGTCGTAGGACCAGCCGAAAACGCCACTCCGCCGCGTCTCGGGCTCCGGCTCGGCGGCGGGCTGCGGCGCCTCCCTCAGTTCCGCCTGCGGCGACGGAGGCGGCACAGGCAAATTCTCGCATTTCATGGAGTAGACCAGCTTGCCGTCCGCGGTCCGCCCGATCGGCGCGCAGGGGTCCGGATGCGCCGCCGATGTTTTTGGGGTCAGCTTGACCTGCGCCACGGCCGGCGAGGCGATCAGCAGAAGGACCAGCAGATATTTCGACATCATTGTCGCCTGAAAACCAGATTTGGCCCATTGAACCGGATTGGAGCAGGCAAGTCCACCGGTGCCACCGGTCGCCATTGCCGAATATTTAGCCGAGGCTAGAAAATTGGCTCGCCCCAATGTGATGTCGCGAGCGGTGATATCGGCCGGGCGCGTCGCCATGTCAGCCGCGACGGCGACACACAAAACACACATCTCACAGCCGGGCGTCGTCACGGGAGAAAGAAACAATGCAAAAGACTTTCATCATTCTCGGCGCGACGCTGATTGCCGCCGCCACCATCCAGACTGCCGCGGCGAACGACCGCCGTCATGTCCGCAAGGCGCAGCCCCATCCCATCACCCAGTCGGTGCGCGACTCCAACGCCGCGCTCTGGCCGTCGCAGCCGACCGGGCCCGACTGGTCCCGCTATTCCAACGGCGCGATGTCTGCACCAGCGGGACGGTGATGCCGGAAGCCTAGCGCGATCAGCGAAACTGCCTCCACGTCGTCATTGCGAGGAGCTCTTGCGACGAAGCATCCAGACATTTTCCACGGATGCATTTCTGAATTGCTTCGCTGCGCTCGCAATGACGGAGTATGAGGCGGCAGCGCCAGTCCAATCGCAGACACGCCTTCGCGTTCTCGCGGCTGATTTCGCCCGAGCTTTGCTTCGTCGCTCGACCCTCTTGTCCAAGAGGGCGCAGGGAAGGCCGGGTGCCGGCTGGCACCCGCGGTCCGCTGCGCGAAAATGTAGCGCAAGGAAACCGCACAGCAGCATACAGGTGTAGCCAATCACTCGGCCTTCCCTGCGCGATGGTTGGACGGCTTATGCCGTGCTCTCCCGGGAGCCGAGTTCCTTTTGGCCTCCCTCGTCCCAACGAAAGTCACCGGCACCGCGCCGGTTGACGCGACTGCCGCATCCGCAAGAGCTTGACCGTAGCAACGACGGCCAGGACCACACGGTTTTGCCGTACGCACGGCTCGCCATTTCGCCGCAGTTTTTCCAGCCCTGTCGACGGAGCCGGAAACTTACAGACGAGACGAAGCCTAGCAGCGCCGCTCGTCGGAACGAAGCCTTGGGCTCACGGAGAGCAATCCGCCCTGCCCTTGGCCTCTCGCACCCGAACGCTGCCGCGTCCACCGCAAGCCCGGCTCGCGAACATGACGACCACAAGATCGCCCCTCAAGGATGAGCCGGGATGG